>JAUZSQ010000086.1 GCA_030949325.1 Sulfurovum sp.
TTTATTTTATGCCTTATCGGTGATTCAACTTCTCAAAATTTTTTGCTATAATAGAACCAAAGGATAGCATGATGGTAACAAATGAAGAATTGACAAACGCAATATTACGATTGGAAAAAGCACAAGAGAAAACGGATGAGCAGATGAAAAAAACGGATAAACAGATAAAAGCACTCTCTCAAAATATAGATGGAGTCAATAAATCTATAGGTTTGGAAGTAGAAGAGTTCTTTTATTCATCGCTCAAAAAAAATCCAACTATTGCCAATGTAAACTTTGATTATGTCTATCAGAATGATAAAAGGAATTTAAGAGGTAAAACACAAGAGATTGATATATTATTGGAAAATGGAAACCATATAGCAGTCGTAGAGGTCAAAAATAGAGTGAGCCAAAATAGTATAGACCAATTAGATAAGATAATGGATAATTTCTACTATTTTCATAGAGATTATGAGGATTATAAACTCATAGGAGCATTAGCAGGTAAAATATTTCCAAAACACCTACAAACACAAGCTCTCAAAAAAGGTTATAGTGTCATCACTCAACAAGGTGACCATATAGAACAGATAAATCCAAAATAGTTTTTCTTCATTAAATATACATTATCTAACTTTTTGGGTAGGCACAAGACCTACCCCTACGGCTCATCATGCTTATGTAGGGGTAAATCTGACCCATATCTCGGCTAATCATATTCAAAATGAGGATAAGCTACCTCTTCCCAAATCTACTGCTTAACCCTTTATATCAAGACTACAAGCACTCACCTCATAGCTAAAGTGATGTAGTTTGGGCAGTGCTTTTTTAACATCATGTAGGCTATAGGGTTTTAAAGGGTTTTCTTCTATACATAGCCATACAAGACTTGGTATGTTGAGTATGGAGTCTAGGTTTTCTAGCTTATTATACGCAACATCCAAAAATACCAAGAGTTCTTTATCTGTGAGGCATTGAAGGTCAGAGATTTGATTGTGGTTGGCTTCTACTTTTTTGAGTCTTTGCATATTGCTTAGGGGTCTGATGTCACTTATTTTATTGTCTTTCATAAAGATGTGTCTTATCTTGGGTAGTGTATAGAGTACATCAATAGATTCTATATTATTATCAGAGAATGACAGTTTGTGTAAGTTGATGAGGGGGGCAATTGCCTCTATGGAAGTGAGTTTGTTTCGTGAGAGAGAAAGTGAGCCTAGCCATGTGAGTTCGGCGATGGATTCAGGTATGGTTTCTAATCCTAAACCACTAAGGTTTAAGTAGGGTATTTTTTCTGCTTTACAGAGGGCTATCTTTTCTTGGGCTATATCAATAGGTTGTGGCATGTATTCACTTTGTATAAGATAGATTATCATAGCATAATTTTGTATGTTTATTCTTTTAGAAAGATATGCTATGATGAAAAGTAATCACATAAAGAGAGTCTTATGGAAACATTTTTTACTACATCAAATCAGATACAAGATATTATCAAAAGCTTTAACTTGACCAAAACACTTTTTGTCTCTTCTATCCTTATCGGAGAAGCACATACAGGCAAGAAAGTACTGGCACGGTATTTGTTTCCTGATACGCCTATGGTCTCAGGTAGTAATCAAAAAGAAGTAGAAGAAGCCTTAGGGCAATATGATGCATTGATTATTAGTAATTTTGAAAAATTGAGCAATCCCAATAGGCTCAATTTTGCGAACAAGCGTATTATTGCTACAGCTGATTATCTAGGCAATCCTGAAGTGATTGATACACTGTTTGCCTTTATTTATACTATGCCTTCACTCTTGGAACGTAGTGGGGATGTAGCGTATTTGAAAGATTTGTTTATCGTAGAGGCTAGAGAAATATTGATGCTTAGTCGCAAGAGGTAGAGCCTAGTGAAGTACCTATAGATTTGAGTAAAAATAGTAAAAGTCTTAAAAAGTCTATTTTTAGCTATTTGAGTCGTGCTAGTATGGATGCAGAGGATATTCAAGAAGTATTAAGAGGGTATTTCTTGAGGCATTTGGAAGGTAAGGATGAATATAAAGCGTATTTGGGTCTATATGAAAAGCCTTTGATAGAAGCAGGGCTTGAAAAGTTTGGTTCTCAATTACAGCTTTCACAGGTGTTGGGTATCAATAGAAATACATTGAGGAAAAAGATACATGAACAGCACATCGATTAATTTTGAGTCTTTTATAGAATGGGACAATAGTCCTTTTATTCTCTTTAGCAATCAAGGTAAAATACTTTATCTCAATCATACAGCAGAGATACTCTTTGGCTACGTGTCTCAGCGAGAACTCTATGATATGGCTGTGTCGTATGCACCTCAGGACTTTGGCAATAGGCTTAGTGTCTTGTCCTTGACCTATGATGTGCTTGTTTTCTATGCTATTCATGTGAGCTATGAAAATGAAAACGAAATTGCCTTACGTCTCTATCCTACCCCTTGTATCCAAACCTTACCCAAACTCCAAAGCGATAGATTGACCCTTACTGATATTAATATCTTGCTTGAAGCGAACCTCTCTTTGTTTAGAAGCCAAAACCGTAGTGCTTTTACCCTTTTTACTGACCAAGATTTACCTCCATTTAAGATAGACCAAAATAGCTTTTCCAAACTTTTACGCAAAGTATTAGAGACGTTTAGAGATACGGAGTCTATGGATATTAGCTTGAAACTATTGATTGGTCAACATGTGATTATCGAAAATACCAAGAGGGCGATGATACAGTTGACGATACATTCGAGTCATAGAGAAGTACAAAATGATAAAGAAATTGCAAAGCTTTCTTTGCAAAATCAAATCAAATGTTTTCATACTGAGCAATTTATAAAGCTTGAAATTCCTCTGCTTCTCTAAAGTATTTTTCTAGTGCTTAAATATGAGGCACTTTTATCACCATAGTACATACACTTTATGCTATTGTACGGCTGTAAATAATTTTAAAGGAATTAGCATGAAATTAAAACTTTCAGCTCTACTGGCATTTTTGTTGCCTATTGTGGCGTTTGCAGAAGATACACTTGACTCGGGAGACACAGCGTGGATGATGGTATCTACAGCATTTGTACTTCTTATGACACCAGCAGGATTGGCACTCTTTTATGGTGGTATGACAAGAAGTAAGAATGTACTCAATACTTACGCGATGGTTATGGGTGCTTTTGTAGTGGCTTTTGTAGTATGGATTTTGGCAGGATATTCTATAGCCTTTGGTACCTCTGAAAATGAAACGATTCAAAATGTATTTGGTGGATTCAACCATATTATGCTCAATGGCATTGCATGGACTGACTTGAGTGGAACGTATCCAACGTATGTATTTATTGCATTCCAAGGTACTTTTGCAGCGATTGCTGTAGCGATTGCTTCAGGTTCTGTGATTGGACGTATGAAGTTTTCTACATGGATGATTATCGTCGTATTATGGGGTCTTGTGGTCTATGCTCCTATTACGCACATGGTATGGGGTGGAGATGGTGCATACTTGTTTGATGCAGGTGCATTAGACTTTGCTGGTGGTACAGTAGTACACATGAATGGTGGTTTAGCTGGTCTTATTCTTGCTATCTTGCTAGGGAAAAGAGTGGGATACAACAGTGTAGCAATGAAGCCTTATAGTATCTTACTTACAGCCGTAGGTGCATCGCTTCTATGGTTTGGTTGGTATGGATTTAATGGTGGTTCTGCATTTGGTGCAAACGCTATTGCTGGATTGGCTGTGATGACAACGACTGTGGCTACAGCTGTTGCTGGTATTACTTGGATGCTTCTTGAGTGGATTATCTTTAAGAAACCTACACTTCTTGGGATTGCTTCAGGTATTATCGCAGGACTCGTAGCGATTACACCTGCTGCTGGATTTGTGAGCGTTGGTGGAGCATTTGTACTAGGTATTGTAGGTGCAATTATTGCATTCTTTGGTATTATCAAATTGAAAAAAATCTTCGGTTATGATGATTCTCTTGATGCCTTTGCTATTCACTTCCTAGCAGGACTATGGGGAGCATTGGCTGTAGCATTCTTAGCCCTTGATGACAAAGACCTTTTATGGGATGGACCACTCAAAGAATCAGGTGATAGACTAGGACAATTTTGGGTACAACTAGAGTCTGTATTGATTGTTGGAGCATGGACGTTGGTAGGGACAATCATTGTTTTCTATATTGCATCGGCATTAACAGGTGGAGCAAGAGTAGATGAAGACACAGAACAACAAGGTCTTGATGAAACCATTCATGGTGAAAAAGTAAACAACGCCTAAGCGTGTTTACTTATGATTTATAAAGGAAATTATGATGAAAAAAATTGAAGCAATTATTAAACCATTCAAACTAGAAGATGTCAAAGATGCTCTAGTGGAAGCAGGTATCGAAGGGATGACAGTCTCTGAGGTCAAAGGATATGGAAGACAGCAAGGGCATTCAGAACTCTATCGTGGGGCTGAGTATGTTGTAGAATTTATTCCTAAAGTCAAAATAGAAATCGTTGTCTCCGATGATGACTATGCACAAAAAGCTGTAGAAGCTATTGCTTCTGCTGCGAAAACTGGCAAGATTGGTGATGGTAAAATCTTTGTAAGTACGATTGATTCTGTGTTACGTATTAGAACAGATGAAAAAGATATTGACGCACTTTAAGCACTAAACTAAAGAAGTATTTTACTTCTTTAGTCTCTTTCCCCCTTTCCCCTTTACTAACTCTCTTATTATATTTTGGATAGAATATACCTTATTTACTATTTTAAGGAGTATATGACAATGGAAATGAATTATGTTATTGATACACTTTTTACACTTTTTGCAATGACACTGATTATCTTTATGGTACCAGGCTTTGCGATGCTCGAAGCAGGATTGGTACGAACAAAGAATGTAACGGCTGTATTGACCGTCAATCTTATGGTCTATGCTGTAGCCTCTTTGGTTTTTTTACTCATAGGATACAAGATGGCTTTTGGCTCTTGGGAATTCCAAACAGGCATTAGTGCTTGGGCATTTTTCCTTTTTCAAATGGCATTTGTGGGTAAAACTGTCAATATTATGTCAGGAGGGGTGAGTGAACGAACACGGATTATCCCTTTGGCTTTATTTACGGTTGTGATGGCAGGGATTATTTATCCTTTGGTAGTCAATGTCACATGGGGAACCAATATCCTAGAAGGTACGATGTTTGATATTTCAGCCATGCACGATTTGGCAGGATGTACGGTCATACATTCTACAGGGGCATGGGCATTACTCGCAGCGATTTTGATTTTGGGTCCAAGACGTGGACGCTATACCAAAGATGGCAAAATCCGTGTGATTCCTGCGTCGAATATTCCGTTGGTAGTCTTAGGTGCATTACTCTTGTGGATTGGTTGGTTTGGTTTTAATGGTGGCTCAGTAGGTGCTATCTCTAGTAAAGAAAATGCCGATTTAGTCGCTCTTACTATTATGAATACCAATACAGGAGGTCTAGCAGGGGCTATTTCTGTAGGTATTATTATGTATATACAATACAGACGTTTTGATATTACGATGATTCTCAATGGTGCCTTAGGTGGCTTGGTCTCTGTCACAGCTGGAGCTGATATGTTTGATATTTATACGCCTATTTATGTAGGGGCTATTGGTGGGGGTATTGTGGTACTGGGCGTAGCATTATTTGATAAACTCCGTCTTGATGACCCCGTGGGGGCTTTATCTGTGCATTTACTCAATGGTATTTGGGGGACGATTGCCGTGGCAATCTTTGCTGATGTATCACTTTGGGCACAGGTCAAAGGTATATTGGTTGTGGGTGTCTTTGCCTTTACCTCGTCATTTGTTGTGATGTTTATCATCAATAAAATGACTGCATTTAGAGCCTCAGATGATGAGCAACTTCAAGGTCTTGACATTGCTGAATGTGGTGTAGAAGCTTACCCTGAATTTAAACGAAGTATTTAAACTAATAAAGGAATACGAATATGAAAAAAATTGAAGCTATTATCAAACCATTTAAACTAGAAGATGTCAAAGAAGCACTCGTAGAAATAGGAGTAGAAGGTATGACAGTCTCTGAGGTCAAAGGATATGGAAGACAGCAAGGGCATTCTGAGCTTTACCGTGGAGCAGAATATGTGGTAGAATTTATCCCCAAGGTCAAGATAGAGATTATCGTCTCCACCGAAGAGTATGCACAAAAAACCATCCAAGCCATAGCCACAGCAGCTAGGACAGGTAAAATTGGTGATGGTAAGATCTTTGTAAGTACGATTGATTCTGTTTTGCGTATTAGAACAGATGAAGAGGATGAAGACGCACTCTAAGAGACTTCTTCACTTTCAGCACATTTGGCTAAAATTGCACTTATAATTATACAGAAGGATAGAACTTGCTTAGTACAGTAAATTTGACACAACGATATGGTAAAAGAGTACTTTTTGATAAGATTAGCATGACCCTTGATGTAGGGAAGCGTTATGGTTTTATCGGTGCAAATGGTGCAGGGAAATCTACTTTTATGAAGATTCTTGCAGGAGAATTGGAGCAAAGCGATGGAGAGGTACAATTACAATCAGGACTGAAACTAGGGATGCTTTCTCAAAATCAATATGCTTTTGAAGAATTTACCCTAAGCGATGCGGTACTTTATGGCAATAAAAAGCTTTTCGATGCCCAAAAAGAGAAAGAAAAACTCTATATGGAAGGCGATTTTGAAGATGATGCTGTCAACAATCGCTTAGGTGAATTGGAAATGATATGTGCCGATGAAGACCCTACTTATGAGTCGGATGTCAAAATAGAAAAACTTTTGCAATCTTTAGGCTTTCCTAGTACCCAACATTCTGAACTTATGTCTTCACTCACAGGAGGGGACAAATTTAAAATCCTTTTGGCACAAGTGCTATTTTTGAAGCCTGATGTCTTGCTACTAGATGAGCCAACGAACAACCTTGATATGGCGACGATTTCATGGCTAGAAAATGAACTCAAACGCCATGAAGGTACGTTGATGGTTATTTCGCATGATAGACATTTCCTCAATGGCGTGGTCACACATATTCTTGACCTAGACTTCCAAAATATCCGTGAATTTAAGGGCAGTTATGATGAGTGGTATATCGCAGCAAACCTTATTGCCAAACAAGCAGAAACAGACAGAGCCAAAGGATTGAAAGAAAAAGAAGAACTCGAAGGGTTTATTCGACGTTTCTCAGCCAATGCCTCCAAAGCCAAACAAGCCACATCAAGACAAAAGCAATTGGACAAGCTAGATGTTCAAGCCATTCAACTCTCTTCACGTCGTGACCCTTCTATTATGTTTAAGGCACACCGTGAAATAGGCAATGAAGTACTAGAGATAGAAAACCTTTCTAAGTCTTATGATGGTAACGTAGTGTTTGAAAACTTCAATCTCAAAGTCACTCCTGAAGACAAAATCGCACTTATTGGTACCAATGGTGTAGGCAAGACTACCTTGCTCAAATTGATGATGGACGAAATCCAAGCCGATACAGGTACTATTAAATGGGGACAAACCATTACCTATTCCTATTTCCCTCAAAATACTACCGATAAGGTTGTAGGAGATGAGATTTTGGCACAATGGATACAAGGATTTGACCCCAAGTGGCATATTGATGATATTCGTAAAACCTTAGGACGTATGCTTTTTTCTGGTGAAGAACAAAAGAAAAAGATAGATGCCTGTTCAGGGGGAGAAAAACACCGTGTCATGATGTCCAAAATGATGATGGATGATGCCAATTTCTTGGTGATGGATGAACCCAATAACCATTTGGACTTAGAAGCCATTGTCGCAGTAGGTGAAGCCTTGCATAATTATAAGGGAGGTGTGATTTGTGTCTCTCACGATAGAGAACTCATTGATGCCTTTGCCAATAGAATTATTCAAATCAATGAGGATGGTACTATCATTGACTTCAAGGGTGATTATGAAAGCTTTGTGGAACAACAAAAGAAGAAAAAGTTGTGTTAACTGCCGTCGAAAGAAAGATAGAACAGTTTATCATAGATTTGGATGACAAAGAAGTGTCTGCTTTATATGCCAAGCTTCCTCATGGCAAGAGGCTTAGAGCCAAGCTTATTTTGAGTATCGCAGGGACTTCTTTGCTTGTGGTCAAGACAGCAGCGATTGTGGAGATGATTCATGCTGCTTCTTTGTTGCATGATGATGTGATAGATGATGCTGATACACGCCGTGCCAAACCTTCTCTCAATGCACTTTATGGTAACAAAACAGCCATTATGCTAGGGGATATTTTGTATTCCAAAGGCTTGTTTGAATTGACCAATATTTCTACAGATGTTGCAAGTATCATTTCTCATGCTGTCATGCAGTTGAGTCTAGGAGAGCTAAAAGATGTGTCACTTTCCAAAAGCTTTAATAGCAATAAGAGCATCTACCTAGCAATGATTTACCAAAAAACGGCTTCACTTATGGAAGCTTCAGCAGGGGCAGCTGCCTTGTTGTCAGGTAAAGATAAAGTAGCCTATATGACCTATGGACGTAATTTGGGTATGGCGTTTCAAATGATAGATGACTTATTGGATATTACAACCGATAGCCAGACTTTGGGCAAACCTGCCTTGCATGATTTTGAAGAGGGTAAAACCACTTTACCTTATATTTATCTTTATGAAGCGATGGATAGCGTAGAACAACAAAAGCTTCAATCCTTGCATGGCAAAGCCTTAAATAGCGAAGAACAAGCATGGATTAAAGAGATGATGTATGACAAAGCTGTGATTCAACGTGCCTTTGATGAAGCCAAAGTTTTGGTAGAAGAAGCGATTACTTTGATGAACGCTAGAGGAGAATCTGCGTTGAGTGGTATTGCTATGGCAATGATAGAGAGGGAGTTTTAATGTATTATCAGGTCATAAGCTTTTCACACAAAAATTGTGACCAAGAGATGCGTGAGCAGTTGGCATTTACGGATGATAGCCAAAAGCTCGAATTCCTCAATCTGCTTACGGGCTTTGAATTTGTGCATGAAGCTTTTATTATTTCTACTTGTAACCGTGTAGAGATTGTCTTGGCTACACGCGACAATTTTTCTTCTTATCATGCGATATTAGGACTGATGGCAGGTAAATCCAAGTTAAACTTTTATGCACTCAAAAGCACCGCGAAACGTTATGATGATGAAGATGCCGTAGCACATATCTTTGCTGTTGTATCGTCTTTGGAGTCTTTGGTCATTGGTGAATCTCAAATTACAGGTCAAGTCAAAGAATCCTTTATGCTCTCTAGGAGTAATGCTACAGCAGGAGCAAAGCTCAATCGTATGCTCGTCTATGCACTCAAATGTGCAGCAGAGGTACGCAATGTGACGCGTATTTCACAAAAACCTATCTCTATCGCTTCGGTAGCTGTAGCACAAGCCAACAGCCTTTTGGGTGAAAATATGGCAGGGATGACAGCCATTGTCATTGGTGCTGGTGAGATGGGTGTTTTGGCTACTAAGCATCTGCTTCGTGCAGGTTGTGATGTGGTACTCTTGGGTAGAGATAGAGAGAAGCTTGATGCTATTGTCCAAACACTAGGTGAGAATGTCAAAGCAGATACGATGGATACACTTGTCAAATATCTGAACCGTTACCGTTTGGTATTTACGGCGACATCTGCGATAGAGCCTATTATTGAACGCAGTATGATTGAGAATACTGCTATGCAACGCTATTGGTTTGATATGGCAATTCCCAAAGATATAGAAGAGATGAATATACCGAAGCTTCAACTCTTTAGAATAGATGATTTACGCAGTATTTCTCAGACCAATCATGCCTTACGAGAAGAACAAGCCGTTCGTGCAGAAGAGATAGTCCAAGAGTATAAAGAAGCATTTTATGCATGGCTACGGGCCTTGTCGGTTGAGCCATTGATTAAGCAAATGCGACTACAAGTAGAAGAAGCTATTGATGTAGAGATGAAGAGGGCGATTCGTAAAGGTTTTGTACCTTTGGAATCTGAAGAAAATATGCGTAAGATGGCAGTACAGATGTTCAAACGTTTTTTACATGACCCTACCCAAAACTTACGACAATCTTCTACAGACAAAGAAAATGCAAACTGTATTGAATCTGTCAAAGGTATATTTAATATAGACACCGAAAATATAGATGTCAAAGTCTATAAAGATGACCACCACACTAAAGGATACAATGGATGAGATTTTCAAGATTATTAAGCCCTACCAGTAAGCAGACCCCTAATGATGCCACGTTAGCCAGTCATATTTATCTTATTCGTGCAGGATATATACAATCAGTAGGAGATTCAGGACTCTATAATTATTTGCCTTTGGGCAAAAAGATATTAGACAAAGTCAGTGCCGTAGTCAAAGAAGAACTCGACAAAGTAGGATGCCAAGAGGTGAGCCTTTCTTTTGTGACACCACAGAGTTTATGGGATGAATCAGGGCGTTCACAAGAGTATGGCAAAGAGCTTTTACGTTTTAAAGACCGTAAAGACAATGATTATTTACTTAGCCCCACCAATGAAGAAGCAATGGTCAATCTCGTACGAAATACAGTCAAAAGTTATAAGCAATTACCCTTAAATCTATATCAAATCAATCTTAAGTTTCGTGATGAAATAAGACCCCGTTTTGGCTTGATGCGTGGGCGTGAATTTTTGATGAAAGATGCCTATAGTTTTCATGCAAGTACCCAAGATATGCAACGTGAATTTAGCGTCATGGAAGAGACTTACAAGAAGATATTTACCCGTCTAGGACTTGATTTTAGGGTCGTTCAAGCAGATTCAGGACAAATCGGTGGAGAAGGTAGCAAAGAGTTTATGCTTTTAGCAGACTCTGGCGAAGATGATATTATTGTCTGTGATGCTTGTGATTATGGAGCCAATGTAGAAGTAGCTACGGATGCCTCAGAGGGTGATATTTGTGCTTGTGGAGCGTCGTTGCGTATGACCAAAGGCATAGAAGCAGGGCATATCTTTCAGCTAGGAAGCAAATATTCCGAAGCACTCAAAGCCACGTTTCTCAATGACCAAGGCAAGGCACAAGCCTACCAAATGGGTACGTATGGTATTGGGGTGAGCCGATTACTCGCAGGTATTATCGAACAAAACCATGATGACAAAGGCTGTATCTGGACAAAAGCCTCAGCCCCTTTTGACTTACATATCATTGTCTCAAACATCAAAGACGAAGCCCAACTCGCCTTGGGTGAACGTGTGTATGAGATGCTTAAGGCTAGAGGGATTGATGTCTTGTTGGATGAGCGAAAAGACAGGTTTGGAGCCAAGATAAAAGATTATGAACTGATGGGTGTACCTTATGGACTCATCATTGGCAAAAATCTTAGTAATGGCATGGTAGAATTTGTCACACGTCAAGGTATGGACAAAACCGAAGTAGATGCTACTGAGTTAGATAGCTTTTTAGCAGAGGTATTATAAATGATATTTGTAGTCATTCCTTTTTTCCTTTTGGAGCTATACTTTTCTTTGCAAACAGGAGAAGAGATAGGATTCTTTTGGACAGTGGTATGGATATTGCTTAGTTTTGTCGTAGGAATGCGTCTTTTGAAAAAGTCTCAACATACCATGCTAGGCAATATAGAAGCGATGAAGCAGGGTAAACTCGATATGCAAAAGTTCAAAAATGCCAATCTTTCTTATTTTATAGGTGCGATTTTACTCATCATTCCAGGGGTATTTTCTGACTTTTTAGGTGTTTCTGCCTTGATTTATACGTATTATTTACAATTTATGGTTAGAATAACACCAGAACAACCAAATAAACATTTTAACCCCCAAGGAGATGATAATGTCATTGATGTCGAAATTATTGATGAGTACAGTCGTAGCGACCGTAACTCTTAGTGCCAATAGCACACCCGATACAAAAGATTTAATTAAGTATGTAAAAACCTCTGTGGTTCAAAACCCCAAAGTCACTATCAAAGGTGTCACGGTCGTAGAATCTACAACTCACAAAGACTTAGCAGGATGGAATATCTTGCTTACGACTATGGATTTGGAGTATCAAGGCAAAGAAATTCATGCACCTGAGACGATGTTTATCAAAGATGGCATGATTACAGGACAACTCAGCAACCTCAAAACAGGTCAAAATTATCGTAATGATATTAAGCCTACTGTGCCTGAGTCGTATTATGATGATGCACACCTTTTGTTTGGAAATAAAGATGCGACGCATAAAGTCCTTATCTTTTCTGACCCACAGTGTCCATTTTGTCAAACCCTAGTACCCAAAATATTTGCAGAAGCCAAAGCCCACCCTACCAAGATAGCTATTTATTATTATCACTTACCTTTACTTCGTATTCACCCTGTCTCTGATGTGCTAACGCGTGTGATGCATGTGGCACAACATGAAGGCAAGATGAATGTAGTAGAGAAAATATATAGTCTCAAAATCGACCCCAAAGAGACCAATGTAACCAAAATTCTTTCAGCTGTCAAATCACACACAGGATATAGTGTCAGTGCCGATGCTATCAACAAAAAATCAGTCAAAGATTCCCTCAAATCAGATGAATTATTGGCTGGAAAAATGATGGTTTCTGGAACACCGACGATTTATATTGATGGTGTATGGGACAAAGAACGTACAGGATATACCAAACTTAGCAAATAAAGAGAGTGCTCAACGTGGAAAAACTTATTATCGCTACAAGGGCTAGTAATCTAGCACTGTGGCAAGCCTATCATATCAAGGAACGCATTGAAACAGCATTTCCTAATATTACAGTAGAACTCAACAAAATTACCTCTATGGGTGATAAAATCCTTGATAAGCCTTTGGCATTGATAGGAGGCAAGGGACATTTTACCAAAGAGCTTGAAGATACCATGCTCTTAGGTCATGCCGATATTGCCGTGCATTCACTCAAAGACGTACCCACTTATATCCCTGAGGGCTTGGAACTGTGTGCGATTACACAGCGTCAAGACCAAAGTGATGTCTTGCTGTCTCATATCTATAAAAACTTAGATGATTTACCACAAGGGGCAAGGGTAGGGACTACCAGTTTACGTCGTCGTATGCAACTACTCCAACGCCGTCCAGACCTCAAAGTCAAAGAGCTTCGAGGCAATGTCAACACACGACTAGGCAAACTCAAAGCAGGTCAGTATGACGCTATTATCTTGGCATACATTGGTTTGTATCGCTTGGACTTACTCAAAGACATTCCTTTTGTAGAAAAGTTAGCCTTTGCTATCCCTCCGATGGGTCAAGCTTCCTTAGGTATAGAAATCGTCGCATCAAACGATAGAGTACGCGCAATTGCTATGAGTCTTAACGATAAAAATACCTTCATCGTTACAAAACTAGAACGTGATTTTGTTTCTAGTATAGGTGCAGGGTGTTCAGCTCCTGTGGCTGTCAATGCGATGATTGAGGGTGATGAGATAGTTATCAAAGCCATGTTAGGCTACCCCGATGGTACACACATCATGCACAAAGAACGCAGAGCCAAAGTTTCACAGAGTGATACTCTAGGTACGCAACTCGCCCAAGCGATGATTGATGAAGGTGCTTTAGATATCTTGGCAAAAGCAGAGAGTATTGCCTTTAAAGATGAAATGCCTGAGAGACTTTAGGGTTGTTTAATACCTCACTTTTTGTAGTGTATAGGTTTTGGGTGCTGTTTGTTGTGAGACGAGTTTGAGTAGGTCGGCATAGAGTACATATTGATTGCTTCCTACTGTAGTCACTGCGGTGGGAGAGGTTTGTCCTGTAAGCATAGTACCTGTAATTGTGGCTGTTTTCCATGTATCGCTTGAAGTCATTTGATAGACAGCATTACCATGGGTTGAGGCTGAAAGATTGTTACTTACAACGCTTAGTGTATTGCCTGAGAGTTCTAGTCCATCGAGTTGGCTTAGTTTTTCTTCTGTGCTGAGATTGTCTTGATTGAAGAGGATTTCTGTTACTTCTTTACTGTCATCAAGTGAGACTTTGTAGAGTTTGGCTTGGGCATAGTGTGAGACGATGAGAAAACCTTCTGTGTGATAGACAATACCATTGAGACCAAATTCCCCTTGATTGATATCCCATAGATAGCTTGTGACAAAGATTTCTTTTTGTCCTTGAGCATCAATTTTATAAATATGAGGCGAGAAACTATCGGTAACATAGATATTGTTTTGTTTATCTACTGTGACATCATTGGCAAAATGCCCTTCCATGGGGGAGAGTGTTGCTAAATCATAGTAGGCTTTTTTGTACTTTGGTATCTAAGTCATAGACAGCCAATCCTGCGACTCTTCCTATGCTTTCTTGACTTGCCGAGGGATTAAATCCGAGATTACTATTACACACGAGGAGTTGATTATTTTTGCTATCAACGAGTATTCCCATAGTGCTAATGAGCTTTTCATCAGAGATAAATAGACTATATTCACCCGTGCTACTGATGGTATGGACATTGCCTTGTGTGTATGAACCTACATAAAATGTATTTTTCTGATGACTGTAACTTAGGCTTTCTGGGTAGAGACCTTCTGCTTCAAATATGATGCTGTCTGTTATCTTGTCTGCTTTTGAGTCTGAGTTACATGCTGTAAAAAACCAAGGTAGATGCCAGTAGTCCGATGCTAAGTAGTGTATGTTGTTTCATTTTAAATCCTTTAAATAATAAGCATATTATAAAGGAACTAAGACCTAAAAAGTATGAGAAATGGCACAGATACTATTGGTTTTGTAGGCGAAAGACCTTGGGTGTCATGCCATAATACTTTTTTGAACTGTACGCCAAACCATGAAGCCGTGCTATAGCCACAGGTAGTGGCAATAGCCGTAATAGATTGTTCTGTATTGGACAACAAAAGTCCTGCTTCTTCCATGCGTTTGCTATTGAGCCATGCTTTGGGTTGCATACCAAAAGATTTTTGCATGGCATGGCGTAGTTCACTTTTGCTCACAGATGCTATTTTACTCATATCTTCTACACTAAAAAGCAAGTCTATATTGGCTTCTAAAATATGTTTTATTCTCTCTTTTGAGGTAAGACTTATCGTTTTTAGAAATGCTCCGAAGACTTTGTTTTGTGTCTGTAATAAGTGCAAAAACATCTCTTGCGTTTTGAGTTTGATGATTTCATTTTGATAATCAAGCTTTTGATTGGCTTGTAAAGTATAAGAGTGAATCAGTGCAGAAAGAAAGGTATCACAAGAGAAAGAGACCACATCTAAAGAGCGATAAGGCTTCAAATCCAAATGATACTTAGCAATAAAATTCATGATGAAATCATCATTAAAATAGACCATCAAAGCCTGATAAGTACCTGCTTCATTGATAATCTCACTCATAAAATAATTGCCCTGCGTAAGTAAAAGAATATCTCCCTCACCAAGCATAATATCCGTATTTTTAGAAGTGAGTCTCTTGCTTCCTTGTATGATTAAAATCATCACATGGGTGGTACTTCGCACAGCAATCTTCTCTTGGGTTCTTTGGGTAGAGTAGGTTAAAGTAAAGAGTGAATCAGAACTAATCACTGCGTGGGGATGCTTTTGCAAAAAATGGTTGGGTACAATATAGGTCATACTCCTATCATAGCTAAATAGGATTAAAAGATATGCTATGTTGTCCTAAAAAAAATACTTTCATAAAAGAAGCACCTACATCGGTTGCTAAGTCTTTGGCTACGTTTCCTAAGGGCATACTTTCTATAATTTTTCTTGTATTTTTGCCTATGAGTTTATCGACTTGCTTGTCCATTTGGTAGCGTACGAGTTTTTGCATGTTGAGGTTGACTTTGGGTTTGTCTAAGGGACCATAGACTTTTCCTGCAAATTCTTGCTTTTGCATCTTGAAATCAAAGTAGGCATTGATGGTAGATTTTTGGGTGTTGATAGTCGTATTGTTGAGATAGATATGACTGCGTTCATTGGCAAGGTGCAAATCTCCTAGAATGATACTGTTGTGGTAGGTGAGGTTGAGGCTAGAGTTGTCAAAGGTTTCGTGCAAGAGATTGACCCCTGCTTTTTTGTAGATGACATCCACGAGTTTACAATGTAAAAATTTGGCATTTTTGAGTGTGGTATTGACGACAAGGGTTTCTTGTACAAAGTTGTAGTAGAGCTTACCTGTGGCATGGGCTGTGAGTATAGTAGGAAAGGGAAAAAGGTGTAGGATTTGATGTAGCTGTGCATCCTTAAGGGTGACGCTAAGTCCTTCTTTTTCAAAGACAAAATCGGTCATACCTCCAAAGCTTTTGGAAAGTCCTGTGACTGTAAAGTCTTTGCCATAGGATATCTCTCCCATGGCATAAAAGCTTCCTCGATACTTGTTGCCTAGTAGGGATTCTAGTTTACTTAAGTCTTGGATATCGAGGACATAGTGGGCTTTGGCTGTTTTGGCTTCTTGCTGGTAAATACCTTTGGTGATATGTAACAAAAGGTGAGGGGAGGTAGCATCCATAATAAATGTATGCGTATCGTCTTGTATTTTGACCTTGGTATGCAAGGAGAGGGGGATACCTTGAAAGTCTTTGTCTTTGACATCATAGGTAATCACTCCTCTTTTGTGGGTATTACTCATAATATCAAAATGCACGCTGGCATTGGCTTTTCCTTTGATGAGTGCTGTTTGTCCAAGGAGTCTGAGTAGTTTGGTAGAATTGATATCGTACATATCTAAGGTGATGTCTTCTACTTTGTTAGGATATTTGATGGCTTGATATTTTATTTTGCCATCGAGTGCTGTCCCTTGACCTTTGAGCATGAGTCTGCTAAATAGACCTTGGACATTGCCGTGAATATTAATGATGTCATCTATCTTACATTCTTCTGTGGCGATACAGTCACTGGTGAGGGTATAGTCCATATTCATACGCGTATCATCCAAGTAGCCATCAAGTATGAGTTTGGCTTTTCTTTGTATGTTGACTTCAATATGTACCTGTGGATATTCAGAGAGGATAATATCTTTGACCTCTATTTGCACATCGGTTTTTTCACTGAGTTGGGTACTAATGAGACCATAGACCGTGCTATTGCCCATGGGAGTAAAGAGGAGATAAAAGAGTATTACAGACAGCACAAGAAGCAAGTAAATAAAATATTTGAAAAATACGAACATCAGGCTATCCTCTGTCAAAATCTAATAGAGTATCATACCATAGAGTTAATGATAAATCATTGGCTTTTAGAAAAAAACGCCCATAAATGCTCCACCTACACCACTAGCCATATCTTTTGCCGTAGTTCCCATAGGGAGTTGGTCCATCATTTTACGATTTTTTTCTCCTACAAAGGTATCTAATTGCTTGTCCATTTCATGGCGAATCAGCTTTTGAAGATTGAGCTTGATTTGGGGATTGTCTAAGGTACCATAGATTTTACCAGTAAAAGCTTGTGCTTGTATCTTGACATCAAACAAGGCATTGACACTGTTGATTGACTTGTCTATTTGGGCATCGGTAATATAAAAGTGACTGCTATTATTTTCAAGCATGAGGTTTGCCAAAATCCTATCCTTGTGATAGTTGATTTCCAAAGTAGAAAGCCCAAAGGTCTCTTGCAGGAGGTCTATATTGGAGGCTTCATAGACATCATTGACCACTGTACTAGGCAAAAACTTGGCATGTTGAAGGTCAGCGTTGATGTCTAAAGATTCACTAGCAAAGTCATAATCAATACGCGCATTCGTAAGGGCATCAAGTATCAAAGGATAAGGAAAAAGTTTCATAATACGTTCCAAAGAAGCATTGGCTATCTCTATCCCCAATCGTCCATTGGCATAATGAAACTCCGTAAATCCTCCAAAGGTTTTGGAAAGTCCATGAATAGTAAAATTGCCTTCATGTTCTACTGTGCCTACAGCATATACCTCTCCTGAGTAGGGATGTGACAAGAGGGGTTCGAGTGTGGAGAGTTCTGTCACATCTAGGGTATAAAATGTTTTGAGTTTTTGGCTTTTTAAGTTGAACTCTCCTTTTTCTAGTTTGACTTTGGCAGAGTCTAGTGTAATATGGGCGTTAAAGTCTATTTTGTTACTATCGATTTTTATCTTACTCTCTAGGGCTAAAGGAAGCTGTGCATAGCTAGAGTCTTTGAGCCTATAATCTATAGTACCTTTTTGATATACAGAAGACAGCAGGTCAAAGTCTAGACGTATATCTGCCTTGCCTGAGGGCAGTTGAGGGTATCCTAGCAAGGTAGAGAGCTTTAACGCGTGTATATTTTGTAGTGAGATATGTATGTCTTCTAGTTGTTTAGATGTTTTAATCGCTTGATACTCAACCTCACCTTCAAGGGCAAAGCCTTTGCCTTCTATTTGTAAGCGTTTGAGTGGACCCGAAATATGTCCTGTAAGATTGATATCATCTTCAATGGTACATATATGACTAGGAATCCTTGCAGAAACAAGACTATAATCCATACTCATCCACTTGGGATTTATCATACCATTGAGACTGAGGTCATAATGCTTTTGCACTTTGGCATCGAATCGTATATAGGTATCTTTTGCCTTGGTATATCGGTCTATCTTGACAAATATTTTCCCTTTGAGTGTGTAGGTATCTAGGCTTATATCTATGTTTGTTTTGATAGAATCATTACGGCTATTGATGTAAGTATCGTTTAGCCGAATATGATTTTTGGTATTTTCTAAGTGTAACTCGCTATAAAGTTTCCCTTCAATAGTATGAAGTTTCAAACTATTGTGCCTAAAGTGTTCTTTAGAGAGATTTACTTCCAATGATGTATAAAGGTCTTTGCTCAAAGAGCTTTCTCGAAAGACCAGCTCGGAGAGTTTCCCTTCAAATGACAGATTTCTATCACTTAGGTGATATGCTCCTAAACCTGAGACATTGCTATCAAAAAGTGTCTCAATAGAGAGCTTCTTTAACAAAGGAGACAGAGGCAAAGTATCAATATCAAAGCGAATCTTCTTATCTTGATATTCTAAGGTGATAAGCCCTCCAAAGCCTTCTACCAAGCCTTTGGCTCTGACTTTTTTGTCATAAACAATCTGTCCTTGACTGTGTATCGGACTATTGAGCTGAAACTTCAAAAGCTTTTCTACAACTAGTGCATCGGGTATATCCAATACATACATCGCTTCGCCTAGTTTACTCTCTCTATGATATTTCCCTTGGGTAATCTGAAGTTTCGCACCTAGGGTATTGATATCTACAGCAAAAGTATAATGGCTGTCGTCTATGTGTATATCACTATGAATATTAAGAGCGATTCCTTCATAATCCTTATCATGAATATCAATACTGATATGACCTTGTCGCGTCTCTTTGTTGATAACCCCCAGAGTAAAGGTAGCATTGACCTCTGCGTTTACATGCACTTTTTCACCGAGGAGTTCAAATATTTTACGCGAACTAGCCTTTTGAAGATGGATGAAGACATCTCTAAACCCATGGCGTTTTTTGATGCCTGAATAGCGAATAAAGCCACTAAGTACTTTACCTTCACCTTCAATGAGCAGATTTTTAGAGCTACCTTTGAGTGTGCCTCTAATGGCTACCTTGTCATGAATACGAGCATTATTACTCTGTATAGACTCACTATCAAGTGTATAATCCATATCAAAAATTTTGTTCTCATACTTTCCTTTTAGCAAGAAAGTATATTTCCTCTCAACTATGATTTTGGCTGAGAGCTGAGGGTAATCATGCAGGTCTATAGATTTGACTTTGATATCCACATTATTTTTGGCAGTCAAGATATACGAGAGCATATAATAGCCTTGTTTTGTCCCTAGCGAAGTATAAAATACATAATAAAGTAACAAAAGAACAAGCAAGAGTAGCACAGCAAGGATTTTTAAAATCTTAATCATCATAATAGAGAATGCCTTTTTGATATGATAGCATAATCATCTAGTATACATTACATTATGGTTATAATATTTTTTATGAAACCCTAAGGATATGTAATGAAAGACGTAGTACAATGGCTCAAAGAAAATGGCGATTTAAAGATAATAGACGAGCCTCTTGATGTAGAACTTGAAATCCCTCATGTAGCATATATAGAGGTCAAAAGTGAGAATTCTCGTCCTCTACTTTTTACCAATCCCATCAACAAAGCCAAGGGTATCAAATACGATATGCCTGTACTTATGAATATCTTTGCCTCTAAAGAACTCACCGAAAAAAATCTTTGCAAAACACCCTGATGCACTTGCCCAAGGTATTGATGCACTGCTCAAACTCAAACCACCCAAGGGATTCAAAGCCAAACTTGCCATGCTTCCGAAGCTTTGGTCTTTGAAAAATGTCTTTCCCAAGCGTCTTAAAGGTAAAGGTGAATGTCAAGAAATTATTATTCCCAAAGAGCAAGTAGATTTAGACACACTCCCTATTCTCAAAACTTGGGAAGAAGATGGAGGAGCATTTATCACTATGGGACAAGTCTATACCCAAAGCCTTGACGGAGAAATGCAAAATCTAGGGATGTACCGACTACAACAATACGACAAAAACCGTCTAGGAATGCATTGGCAAATCCACAAAGATGCCTCACACTTTTTTGACCAATACCAAAAAGCAGGAAAGAAAATGCCAATTTCTGTAGCTATCGGTGGTGACCCTCTGTATATTTGGTGTGGTCAAGCCCCTATGCCTTATGGAATGTTTGAGATGCTACTTTATGGATATGTGCGTAATAGCAATGCACAACTGGTCAAGTCCATTAGCAATGATATTTATATTCCTCGTGACGTGGATATAGTCATAGAAGGTTTTGTTGACCCCACACTCACAGAAATAGAAGGTCCTTTTGGTGACCATACGGGATACTATACGCTCAAAGAGCCTTTTCCTGTGATGGATGTTGAGACGATTACGATGAAGAAAAATCCTGTCTTTCAAGCGACAGTCGTAGGCAAACCCCCACTAGAAGACAAATACATGGGTTGGGCAACAGAACGTATATTCTTGCCTATGCTTAAACCCATGGCTCCTGATTTGATTGATTATAATATGCCAGAAAACGGTGTATTTCATAATCTTATCATCGCAAAAATGCAAACCCTTTACAAAGGTCACGCCATGCAGTTCATGCACGCATTTTGGGGTGTAGGACAGATGTCTTTTGTCAAACACGCTCTTTTTGTCGGCGAAGATGCACCCGAACTAGAAAACAGTGAAGCCCTCATCGAACATATCCTCAACAGATTAGACCCTGCTAAAATACTGATTACCCAAGGCATTGTAGACCACCTAGACCACTCGTCAAGCGAACAATTCGTAGGAGGTAAGCTAGGACTTGATGCCACAGGAGCTGAGGTAAAAGACGGTATAGAAAGTCTCGATATCAGCGACAAAGACTTGCTCAACAAAATGCAAGACATAGACCCCGAACATCAAAACCCTCACCCAATACATGAGCCATACCAAAAACCCAGTCTGCGTCATCGCCGTAGAAAAAACCTATGCTCAATTAGCACTTATCGAAAAACTAGAAACACTCCAAGACCACATCAAAGTTCTCATCATCGTAGATACGATGAACAACAATATCAACGACCCTTATATGCTCATTTGGAGAGTCGTAAACAATATAGACGCAAGTAGAGATGTCATCTTAAAACCCTTCATAGCCATAGATGCCACAAACAAAAGTGCCATAGACGGCTTCCAAAGAGAATGGCCAAAAGACACCCACTGTACCAAAGAAGTCTTAGATATGTTACAAAAAAAGGGGCTGATTGATATAGATGAAGCGTTTATTCGGAAGTTTGGGTTGTTGGGCTTTGAATGAGGAATTTGTCATGATATCAACGGCAAAATTATTTCAAAATGGACAAAGTCAGGCTGTGAGATTGCCCAAAGAATTTAGATTTGACAAACTCACCAAATCCGATGATTTTATGCAAACAAGAGAAGAACCTATACAAAAAATAAACCTCAAAGGGTATTAGTATTGAGTTTGGATAATTGGGTCTAGTAATAGCCCTATAAAAGTATATTTTCAGTATAATTCAAAATATTATCATCTAAAGGAAATTTATTATGTACACAGTTATTGTAGAACACGAATGTGCTTGTTTTAAAAAAAGTGAATACGAAAATAATACTACTTTTGAGACACAAACAGAGGCGTATCATTATGCCAATATTGTCGTAGAGCTTATGAATGATGAGTTTTGTAGCAGACACCTCTTTAGGGCTCAGAGATATGATGGCGATACTTTTCTCATTCGGGTAGCTCCCAATACAACTGCCAATGCACACATTACTTGTGATACGGGCTGTGATTCTACAGACACTTGGACGCTTGAAGATACCAACACTTCTAAAGGTTAATGAGCTAATCCACAACAAGCCTATAGCGTACGGATAGCGTTTTGGCTACTATAGAATGAACAGTAAAAAGTAATTTACTTTCAATCACTCCAATTTTTTTGATAAAGCGTTTTGTAGATAGATTACGAATCTGAAAAGTATCAATTGCAGAATCTTTAGTGAGATAATTATCTTGTGTAGGTTCGCACTTTATCATCCAAGGCACTAGAGTATACGTTTCCTTCCATCCTGTGATGGGTTGAGGTTGACTAGCCATATTTCAGACTGTTTTATAATCATATAAATCCTCCTCAAAATCAAGCCAATCTGTGAGTTCAGGATTATTTTCGTACTCTTTTTCCATCAAGTTTACAGCTTTTTGCCATTTTTCTTTCTCTTTTTGTTCGACATAGGCTTTGAGAGCTTCTTTATATATACTGGACATACTGGTTTGAAACTCATTTTTAAGGGCATTGAGTTGTTCTTTGAGTTCATAAGGGATAGTAACGGTAATCTTTTCTGCTTTTTGTGCCGAAAGTGTCATAATATTCTCCTTATCTTTTTACTTATTATAATCAAAGTAATAAGATATGTCAAGGAGAGAATAAAGCTATACCTTATGTGACGTTTTCCATCATCTCAAACCAATCTCTGTCAAAGATAGTTTTGACATAGGTTTCGCCGTGGGGGACGGAGCATTTGCTACAGTCTTGATGGATGGCATCATCAGTGATAAACTGTCCTCCCTCTTTGGATTTGATACTACACGCAGAGAAGAGGGTTCTGCCTTCTCGGACATGGTATCCTTTGTCTTTGAAACGAAAGTTTGGACAGGCACAGAGGTAGCAGTTGAGTCCTCTTAGGTCATGGCACTTTTTGTTTTCTTTGTAGAGAGGACAGAAGTCAGGTTCCTTCTCCACCATGTTTTCAAATCGAAAATAATGCACGACCTCCGTATCACTGAGATGCTCTAGTCTATCCATAATCTTTTTGTGTTTTTCTCCATGGGCATAAAACCATTCACTGTACGTCATAGTATTCCTTTGGGGTTGGTCTAATAGAGGATTATACCCAAATTTATCACGGAGTTTTAAGGCTTTAATGCTTCTTTAAAACTAATACGATAATATGCATTTGTTAATCAAAATTATTATATAGGAATTATCATGTTAGTAACTAAAAAAGCTCCAGATTTCACAGCAACAGCAGTCCTTGCAGACGGTCAAATAGTAGATGGGTTCAACCTTATGGAAAACCTAGGCGAAAAAGGTGCAGTACTTTTTTTCTATCCACTTGACTTTACTTTTGTATGTCCTTCAGAAATCATTGCATTCTCAAAAAGAGCAGCAGATTTTAGAGAAAGAGGCGTAAATATTATTGGTGTTTCTGTTGATTCACAATTTTCTCACTTTGCATGGAGAGAAACAGCAGTAGCTGAAGGTGGTATTGGTAGAGTTGATATGCCTTTAGTAGCAGACCTTAACAAGCAAATTGCTAGAGATTATGATGTACTTCTTGACGATGCTGTAGCACTTAGAGGTTCTTTCCTTATTGATGCTGATGGTACTGTTAGACATGCTGTTATCAATGACCTTCCATTAGGAAGAAACATTGACGAAATGCTTAGAATGGTAGATACTATGCTTTTCACTAACGAACATGGTGAAGTTTGTCCTGCTGGTTGGGTCAAAGGTGACGAAGGTATGAAAGCCGATACTGCTGGTGTAGCTGAATATCTTGCAAAACACGAAGGCGACCTTTAGTCGTTGATATTCCCCTTCTTTGGGGAATATATAACTAAGTATATTGAGATATGTTTAGTTGTATAAAATTAAGTAATAGTACAGTATAATCACCTAAAATCATTTCTTTCCTTAACGATAGCAAGAGATGAGGGACACTATTGAGAAACAGTAGGGATAGACCATGTCACAGGCTTGGAGTGGCAAAATGCTATAGACTATTATGAAGCCTTAGCTTTAGATGGATGAAATTGGAGATTCCCTAACTTCTGCAAACTATGCATGGGTTGTAAATCTTTACTATGGTAATGACAACTCTAACTATAAGAACCTTAGTAATTATGTGCGTTGTGTAAGAGCCAGACAGTAGATTTTTTTCTTTTGTATCTTTGATGATGTAGGGGTAGAGCCATGTCTCTACCCTTTGGGTGTATTGTGGGTATTTGGATTTTATCGCATATCAAGGGCAGACACATGGGTCTGCCCCTACGGAATTTTGAATGATTTTAGATTTACTATGATATAATACAGCCAGTTGGGACAGGAAGAGAGTTGAAGCTCTCTTCAAGTTTTTAATATAATCGTTCTGTTAGTAATAGCAGAATGACCATAACAATTAAAATGCGTGCTAGCATTGTTACTCCTTTATTAAAGGCTAACCCTGTCCCTACCTAACACCTCGCAATGCCAATCACACACCATCGCCCAACTAGCACAGAAATTATAGCCAATTTTATATGAGATGTAGGGTGCTGTTTTCAACGCACCATTAACCCTTAAAAATAGCAGACCCTACTCTCACGAGGTTTGAGCCACATTGTATGGCAAGTTTATAATCTCCACTCATGCCCATAGAACAGATTTTTGCTCCATCTTTTTGGAGACTTTCATAGAGTTTATAGGTCTCTTCAAAGTTGTTTTGAATGATTTTTCTATGGACCGTATTCATACCGATAGTCATCAGACCTTTGAGTTGGATTTGAGGGTAGTTTTCTTTGATTTCTTGGAAGACATCGTAGGCTTGTTCTGTGGGTATGCCTGATTTGGTGAATTCTTTGGATGCATTGATTTGCAGAAGACAAGACATTTTTTGGTTTTTGCTTAGGAGTTTTTTATTGAGTTCGTCTGCGAGTTCCAAAGTGTCCAAAGAGTGCATGAGGGTAGGGCGTAGGTCTATGAGATTGTTGATTTTATTTTTTTTGGACTGAGCCTATCATGTGCCATTCTATGGGGAGGTCTTCGAGTATGCCCATGCGTTTTTTGAGTTGTTGGATTTGGTTTTCGCCAAAGGCCCTTTGCCCTAAGCTATAGAGGGTTTCGATATTGTCTATATGGCTATATTTTGCCACGGTGACGAGTTTGACAATATGGTGTTCACTCACGGTAATGCGTGAGGCTTCTATGTTCCAGATGACTTCATCGAGGTTGGCTCTGAGTTGTTCTTTGTTTAGTATAGTCATGTTTACTCCATTAATCTATTGATGTCATTGTACAGTCCTAGCATCATCAGCATGATGAGTAGTACCCATCCTACGATAGTTATGTACATCATAACAGTTTGGTTAGCCATTTTCCCTGTTATCATTTCGTAAAGGTTAAACATAATATGTCCACCATCGAGTGCAGGGATAGGCAGTAGGTTGAGTACACCTAGGTTGACTGATATTAGTGCGGTAAAAAAAGAGCAGGGCTAGAAGGCTAGAATTACTAGCCTCTGCTGTGACATCGACAATGGTGATAATGCCTCCTACTTTGTCAGTACCTACGGCTCCTGTGAGGAGTTTTTGGATACTTTGGACAATCATCATGGAGGCTTTTTGGGTTTGCTCCCAAGCATAGCCAAAGCCATCATAGAGACCAAAGAAGAGTATTTCCTTTGTGCCTAAGGGTGCTATTCCGATGATGTGTCTTTGGATAGTCTCACCAAACATATTGGTATCTTCTATGAGTTTGGGGATGAGAGAGAGAGAGACTAGGGTATGGTTTCTATCAACAAGCAGGTGAATATTGCTAGGATTTTTAGTGATTTGTGGGCTTATTTCTTCCCAATAGTGTATAGAATGACCATTGATTTGGAGGATTCTATCGCCTTTTTGTACTCCTGCGTGTTGGGCAGGGCTGTCTTTACTGATATTGCCTATGTCTGTGAGCAGTTTGGGTACACCCATCATGGACATAGCAAAATACAAAATGAAGGCCAATAAAAAGTTGGCAAAGGGACCTGCTAGGAGGATGATAATACGTTGCCACGGCTTTTTGACAGCATAAGAGTCTTCATCGTAGGAGATTTTGCTAGGGTCAGCGTCATCTTGCCCTTTCATTTGTACATAGCCACCTAGAGGAATGGCAGAGATGGTCCAAAGGGTTTTGCCTATTTGACGGCTGAGGAGTTTTTTGCCAAAGCCTATACTAAAGACATTGACCTGTACACCAAAAAATCGTGCAGCGATAAAATGTCCTAATTCATGAAAGAAAATAAGAAAAGATAAAATCAGTATTGCAGTAAAAATGCCCATAAAAGTCCTAGCTGTTGTAAAATATAATGAATTATAGCCTAGAGTTGTAAAAAAAGGCTATAGATTAAAGGGTTCATAGAATTTTTTGCTAAAATAGGGATATAAGGATTTATAGAATGAATGAAGATAATGAGATAATAGAAGAAGTCATAGTAAAAGCACCTAAAGTAAAAGTAGTTCAAAGCTATGTAGAAGCACAGCGTCTAGTAGAAGAGGCGAAGCATATTGTAAAAGAGTCAGACCATGAGAGCGAAGCGTGTAAACTGCTCTTAGAGAGTGACCTCAAAGAGTATGAGGTAGCCAAAGAGAGCTTGGAGAGTGGTGGATTAGAGGTTTGTGTCTCTTTGCTAGAGGAGTTAGGCTATATTGAGTTCTTGAGTAGTAGAGACGAAGAGGCAAATAAAGGCTTTGAACCCAATGAGACTATTGTGCCTATGTATGTACAAAATGTCTCTAGTGGTCGCTTTACGGGGCTATTGTCAGCACTTTTGGCAGGGACGGTATCACTGATAGGCTTGGTGTATTTAGCGACTGAGAAATTGGGGATGACTTTGGATATTAGCCAAATACCGTCAGGGGAGACGATGGGAACTATTGTGTCATGGTTTGCTACGCTTGTAGGCTTAGAGCAGAGTGTGTATGTGGGAACAGCTGTATTGTTTGTAGCTTCTGCTTCTATTATGGCAGTGATTTATGCCCTGCGTGTGATACTTAAGGGGAAGCATAATATGCATTTTGCACAGACGCAGTTAGAAAAAGCCCAAGCCTACAAAGAAGCCAAAGAGGAATGTAATTGGGAGATGGATAAAGTAGAAGTACACATGAAAGAGACGCTACATACCTTAAAAATGTATGAAGTACTCTTTAGGGAGCAAAAAGGTAAACTTGAACGTATTTTACATATTGAAGGTGCTAAGTCCAATGAAGAAGAGTATCATGCTCAGTCTTTGTTAGAAATTAGGGATACGAAGTCTTTGATAGAAATGATTCAAGATTTTATGGCGATAGCGATATCAGATGAAGGAAAACTTTCAGAACAATCTATACAGTATTTGGAACTATCAAGAGAGAAGATTAACAAGGTATTGGCTAGGTTTTATCAGTAGATACTCTCCCCTTAGGGAGAGTGAGGGTATTTAACAAATGTTTCTAAGGGAATCTTTTAAGAGACTAAAATGTATAAGTAGCAATCACTTCAAGTGCATCTTCAGCATCAAATTCATCAATATTGACATCATAATCAGTGGAAGTATAAATGACAGCTAGGTTTATAGAATCACTCATATCATAGGCTAAGATAAGGTCAAGCTCAGAACCTTCATCACCATAAGCAGCATAAGATACTTCAGTACTAATTCCTGCTAATTCTGTAGAAGCAGATACTTTCCATGAAAGTGTATCTTCATTTGCTACTCCTACAGTTGAAGCAAATGAATTCCATGAAGAGGTATAAAAGTTATCTCTTTCTACGATACCAGCAGGAGCATCTGTGACACTAGATACCGCAGCAAGAAGTCCAATACTACCAATCGTTGTCTCAGCTTTTACAGCATAAGCATCAGAATCTAGTCCTGTTGCATAATCTGTTGTCACATATTGTGCTGCAACACTGACCGAACCAAAGTTATACCCACCATCTACATATACTTGTGTATAATCACCAGCATCAATATTAGAATACCATGCACTTGCAGATAATGCATCTTTGCCATAGGTAGCACCTAAGATATAGTTATCTCCACCATTAATATCTGTAAGGTCAGTAAAGTCATCTCCAGCATTTACGCCTCTTATCTTAGTGATATACATAGCCATAAGAGTAAGGTTTTCAACAGAATTATTGACGATAGTATAAGCTTCAAATGCACTAGGAGCTAGTAACCAATCAAATGAACCAAACATCGGTGTATCAAGTAGTTGACGACCCAGTATCAATGAGGTATCACCAAATTTAGCAGTGATGTTTGCTACGTTAAAGTATGCACCTGTTTCTTTGCCTTCAAAGTAACCAAATGGTTCTTCGCTCATGAGGTTTGTAAATCCAACGGCTGTAAAGTTTGCTGTGATACCATCAAATAATGTATGTGATACATCTAAAGTCACGGCAGTACCAAGTGCTGAACTATCCCCATCAAAAAGGTCAACGCTATCTGTTGTGTAATAATATGCTTGTGCTTTACCAGAGATAGTTGTAGCAGATGCTTCTACTACTGGAGCTACTACTACTACTACTTTGCGGGAGCTGTGACTTCACCACCTGCGAAGGCTGAGCTCAGGGCTAATACTGCTACTAGACTTAATCGTGTTAATTTCATTTTAATTCCTTATTATAATTAATATAAGGGAATATTAACAAATTGTTAATTAATTGTTAATTAATTATTGACCCAATGTTAATGAATGGTGATTAATTTTTAATCACATAGCTACTTTAGGGGTATTTTAAAGAAGTCTCGGACATATTCATAGCCAGAATAGAGCGTGAGGGCTACAGCTACCCATAATAAGAGTGTCGCACCCTCCCAATCCATAAGTAAAAACCCAATGGCTATCATTTGTACTACGGTTTTTACTTTACCCATCCATGAAGCCGAGATATCCAAGCCTTGACTTACAGCAGAGACACGAAGACCTGTGATAAATAATTCTCGTGAGATAATGAGAAATATCGCCCATTCATTGGCACGTTCGAGCATCATAAGTCCCAAAAACCCTGCCAAGGTCAGCATCTTGTCTGCTAGAGGGTCAAGGATACTCCCTAGAGTTGTGACTTGGTCAAAGGTACGTGCAATATAGCCATCAAAGAAATCGGTAGCACTGGCTACAACAAAAATAAATGCAGCGATAAAGTCTAGCCATGTGTAATGGATATTCTGAAGTAAGCTACAATCACGATTGACCAACAGAAAAAACATCACAGGTGCTAGAAGAAGACGGATAAAGGCTAGGGTATTGGGTATATTAAACATATTTAACGAAAAGTTGTTCCACCATCAACAACAAGGGTTTGTCCTGTAATCCATGAGGCTTCTTCGGTACAAAGGAAATAGACAGAACCAGCCAAATCATCAGGTTTTCCCATACGATTGACGGCTGAGCGTTTAATGGTCTCAGCCTTGACTTCTTCATAATTGGTAAAGGCTTTGAGTGCATCGGTATCAATAGGACCTCCACTTACGGCATTGACTCTAATACCCATTTCTCCAAGTTCTACAGCTGCGTAACGGCTCATAGCTTCTACGGCTGCTTTGTTGGTACCATGTCCTGCATAGTTTTCTATATAGATAAGGTTTCCAGTAGAAGAAAGTGTGACTATCGCTCCTCCTCCGACTTTGTCCATACGTTTGGCTGCTTCTTGGCTTCCTGAGACGAAAGCCCCCACAGTAGCTGTATAAATATTGGTTAAGCCTTTTTTCGGACGTAAACGCATAAATTTACCATAGCCACCTACGACTGGACGACCATAAATCATGGCATTACTCACAAAGAAATCAATTCTATCGAAATCTTCATCAATAGCCAAGAAGAGAGGTTTAAACTCATCAAGCTCCAAGATATTTAGAGGATAGGCTTTGGCTTTAATACCATATTTAGCTTCTAAATCAGAGGCTATCTCTTGAGCTATCTCTTTATTGGAATTATAGGTAAAGGCAATATTGACACCATTTTGAGCAAATTTCTCTGCAACAGCTTTACCAATACCTTTGGTAGCACCTGTAATGACAAGTGTTTTGCCCTTCATTCCTGATAGTTCTGACATCTTACGCTCCTACTATAGTATATTTTTTCATTACATTTTCTAGTTGTTTCATGTTCTGTACACTTGGAGGGACTAAGGGAAGTCGATATTCAAGTGTATCAATAAGTCCTGCGATATACATCGCAGCCTTGATTGGAATGGGGTTTGATTCACAAAAGAGTACTTTGTTTATATCAAAGAGTGCATCATTAAGTGCTTTGGCTGTAGCAAAATCTCCTGCTAGTGAGGCATGGGCAAGGTCTGCTTTCATATCAGGCAAGAGATTCGCCGTAACTGAGGTAATCCCCTTGGCACCAGAAGCCATCAAAGGAAAGTCAATGGCATCATCACCAGAAAAGATATACAGTTCAGGGATTTTTTGCCAAGAGTTCTACGGTTCGCTCAATGGAACCAGTGGCTTCTTTGATACCCATGATATTCTCTACATCATCAAAGAGTCTTTTGACTGTTGAGGGCAAGATATCCACACCCGTTCGTCCAGGTACATTATAGAGCATAAAAGGCACTTCTACAGCAGAGGCAATGGCTTTATAATGTTGATAAAGACCTTCTTGGCTTGGCTTGTTGTAGTAAGGACTGACCGAAAATATCGCATCAACTCCAGCTTTTTGGGCATGAATGGCAATATCTATGGCTTCATGTGTGGCGTTACTTCCTGCCCCTGCTAGGACTTTGGTTTTGGTACCTTTACATACTTCAACTGCAATCTCAATACAACGCTTATGCTCATCATGGCTCAATGTTGCTGATTCACCCGTAGTGCCTACAGGACAGACAGCATCAATATGGTTATTGATTTGTCTTTGAATGAGTTTGGCAAAGGTTGGCTCATCTAAAACCCCATTTTTAAAAGGCGTAATCAGTGCCGTTGAAGCACCTGTTATATAGTTGTTCATCTTCTATCCTAGTTCTTTTTAAGTATCACAGTGGTTGAAAAGTCATGGTCAAAATACTTTTTGGCTGTGTTGGAAATATCTTTGAGTGTAAGTTTATCTAATTTCTCTTCATATTCAAGTAAAGGGGTGATATTTCCCTTGACATAATAGTCTCCATACAAAGAAGCTACCGAACTTGAACTCTCCAAGGCATAAATAAACTCTGCTTTGGTATTGATTTTAACTTTGTCTAGTTCTGCTTGGGTGACTGAGCCATCTTTGAGTTTATCCAGCTGTAGGAGTATCTCTGCTTCCAAGGTTTTCAAATTGGCATCAGGGCTACACATTGCCATAATCAAAAAGACTCCTGCGTCGCTGAGTTCCATATTATAACCGTATATTTGATTGGCTAATTGCTTTTCGTTGACAATAGTCTTTTCAAACCATGAGCTTTTTCCTGCACTCAAAATATGTGAAATCGCAGAAAGAGCCACTTGGTCATCATGGGCATAATTGGGAATACTATAGCTAATGGCTAGGGTATCGACGCTATTGCCCTCTTTGTGCAATACAGCTCTTTTACTTCCATCACTTTTGGGTTCTACTGCAATGACTTTGGGGATGTCTTTGGTATTTTTGATAGTCCCAAAGTATTTTTGGGCTTGGGTAAAGACTTCTTTTGCTTCAATATCACCAGCTACGATTAAAATAGCATTCGATGGCTGATAGTATTGCTTATAAAAGCTTCTAATATCTTCTATCTTCCATGACAAAATATCTTCCATAAAGCCAATAGGTAACCAATGGTAAGGATGATAAGTAAAGTGTGTGTTAAAGAGTCTAAAATAGAGATAACCCATAGGATTATTGTCTGTACGAAGTCTTCTCTCTTCTGCTACTACGTCACGTTCTTTTTGGAATTCACCATCATCAAGGCTCAGGTTTTCCATCAGTTCAGAAAACAAATCCAAAGTCATAGGTAGGTTTTTACTGGCTGTCTTGATATAATAATGTGTTTTATCAAAGCCCGTTGCGGCATTGGTTACTCCACCACGGCTCTTGACAATCGTATCAAATTCACCTTCTTTGAGCTTATCTGTAGATTTGAATGAGAGGTGTTCTAGCATATGAGCCATACCACTTTTGCCCATCACTTCATTGCGACTGCCTACCTTGTAATAAATGTCACTTGTAATCACACCTGAGTGATTGTCCATAGGAATAACCACAATTTGCATTCCATTCTCTAACGTCTTTGTCACATGCTTGGGCAATGAATTCGCCATAAGTACTCCTGTAAGTAGTAATAATATAAAAGATAAATGTTTCATTATTTCCAGTCTGCTCCGATAGCTTCACGGATATGCGTGTATCCATCTTTTTCTAAGCATTCTATAATGCCTTGATTTATCTCTTTGATGAGGGTAGGTCCTTGATAGACAAGCATAGAATAGACTTGTACCAATGACGCACCTGCCTTGATACGTTTATACGCTTCTTCAGCAGAGTCGATACCCCCTACGGAAATGAGTAGAGTCTTATCATAGAAGGCTTCTCCTATAGCACGAAAAAGCGTATAAGATTTCTTGCTGAGTAACGCCCCTGAAATACCTCCAAAGTCTTGAGCGTGTTCGCTAAGGCTATAGTCAATGGTGGTATTGGTGGCAATAATTCCTGATGCTCCTGCATCAACGGCTGATTTACACAGCAAAAGGGCATCGGCTATTTCCATATCGGGTGCAATTTTGAGTAAGATAGGTTGAGAAGTGATTTTTTGACCAAGGGTAAAAATGGCTTTGATGAATGTCTCATTTTGTAAATCACGCAAACCAGGGGTATTGGGAGAAGAGATATTAATCACCACATAATCCCCATGGTCTTTATATTTATAAAAGAGTGCTTCATAATCGTTGAGGGCATCTTCTTCAGAGGTGAGCTTATTTTTGCCAATATTAATGCCTATAGGATAATCAAAAAATTGAATATTTTTCAGGCGTTTGAGCATATACTCAGCCCCCTTGTTGTTGAAGCCCATAGCATTTTGGATAGAAGAATCTTCTATGAGCCTAAACAGTCTAGGTTTAGGATTACCTTCTTGTGCTTTGGGGGTGACTGTACCAATCTCTGTAAATCCAAAACCTAGCGTCGGCATGGCTTTGATGTATTGACCATTTTTATCAAATCCAGCACCTAAGCCCACAGGGTTGAGAAAATCACGCCCAAAAAAGCGTTGTTGGATACTTTTGTGGGTCACAAAGTATTGCTTGGTCATCAAGCGTAAAAGAGGAGGGCAGTGCGCTATGGTACGAAGACCTATACCTGCTAGGGTATGGGCTGTTTCGGGGTCAAATTTAAACAGTATTTTTTTGAGGGTGGTATAAGAAAAAAGGGACACTATAATCTCCATAATAAGTTAAAGTGATTATAGCTAAATATCAATAAAAGTAGTGTAAACTAAAGGTAATACCATTCATTGTATCAAGAGGTTCTAGTCTATCCATGAGATAGTAGTGGTATCCAATGTCTAAGTCTAGGTTATCTGTGATATAAAAGAGCATTCCCACATCAAAACCATAGTAGCCATCAGAGGTAGAGATGACACTGTCTTCACTATTGGCTTCATTGAGTGAAATAGCATTTTCGTTATAGGCTACGATAAGGCTTTCATCATACAAAATATATCCTAGAGTCACCCCTACATAAGGTCGTATTTTGGCTGTACCAAACATATCATCCATGATAATATAATCTACACTGAGGTCAAAGGTTTGAAAGTCACTAGAAGTCTCATAGCTAAAAGTAGTACGATAGTCTTTTGTTTGCATACCATATTGTAAACCAAAGGTAGTCACATCTTCAGATTCTGGATTATTGAGACGGTTGGGTGCTTCTGTCACGGTGGGTTGTAATTCTATGGTATGGAGTGAACCTGTAATACCAAAGAAAGGATAGCTACCCTCTCCTGCTTGTAAGGTATGGTATAAAAAGGTAAAGAGTATTAGTAGTCTGCTCATCAAAGTCTCCTAGTGTAAGTATTTTATGCCATTCTAGCTTTATTTATGTTAAAGTCGGTTTGAGACTATTCAACCGTGACACTCTTTGCCAAATTTCTTGGCATATCGACATCATTACCCAAGCGTACAGCAATTTCAAGAGCAAAGAGTTGGGTCACTACCATCATTTCAAAGAATTCTACCATAGGATGAAAGCTATATTTAGTTTGGATAAAGTCATCAGCCAAGGCAAAAGGCTCAGGTGAGATAGCACAAATAGTTGCATCTCTAGCCGAGAGTTCTTCGACATTGGATTTGATTTTTTCATAATGCATACTTTTGGGCATGAGGGCAATGGTAAAGAGTTCACTGTCTGCTAGGGCAATAGGACCATGTTTCATCTCTCCTGCTGGATAGCCTTCGGCATGGAGGTAGCTAATTTCTTTGAGTTTCAACGCACCCTCTAGTGCCAAAGGATAGAAAATATCTCGACCGATAAAAAAGAATCCATGTCCATGTAAATAACGCTTGGAAAGACGATGGAGTTTCTCATGGAGTACATCTGAGACTTGCAGACTCTTAGGAATGTGGAGCATGGCATCTATCTCTTTTTGGAGTATCTCTTGAGTGATAGTCTTTTTCGTTTGACCGATATAAAGTGATAATATCCATAATACCATGGTTTGTGTGGCAAAGGCTTTGGTACTAGCCACGCCTTTTTCTATCCCTGCTCGTGTGAGAATGGCTGTATCACTCTCTCTTACAATAGACGAATTATCTACATTACAAATACTGAGGCTTTTGAGTCCTGCCCTTTTTGCCATTTTGAGTGCTTCTAGGGTATCGGCAGTTTCGCCACTTTGAGAAATGGTGATGAAGAGGGTATCAGGAGTGAGCAGAGGCTCTTTGTATCTAAATTCTGACGCAATTTCTATATCACAGCGTATTTTGGAAAGACGTTCAAACAGATACGCAGAGGTCAAAGCCGAATGATAGCTTGTCCCACAGGCACAGATTTTAATGGCTTTAATATCTTGAAAAAAGTCTGCATCTAGCTCATCTAAGACAATACTATGGTCTAATACACGCCCCATCATCGTATCACTCATCACCGTACTTTGTTCGTAAATTTCTTTTTCCATAAAAAATCTATAGCCATCTTTTTGTGCTAAGACTTTGTCTGTGCAGAGTACTTGTGTGCTAAAGTCTTTTTTGCCATGGGCATCAAAGAGGTGCAACTTCCCTTTTGAAGCATAACCATACTCTCCATCTTCGAGATAATAGACCGCTGTGGCTTTGCCAATAATAGGCGTATCAGAAGAGGCAAAATAGATATCATCCCCCTCAAAACCTACGAGCATAGGAGAGCCATGTTTGGCAAAATAAATCGTTTGGGTATCTGCTTTACTAATAAGCAAGGTGGCATACGCACCTTTTAGCTTATCTAGGGTTTGCGTAAACGCTTCAAAGACTGAATCGGCTGTTTTATGTTCGTCTTCAAAGAGGTGTACAATCGTTTCGGTATCGGTTTGACTCACAAACTTCACCCCTTTGGCTTGTAGGGATTTTTTGAGTGCTTGATAGTTTTCTATGATACCGTTGTGTACGACATAAGAGTAGTCACCCAAGTGTGGATGGGCATTGAGTTCTGTGGGTTTACCATGTGTTGCCCAGCGTGTATGACCAATAGAGATACCAAAACCTTGGCTTTGATAGTCTTTGGTTTTATCTTTGAGGTTTGAGAGTTTACCAATGGCTTTAAAGTGATGAATCGTATCGTCTTGAATGACTGCCATCCCTGCGGAATCATAGCCACGGTATTCTAATTCTTGAAGAGAATCTAAGAGAATCTCTTTTTTTTCTTTGAAGCCTACATATCCTACAATTCCACACATATTATCGTTCTCCTGTCAATTTTTCTACTATATTGTCAACATTATGACAAAAGTTTCCATTCTTTTGGATAAGAAACATATCTCTTACCCTATTTTTGCCTGTGTGTATTTTGGCTGTGACAATATCTATCTCCATTTGGTCAAAGAGTTGCATAATAAAACAGAGCAAACCTTTTTGATTTTTACTCGTAAGCGTCATAAGGGCAGTGGTTTTGGAATGCTCACAGTCTATGGCTAAGGTTTCTTTGTCAATCTTGATAATAGCACAATCATAAGGGCTTTTCCTACTAAAAGAGGCTTCGATAATCGCTTCAATCCTCGCTAAGTCTTCTTCGTCAATGCTTGAAGAAAAATCAATCCTAAAATATTTTTGCTCATTAAAAAGTTTACAAATATCCATATTGACCACTTCGAGTGGAGAGAGCTTAGCAAGTAAATAACTGAGGTTAAAGGTCTGGTTACGGATGATTTCAATAGTGAGATAGTTGTCATTGCTAATATGATAGGCATAGTGTTTCGTTTCAAAGGCTTTTTTGGCAATATTTACAATATGCTGAGGTGTATAGCGTAAGAAAAGTAGATTAGACGGAATGGTAAGTATCTTTTTTTGTTCAGATTTTTTGAGTGCTATAAAATCATCATGTTTCTTGAGTACAGATTCTTTTTTCCCTCTTTTAGAAGCTTCATCTAGTATTTGGGTATTGTCCAAGACTTCCATTGATTGCTTGTAGAGTCTGCGTATCAGCTTGGCATTAAAAGAGTTATAAATATCATTTCCCACCCCTGACATATCGGCATAGGTCAAGATATAAATCATATCTAGCAATTTTTGGTTAGCAAAGTGTGAGGTAAAGCGTAAGACAATCGTTTCATTATATATGTCTTCTCGTTGAGCCACATTGGACATAAGTGTATGATAAAGGATAGGGTCTCACCCATTTGAATAAGGCTTGCTTCAATCTGTAACTTTTTGGCAAAGACTTTCAATAGCGATACCCCTACAAAATGGTGATTACGTTTGCGTCCTTTTCCTCCGTCATGTAAAAAAGGTCACCATTTTGAGCAAGGCTTTCTCATCTGGACTCAGTTGCATAAAAAGATTTTGGATAAAGCTATCGTCTATATTTTCAAGGTAATACATACAGCGTATAGAATGAATATCTACGGCATATTGATGGTATCCATCAAATTGTGGTAAATCTACGACACCTTTGATAGGTACAATCACATATTTGAGCAAACGAGCATAGGAGAGGGTTCGTAAGACCCCATGGCTATGAGGCTGATAGAAAATCTCTCTGATAATAGCATACAGTGCTTCATCGGGGCGTGTACTTATTTTTATCTCAATGAGCCTTTGCAAAAAAGAAGGATGTGCATAAAAGGGCTTTTGTGCATGGGAATTAAGTTGTTTTAATAATCCATGTAGGGTATGGGACTTGGGATAAATATAGTTTTTACTAGGGTCTACTTCTACATAGCTATGGGTGAGCTTGTCAATCCAAATACTACTATAAAGTCGAATAATTTTAAGTGATTCGGTTACTTTTTGCGAAAATTTGGTATGCCCTTTGGCTGTTTGCTCAAATCCTAAGAGTTGTGAAACACTAGGAATCAGGTCAAGGCGTAATTTGTCCTCTTTTTTGTGACATACCAAATGCAAAGCAGAACGTACACGAAAAAGAAACTCTAAGGTATTACGAAAAAATCGATACGCTTTTTCGGAGATAATATCCGTGGGCAATTCTTTGATACTTCCTGCATTGTAAAAAATCTTGCCTAGCCAATAGACAAGATTGGCATCCCTAAATCCTCCTACACCTTCTTTGAGGTTGGGCTCCATCGTTAGAGAAAACCTACGGTGATTTTTGTCTTGTTCTTGGAGTTTGAGCTGTATAAATTCACGGATATTATGATGACGCATTTGGGTGATAGCATTTTGTGTATCGACCCATATAAAATGAGACCCATCAATAAAACGAGATTCAAGTAGGGCAGTTTTAATGGTAATATCTGTTTTGGATACTGCAAAGAGTTCTTCTACTGTGTGGACACGATGTCCTAGTTTGAGTCCTGTATCCCAAAGGATGTAGAGTATTTTTTCTATCATTTCTTTGCTGTTGTATCCTGCTACTTCTTTATAGACTAGCATCAAATCTATATCCGAATGCACACAAAGCTGTTCTCGTCCATAAGACCCAAGGGCTACAAGGGCAATGGGGACAGAATTTTTCATAGGGGTGTAGTCCCCAAACATAGAACGCAGGGCTACTTTATAGACCAGTTGTAAGATAGTATCTATCTTCTGTGTATGTTTGACAAGAAAGTCCTTGCCTCCTGAGGTAGAGAAGGTCTCTTCCAAGGTAGCAAAATACGTCTTTATCTCTTGCTTTAAGACTTTGGCAATTTCAAAATCTTTGGCATTGACATATAAAAGCACTTCTATTTGTACGTTTACTTTTTGCATTGACTACTCCTAAACTATAAGTGTTATAATACCCAAAATAACTAATCAGAGGTGATAAGCGATGGATTTAATTGAAAAAGTACGCAATAAGATAAGACTTAGCCAAGCAGAAGGTGAAGCACTGTATGATTTAGACCTCTATACCTTGGGTGAACTAGCAGACAATATTCGCAAAGCAAAGCATGGGAAGAAGTCGTATTTTAATATCAATCGTCATATTAACCCTACGAATGTATGTGCAGATGTTTGCAAGTTTTGTGCCTATTCAGCTACACGTAAAAATCCCCTACAATACACCATGAGCCATGAAAAAATCCTCGAAATTGTCGCTCATTCGGTGAGTATCGGAGCCAAAGAGATGCACATCGTCTCTGCCCATAATCCCAAAGATGGCGTAGAGTGGTACATGGGTGCATTTAGAAAGATAAAAGCCCAATATCCTAAGGTACATATCAAAGCGATGACTGCTGCTGAGATAGATTTCTTGACACGCGAATATGGACACTCTTATGATGAAGTACTAGATATGATGATAGAAAATGGTGTAGATTCTATGCCAGGAGGAGGAGCTGAAATCTTTGATGAAGGGGTACGCGAATATTTGTGTAAAGGCAAGGTCACTTCTGCTCAATGGCTAGATATTCACCAAAAATGGCATGAAAGAGGGCGTGAATCCAACGCGACCATGCTTTTTGGTCATGTAGAAACACGCGCACATCGTATAGACCACATGATACGTTTGCGTACCTTACAAGATAAAACAGGAGGATTCAATGCTTTTATCCCTTTAGTCTATCAAAGAGAAAACAATTTCTTAAAGGTAGAGCATTTTCCTTCAGGGCAAGAAATACTCAAAACCTATGCCATCGCACGTATTTTACTCGATAACATCCCTCATATCAAAGCCTATTGGGTGACTGCGAGTATTAATCTAGCACTCATTGCCCAAGAGTTTGGCTGTGATGACTTAGATGGTACGATAGAAAAAGAGTCTATCCAATCAGCAGCAGGTTCAGAAGGGGCAAAGGGTATGAATCTTGATGACTTTATCGCACTCATTAAAAATGCAGGATTTACCCCTGTAGAAAGAGACAGCTTATATAACGAACTCGAAGTACATGACAGATAAAATATATTATGGCTACGAAGCCTATAAAGAGGACTTAAAAATCCTCATAAGCAAAATAGACCAACCCTTTGATGCCATATTAGGCATAGCTCGAGGGGGTTTGTCTATGGCTCAGATGTTGGGGGAGTATTATCATCTGCGTGAAGTCTATAGTATCAATACGATTGGCTATGAAGATACACAGAAAAATGATACGGTTGAGGTCTTCAATATCCCTAATTTACCCTCAGCCAAAGTAGTATTGATAGTCGATGATATTATAGATTCTGGTGATACACTTATCGAGGTATTGGCTGTCTTAAATACAAAGTATCCTCAAATACTTTTCTATACAGCCTCACTTTTTTATAAAAAAACTGCTAAAATAACACCAACATGGTATGTTAAAGAACCCAAAGGATGGATAGACTTCTTTTGGTCAGAAGATTTAAGGAATGAAACACATGGTATTAATGATAGACAATTATGATAGCTTTACCTATAACATCGTACAGTACTGTAGAGAATTAGGTGCAGATTTACACATTATCCGTAATGATGAACTCAGTATCGCAGAGATAAAAGCCCTTAATCCTGCCAAAATCATTCTCTCCCCTGGACCTGCGACACCCAATGAAGCAGGAGTCACCCTAAAAGTCATTGAAGCGTTTGGGGATACCACGCCTATTTTTGGTATTTGTCTAGGACACCAAAGCATCGCCCAAGCCTTTGGTGGCGAAGTCATCCGTGCCAAAAATATGATGCATGGTAAAACATCACAAATAGTAGTGAGTAAGGAGACTGCAATTTTCAAAAACCTACCCCAAGAATTCAGAGCCACACGCTACCACTCATTAAGCGTCAAAAAGTCCAATTTACCCCAAAATATTATTGCCACATCTTATAGTAAAGATGATGATGAGATTATGTCATTGGAGATAAAAGGTAAGCCCATCTATGGTGTACAGTTTCACCCAGAATCTATCATGAGTGAGCATGGACACAAGATGCTTGATAACTTTTTGAAGTTGTAATAAAAAAGGAAATAATCCATGAACGACTTAATTCAAGTAGGAATAGTAAATAAATTATTTAGAATAGAGAATGATAGAATCATCTATAAAATAAAACATAAAAAAGATTATTCTTTTTCAGAGGGAACACCTGAGGAAAAAGTACGAGCTGAAACTTTAGTCAAATTGATTGAAGAGTATAGATATAATTTAGATAATATAGAATTTGAAGTATCTGCCCAACAAGGTGGAGGGCTTAAATATGCTGATATAGTGATTTATTATCCAAATTCTACTAAAGCTTTTTTGGTGATAGAACTTAAAGAAGAAAATACAAAAGACAACAAAGATAAAATCAAAAAACAAGCACGAAGTTATGCTAAAACCCAAGAGATAAATACTACATATTATGCTTATAGAATAGGTCAAAGAGAGATAGTTCTTTTTAGGACAAGTGATGACAAAGCCATAGATAAATTTCCTCTTGCTTATAATGATAAAATTATTTATAGCTATTTTGATGAGCCTGAAAATGTAGAACCTACAAGTAAATATCAACCTCTTATCGTCTCAAACCCTTATGAACTCAAAAGAATATTTAGTCTTTGTCATGATGAGATTTGGAATGGTGGAGAGCGAAATGCCCAAGATGCCTTTGATGAGTTTTCTAAAATGCTTTTTCTTAAAATGTATGATGAATTAGAAAATATTACAGACAAAGAGCCTTATATTTTCCAAACGAATACACTACAAACAGATGAAGCGTTACAATATATTATCGTAAAGAAATATAATAAAGCCCGAAAAGATAAAGTAAACAAAGATAAAGAGATTTTGACAGCAATTAGTCTTAATAAATCTCAAATACATTTTATAGTTAAAGAGCTTCAACAATATTCACTTATAGATACAGATAATGACCCTAAGGGTTTGGCATTTGAAACTTTTATAGAGCATTATATGAAAGGGGAATTTGGACAATTTTTTACGCCTAGAAATATTGTTGATTTTATGCTTAAAATCTCTCCTATTAATTTAGATACAAAGTTTAATTACAAATCTACTGTTTTAGACCCTTGTTGTGGAAGTGGTTCTTTTTTAGTGCATTTGATTATGAATTATAAAAATAAAACAACAGATGAAAATGGTAAAAGACAGAAAGTAAGTAAAAATGGTATGGAAAATGGCAATATTTCGCTAATCATTCTATTTATGGCGTTGAACTCAATGATAAAATTGCAGTCACAGCCAAAATAAATTTTGCTCTTCATGATGATGGACACGATAATATTCAATGTTCCAATGGACTTAACACAGATTATAAGTTCCCTAATTTAAAAGAAAACATTGATTTAGTTTTGACCAATCCCCCTTTTGGTACAGCGATAAAATCAAAAGATTATAAAGATGAAGAGATAGAAGAGTATTATAAAAATGATAGTGAACTCAAAGAATTTAGAAACTATAAAGATTTTATCTTAACTTCTAAAGTCTTTGATAAGATAGATATTTTGAGAAATAAAGTTAAAAAGCTTGATGTTTGGCAAAACTCTATCGCTTCTGAAATGTTATTTTTTGAGCTTTATTATAGAGTCTTAAAAGTAGGAGGTATCGCACAAGTGGTTATTCCTGATGGTGTACTTGACCAATTCCTCTTCTCAATTTTTTAGAGATTACCTTTTTGAGCATTTTAGAATACTAGCTGTTATCTCTTTGCCTCAATTTACTTTTAGCCATTATGGAGCAGGAGTAAAAAGTTCTATTGTCATACTCAAAAAATTATCCCAAGAGAAAACAAGAAAAATACAAGAGAAGAAAAAAGAGTATTTAGAAGAAGCTTATTATGAGCATCTAGAAGATGGACTTCTTATGTTAGAAAGTCAAAAAGCAGAGATAAGCAAAAATAAAACGCTTTTAAAAGAAGAGAAAAAAGAACAAAGTGATATTATCAATGATAAAATCAAAGACCATAAAGAAGAAATTAAAGAAAAAGCAGAGATGAAGTTTAAAAGAAATAAAAAGTTTCAATATCCTATTTTTATGGCAATAGCTGAACACATTGGTTATGATGCAACAGGAAGAGAGACTACCAAAGATGACTTACCTCAAATCATAGAAGATTATAAAGAATTTTATAAAAAGTTTTATAATGGGTTATAAAAAATCATTTATACTTGATACGAGTGAAGTGGAGGGAAGAATTGACCCATTTTATTATAAGCAAGAGTTTTTGGATTTAGATAATAAACTATAAAAATAAATCATGCAATTTTAAAAAATTATTAAAATTATTACAAAGGGTTCTACTCCAATAATGACTAGTAAAGGAATGTGCCATTTTTAAAAGTATTAAACCTAAATGAATTTGAAATAAAAACTAAAAAATTAGATTTCATCTCATTTGAAACACATGAAGAAATGAAAAGGTCTCAATTACATGGTGATGAAATTTTGTATACAATGGCAGGGACTATTGGAATAGCTTTTGACTATAATAAAAAATTTGAACAAGCAAATATTAATCAAGCTATTGCAAAGATAAAACTATTTGAACCTAGTTTAAATAAAATAATAGTTTATTTATTAAATTCTAAAATATGTCAATTACAAGCTAAAAGATTTTTAACTGTTTCAGCACAACCAAATATAAATTTTGAGCAAATAAAATCTATTAAAATCCCTCTCCCTCCTTTAAAAATCCAAAATACAATTATTCAAATTATGGATAATGCTTATAAAGTTAAAAAAGAGAATGAACAAAAAGCAAAAGAGCTTTTAAACTCTATTGATATTTATCTCTTAGATAAGCTTGATATTACTTTGCCTAAAGAGGAAAAGGTAGTAAGTTTTAAAGTAAGTTCAAGTGATATTTTGGGGAGTAGGTTTGACCCAAATTATCATAAAGTTTATTATAAAGAGTTAGAAGATAGTTTAAATAGTGGAAAGTATGGAATTATTAAATTGGGTAATATCGCAAATGATATAGCTTCTGGAAGTACCCCAAAATCTGGAGGAAATGATTATCTTTCTAATGGTAATATTTACTTTTTAAGATTAGTTAATTTAGATAATGATTTAACCATTAATACCACAAAAGCACTTTTTATAAAAGAAAAAATACATAATGGAATGTTAAAAAGAAGTCAATTAAAAAAAGGTGATTTATTATTTGGAATAGCTGGAAGTATAGGAAAAATGGCTATTGTTGATTTAGATATTCAAGCAAATATTAATCAAGCTATAGCATTAATAAGGTTTAAAGATATAGTAAATAATCTTTTTATTGCTTTTATATTAGATTCCATCTTCACTAAATTACAAATTAAACACTTGCAACGACCTGTAGCACAACCAAATCTAAATACAACAGAATTAAAGTCTATTAAAATCCCCCTGCCACCTTTAGATATTCAAAATGAAATAGCCTCTCACATTCAATCGCTAAGAGATGAAGCTAAATTTTTGCAAAAAGAAGCTAAAGAGGTTTTGAAATTTGCTAAAAATGAGGTTGAAAGTATTATTTTGGGAAAAGTATAAAATGAAAAGACTTTACTTTTTTTTCTTCCTATCTCTATACGTCATAGCTGTATTTTACCTGTCCATTACTACGCCGATTAGTCCTCATGAGGCGAAACTTTTTTATACGTCATCTGAACCTCATGCGATATTTATGCATTGGGGGCATTTATTGCTTAGGGATGCTTTTTTGGGTGACTTTTTGGGATTGCGTCTATTTTTTATCTTGTTTGGGTTTTTGAGTATAGGGTTATTTTATAAGGTGAGTAGGACGTATTTTAGCTATAAATATGATGCCTATATGGCAACGACGTTGTTTATGTTTTTACCAGGTATCTTGACTGCTAGTACTTTGGTGAATGTGTCTATTATAGTGTTACCAATGGTACTGTTTTTTATACTATTTTATGAGCGTAAGAATTTTTGGCTCTTAGCAGGGACGATGTTGGGACTTTTTTGGTGCATGAAGCATCTATACTCTTCTTTGTGGCATTGATGGCTTATAGTATTGTGCATCATGATAAAAAACTACTTTTTAGCTCGACATTTTTTCTCTTGGCTTTTGTGTTTTTGGCAAAAGGTATTGAGATTGGAGGGCGACCTTCGGGGCATTTTATTGATATTTTTGGACTCTATTCGACTGTATTTTCTCCCTTGCTTTTTCTGTATTTTTTTTATGTGATGTACCGTATCTTGCTAAGAGGCAAAAAGAGCCTTATTTGGTATATTGCTTTTACGGCATTGGCTGTGTCTTTGCTCCTTTCTATTAGACAGCGTGTGTATATTACCGATTTTGCTCCGTATGTGACGATTGCTATTATTTTAATGTTGGATATTTTTAATACGAGTTTACGGGTGCGTTTAAAAGTGTTTCAACGACGCTACAAGAGGGCATTTATGATGCTGATATTTTCTTTGGCTTTGAGTGTGGGTATTATCGTCTTTCACCAAACATTTTTTCTCTTCTCAAAAGACCCTTCTAGTCATTTTGCTACGCGTATTTACAAGCCTTACTTTTTGGCAAAAGACTTACATTCTAAGGGAATTGAGTGTTATGATGGAGCAAAGGGCAGAGAAGGGTATCAGTTACAATATTATAATATACATCCTTGTAGATTTTGAGAGAGAATACAGTGAAAAACTGTTTCTAAAATACACAATATTTAATTTATACTTATGACTTAAATCATACAAACAAAACTTAAAACTACTTCATGCTAAAATCACAAGAACTACATAAAAGGAGAACTCGATGGCTCAAAAGGCGATTAGAGAGTATGACGCAAAGTCAATTCTAGCAAAACATTGGGATAAGTATTTCCCAGATTTCACTTATGCATATGAGACTGTAATGGTTCAAAATGGAACAGATTTACAAGCACTAGCAAAAAGCAAAGCATGGTTAAACGAAAAAAATGTTGGTTGCAAAACCAGATATGCTTTTTGGTAAAAGAGGTATGAACAATTTGGTACTTTTCCGTGATGCTAAACCAGGGGATGTCACTTTGGCAAAAGCGTCAAGTTGGATAGATGAGAAATCTTCTAGCGAACAAGAAGTATATTTTTCTTTTGATGGAGACAAGCCTACAGGTGAACCTTCTGTTGATAAATTGACACACTTTATTGTGGAACCATTTACACCTCATGAGCAATCAGAAGAGTATTATGTATCGGCTACTTGTGTAGGTGATGATGATGTGATTTATATGTCTGCTGAGGGTGGTATTGCCATTGAAGAAGATTGGGACAATAAAGTAACTGAAATTGCTTTTGCTATCACTGCAACAGATGATGAAATTGCTGAGAAAATTAGAGCCAATGTGCCTAAAGATGTGGCAGAAGCGAATAAAGCGAATTTCGCAGAATTTTGTATTGGTTTCTTTAAAGCATACAAAGAGTTAAATTTTGCCTACCTTGAAATCAATCCTTTTGTGATGCAAGGTTCTAAAATTGAGCTTCTTGATATGGTTGCAAAATTAGATGATACGGCTGGATTTATGATGGTTTCTGAGTGGGGCGATGTGTCTTACCCAACAGCATTTGGAATGGAAGACAAATCTCCAGAAGAAGAAGCAGTAGAACTAGCCGACTCTAAAACAGGTGCGTCACTTAAACTGACTCTTCTTAAACCAGAAGCTAGAATATGGACTATGGTTGCTGGTGGTGGAGCGTCTGTTGTATACGCTGATACGATTGCAGACATGGCAGGTATTGAAGATTTGGCAAACTACGGAGAATACTCTGGAGGACCAACGACTGGTGAGACTAAATTTTACGCTGAGACACTTTTTGACCTAATGACTAGAGAAAAAGATCCATCAGGTAGAGGTAAAGTACTTATTATTGGTGGAGCGATTGCAAACTTTACAGATGTGGCTAAAACCTTTACAGGTATTATTCAAGCATTTGAAAATTACCAAGACAAGCTCAAAGCAATTGATGTCAAAATCTATGTAAGACGTGGTGGACCAAACTATGAAAAAGGTTTGAAAGACATTAAAGAAGCGGCTGACAGAATGGGTCTTTACATCGAAGTTTATGGACCAGAAACACACGTTACAGATATTGTACGTATGGCACTAGAGAAGTAAGGAGAAGAGATGGAAAGATTATATACGAGAGATACACAAGCGATTTTTTGGAACAATAATAAAACTGCTATTCAGCGAATGTTAGATTATGACTATACAATTCAAAGAGAAACACCTTCAGTAGCGGCAATTGTTGCTCCTACTTCAAACAACAAATTTGAGAAATTCTTTTTTGGTGGGGATGAAGTGATGATTCCATTGTTTAAATGTACAGCGGACGCTAAAGCTGCACAACCACAAGCAGATGTACTTTTAAACTTTGCCTCATTTCGTTCTGCGTATGATGTGACTATGGAAGCACTTGAAGTAGGTGGATTTACCTCTATGATGATTACTGCTGAAGGTATTCCTGAAAGACTTGCACGTGGTATGAACCAAACAGCAAGAGAAGCTGGTGTGACTATTATCGGACCTGCAACAGTAGGTGCTATTACGCCTGGTGCATTTAAAGTAGCAAACATTGGTGGTACTATTTCTAATATCATCAATTCTAAACTTCACCGTGCAGGTTCATGTGGACTTGTAACACGTTCAGGTGGACTATTTAATGAGCTTTCAAACATCATTTCTATCAATGCTGATGGTATTGCAGAGGGTGTAGCCATTGGTGGAGACAGATTTGTAGGTTCAGTATTTATTGACAATCTTCTTAGAATGGAGAAAAATCCAGATGTAAAATACATGATTTTACTTGGAGAAGTGGGTGGTACAGAAGAGTACAAAGTCATTGAAGCCGTTAAAAATGGAACACTTACTAAGCCTATTATTGCTTGGTGTATTGGTACAATTGCTAAACATTATGATTCTGGTGTGCAATTTGGTCATGCAGGTGCATCTGCCAATGGTGAAATGGAAACAGCTGAGTATAAAAACAATGCCATGAAAGAAGCAGGTATTCATGTACCTGCTTCATTTAATGATTTACCAGAGATTATCAATGGTATATATAAAGAACTTCATGCAGAAGGTATCATCAAAGATATTAAAGACCCTCTCATGAATACAGTACCAACAGTAAGAAGAAGCAAAGAGTTTATTTGTACTATTTCTGATGACCGTGGTGAAGAGTGTACGTATGCAGGTTTCCCTATCTCTAGCGTGGCTACTCCTGATACTGGCAAAGGTATTGGTGATGTTATTTCACTTCTATGGTTCAAAAAACAGTATCCAAAATGGGCTACAGAGTTTATTGAAACCGTGATTAAAACAGTGGCAGATCATGGTCCAGCAGTCTCAGGTGCGCACAATGCTAAAGTAACGGCTAGGGCAGGTAAATCAGTCGTTGAATCACTTGTAACTGGTCTTCTTACAATTGGTCCTAGATTTGGTGGTGCTATTGATGGTGCGGCTGAACACTTTAAGTATGCAAATGACAATAACCTTACACCTAAAGAATTTTTAGGTCACATGAAAAAACAAGGTATACCAATTCCAGGTATCGGTCATAGAATTAAGTCATTGAAGAACCCTGATTTACGTGTAACAGGTCTTATGAACTTTTGCAGCTGAACACTTCCCTAAACTCCTCTTCTTGATTATGCAAGAACAGTAGAAGCCTTAACAACATCTAAAAAAGAGAACTTGATTCTCAACGTTGATGGAACGATCGGTATTCTTATGGTAGATATGTGGAGAGCTTTAGGATATGACGAAACAGAGATTAACGAGTTTATCGCAAGCGGAACGCTTAATGCATTCTTCATCGTAGGACGTTCAATCGGTTTCATCGGTCATGTACTTGATGAAAAACGTCTTGCAATGCCTATGTACAGACACCCAATGGACGACATTTTATATGACGTGCCAGAAGCAGAAGAGATTTAGTCTCTTTTGTTTTACTCTCTATAGCTTAAATACCCAAAGGAATAAAATGGCAGCAGGTTTGTTAGCACTATTTGATGATATTGCAATACTCATGGACGATGTAGCAGTGATAGCCAAAGTAGCTACCAAAAAAACAGCTGGAATCTTGGGTGATGATTTAGCCGTGAGTGCTGAGAAGGCATCAGGGTTTAGTGCTTCACGAGAGCTACCTGTTTTATGGGCTATTGGTAAAGGTTCAATGATTAATAAACTTATCATTTTACCCATGGCTTTTCTTTTGAGTGCTTTTGTACCATGGACTATTATCCCTATTTTGATGCTCGGAGGCGTGTACTTAGCCTATGAAGGAGCTGAAAAGATTTATGAATACTTCTTTCACAAAAAAGAGAAAATAGCCCTTACTTCTTTGGAACTCCCTTCAAAAGAAGAAATCTTATACATAGAAGAAAGCAAAATAAAATCAGCCATTTTAACGGACTTTATTTTATCTGTTGAAATCATTATTATTGCACTCAGTACCGTAACAGAGCAACCTTTAAGCATTCAAATTATTGTGGTTTCATTTATTGCTTTTTTGGCAACGGTTGGTGTATATGGTTTGGTTGCACTTATCGTACGAATGGATGATTTTGGATATACACTTATTGCAAAAAGTGAAAGAAATGGCTCAGAATCTTTAGCAAAAGTAGGTAAGTTTTTTGTTCGATTGTTACCCAAAATCATTAAGTCTCTCACGGTGATTGGGACACTCGCCATGCTGTTGGTAGCAGGAGGTATTTATGTGCATAATATTCCCCAACTACACAACCTACTACATGCTATCCCCTCAATGATAGGAGAACTTTTCACTGGTCTTATTGTGGGTCTTATCGCATTGGCTTTTGTAGAAACTTTTAGAAAGATAAAAAATACACTGACTTCTTAGGTTGGGTTAATGCTATTCCCACGATTTTTTCCCTCGTTATAACGATTTTTCGTTGTAATGGATTCTCAATCGAGAATGTAAAACTTTATTTAAAAAATACTCTCCAAGTAAGATAACCCTTGTATAAAATTATGTTAAGGCTATCACAACATAATAATCATCAAACTTATGCTAAAACTACCTAAGATACAGGATGTTTTACAATAAAAATTATAGTATTATTGCATTGGGATAGCCTAATAGAACTTAATGAGAGAGGATAAGCTAGTAAATATTTCTAAAAGTAGCCTAGCCCTCTTTATTTTGTTAAAATTTTTCAGACCATTTTAGGTTTGAAAAAATAATTACTTTTTCCCTTTCTATTTATATTTCTTCTTAAACATTCCATAAATAAGTAAAATCTACTATTTTTAATAATATAATATTTGTTAAGATATATTATAGTATAGGAAAATTTTGAATTTACAAGAAAAGAGAGAACAATTTATAACTTTAACAAAGCAACAACTGATAGGAACTCAATTAAAAGACAATCTTTTAGTGGGAGAGACACCCTTAAAGAGATTTTTTACAGGTTTCCTTTTTCCAATTTTATCAACTGAAATAGAAGAAGAAATTGATTCTACTCTTGAACCTAAAAAAATGAACAGATATATTCCCCCTTCTTCAGCAGGATTTTCATTTTTTATTGTGGGTCAAAATATTAAGTTAAGAGTATTCTATAGTGCAGTTTCTTATACAGATAAAGACAATAGAGATGAGTTTAATCAAAAATTTGTGAAACAAGTGTGGGAAAAATCCTATTTAGCAGATGATGGTAAAGAGGTAGAATTTTCATTAAATGGTGCTAAACAGTATAAAATTTTTGATAAAAAAGCTAGAATAGATGCATTATGGAGACCTTATCGGGAGGGATATATTGTAACTATTACGATGTCTAATAATAAGAAAATAGATCCAAATATAACGGGTAAAAAGTTTCATCTTGAACAAAATCGTCACACACTTTTTGAAGTAGAATTTAAATGTATTGTTGAAGAGGGTATTATTGATGTTTATCCTGCTAAAGATAAAGCATTGTTGACTGAAGAAGAGAAAGAAATAGAATTACGATATAAAGATTTGTATATTTATGCTATTGGTCATGGTACAGCTGTAAATTGGAAAAGAAATAAACATAGTAAAATGGAAATATGGACAGATTTCTTACCTACCGTTGAAGTGCCACAGGTAACAGCTGATACAGGTGGTAACACTGATAAAGTTTTAGAATTTAATTTCCTACAAAACTGTGAAGAAGATGATAGTGTTATTGATACCCTTAATATTTTTGTAAATGATTATGATGCTTGGATATTAAATCAAGAAATACAAGCAAATCAAGAAGAAGATGAAGATAAAGAGACTGCCAAAGAGATTGTCAAAAAGTTAAGCATGGCTAAAACAAGAATGCAACAAGGTGTTGATTTATTAAAAAGTGATAAGAATGCGATGATTTCTTTTGCAGTAGCAAATGAAGCAATGTTAAAACAATGGATTTCAGGTGACAGTAACAGAGGCATTGAAAAGGACTTGTTAGAATATAAGTGGAGACCTTTTCAGTTGGCATTTATCTTAATGACTCTTGAATCTACAACGAATGAAGAGAGTGATTTTAGAGATACTCTTGATTTAATTTGGTTTCCTACGGGTGGTGGTAAAACAGAAGCCTATTTAGGATTGATGGCGTTTCTTTTTATCTATAGACGATTGAAGTATCCTGATAGTTCAGGTGGTACGGTTTCGATTATGCGTTATACGCTTAGATTATTGACTTCGCAACAGTTTTTACGAGCAAGTAAAGTAATATGTGCTTTGGAGTTGATACGACAAGAAAAAGAAGGTATTTTGGGTAGAGAACCTTTCTCTATAGGCTTATGGGTAGGGAGTGCAAGTTCTCCAAATAATTTTAGACAAGTTACAAAAATATTGGAAGATAAGCAGTACAGTAAACTGGTATTACATGCTTGTCCTTGGTGTAATACTACTTTTATTGAGAAAAATTACATCTTAACTCAAAATAGTTTTCATTTTACTTGTCATCATAATATGTGCGATTTTGGAAAAGTTTTAGACAATGTTATTCCTTGTAACGTAGTAGATGAAGCTCTTTATATAAATCCTCCTAGCCTACTTATCGCAACCGTTGATAAATTTGCACGACTGACATGGGAAGAGTCTGCAGGTCATTTTTTTGGTAAAGGTAATAATCGTCCTCCTGAACTCATTATTCAAGATGAACTACATCTTATTGCTAGTGCATTAGGGTCGATTGTTGGTCTTTATGAGGTAGCTATTGAGACGGTATTACTCTCTCGTGGCATGAGGGCAAAGTATATTGCTTCTACTGCAACGATTAAAAATGCACAAAAACAGGTACAGACACTTTTTGCCAAAGAGATGGCAATATTTCCTCCCTCAGGTCTTAGGTATGATGATTCTTATTTTGCCAAAACTATTCCTTTGGAAAAAAAGGCAGGTAGAATGTATATAGGATATTTAGCTCCCTTACTAGATAGGCAACATTGTCTTGAACCTTTAGCAGGAGTATTGTTATCCAATCCTATACATCTATTTAAAGATGATGAACAATATATGGATAAGTGGTGGACGCAGATAGTTTATCATGGAAGTTTAAAAGGGGTTGGAAATAGTCGAACACTTTATCAAAGTGGAATCAAATCTTATTTGACTAAATTTACGATAGAGAGTATGAAGAAAGAGATAGATGAACATTATCCTGATTTTCTTGATAGTAAAAACTTAAAAGGTTTTGATGATTTCAAAAAAATTGACAATCCTAATGTTAAAGCGATTGTTGATAAGTATTTACCCCTGCGAGATATAGAGGTTAAAACTTTAACATCTAATCAAACTGCTGAAGAGAATGCAGGAATATTTGAGGCATTGGGAAAAAATAAAGATGATAATCAAGCGATTGATGTAGCTTTAGCAACCAATATGATTTCGGTAGGTCTTGATGTTTCCCGTTTGGCACTGATGATAATCAATGGACAACCTTTAACTACAGCAGAGTATATACAAGCAAGTAGTCGTGTAGGAAGAGGAGAAACTCCTGGTATGGTTTTTATCAACTATTACAAAACACAAGCTAGAAGCTTATCTCATTATGAGAATTTTCGCTCTTATCATGACTCTTTTTATCGTTTTGTTGAGCCTTCAAGTTTGACTCCTTTTACTTTTCAGGCAAGGTCAAGAGCATTACATTCGGCGTTGGTTATAGCCATACGACATAGTGATATTGGTCTCTCCTGCAATGATAAGGCAGGAGAGTTGAACATGGAAAGTGATGAGGTAAAGAAAGTTATAAAAGAGATGAAATATCGTTGTACTTTAGCTATAGGGAACAATAAAGAGATAATTAAAAAAGTAGAGAATCATATAGATAAATTATTAAAAGAATGGGAGAATGAAGCTGACTATTGCAAGAAGAATAAAATTAAATTGGTTTACAACTCTAAAGATAGAGGTTCTAATAATCTTATTTGTAATTTTGAGGAGAAAAATGGTTTATGGCAGACACTCCAATCAATGAGAAATGTTGAAAGTTCTGCTTTGGTAAAAATTTTGAAAGGGGTAAAGCTAAAAGATGAAGCATAGACAAAAATATACTCTGTACGCTTTTCTCACTTAATGTCTTATGCAGGAGTTGGGGCAATAGTGCGTGGTTCAGAAGATAAATTGATGGCTATCACTGATATTCGTTATTGGACAAATAAATCAGATGAAATCACCTCTGTTCTTATTCCCTATGTTACACGAGTTTCTATGGCATTGGGGATAGACAAAGAGCTTAGAATGCCACCTAAAGCACAAGAGAATGGGCGAGGAGAGATTGAGGGGAGTTATCTTCCTGCTGTGTTGTTTCCTGTTTATGCAAAATGTCAAAAGTGTGGACTACTGCACAATAATCCTTGGGGAAAACAAGATAAACAATTGACGGAAAATGTACTATGTGAAGTGTGTGAAAGTCAGTTGGAACAGACCACTTGGTGTTCGGTAAGCAATAAAGGACACTTAAGTGAAGTACCTTGGCACTATATTTGTCATTTAAAATCAGATAAAGAGTGTAAATCAGATTTTGAATCAAATTATTTAAAATTGACTACAGATTCAAATGGAAAACGCATTGTAAGATGTCATCGTTGTCAGAGCAGTAATTATTATGAGAAATCACAATTAAAAGTTATTAATGGTATCCAACCTTGGATATATACAAAAGCTCCAAAGTTAGAAGATGATGATATTGTTGAGATTTTAGAAGTAAATAGTCCAGGGGTTTATTTACCTGAACGGGTGAATGCTTTGGTTATTCCTCCTGAATCAAGAATTAGTAAAACCAGTATAGTGGATAGACTCTTTAACAACTCTAAACTATGTCGTGAAATAGAGAGTATAAAGATACCATTACGAAAAAAAGCTAAGTTAAAAGAAGCTGCAAGAGAGTACCGTTGCAGTGTTGAGGAGATAAAAAAATCACTTAAAGCGATAAAAGATGGATACCCTTATTTTGATGAAAATCTTACCATTGGAGATTTGATAGAAGATGAATATGAAGCATTTTTGGAAGAGTTTGAAAATGTGGCTGACGATGAGGACTTTGTTACCGTACATAAAACAAAAGAGTTATACGCTTTAAAAGATGAAAATATAGGAAGTGACTTAAAAGCAATTATAATGATGATTGGTAACCATATTGTGGCTACAAGGCTTGAGAGAGATACAAGTATTTAAAGGATTTAAGCGAGGTCAACAGAATGAAGACGATGAAAATCTTGTGCCTCCTGATATTGTAGGAAAGAGTGATTGGTTACCTGCTATAGAACTTTTTGGAGAAGGAGTTTTCTTCTCTATTGATGAACAGCTATTGTCAAAATGGGAAACCCTTCCTTCTGTAAGAAAAAGAGCCAATGAAATTTTAGAGCGTTATGAAAAATCAGAGATTACTTTGCATACAGATATTGAAGTTACTCCTAGATTTTTACTCTTACATACTTTATCTCATCTGTTAATAAGAGAACTAGAATCAACAGCAGGATATCCAGCGGCTTCTTTAAAGGAACGCATCTATAGTTCAGGAGATAAAAAAATGGGAGGGATATTGATTTATACGACAGTTGCTGATATTGTTGGTTCTTTGGGAGGAATTGTAGAGAGTGCAGAACCAAAAGAGTTTTTAACTTTGATGGATGGTGTTTTTAAACATGCACAATGGTGTTCACTTGATCCTGTTTGTACAGAACATGAAGGTCAAGGTCCAGCATGGTTGAACGAGCAGCTTGTCACGCTTGTACTTTGATTCCTGAACCCAGTTGTGAGTATAGCAATGTATTTTTAGATAGAGTTTTTGTAAAAGGGAGTGAGGATTTGGGAATTCCAAATTTTTTAGAGTTTGTAAAGGGCAATAGTAATGGCTAAAATAGCGATAAAAAACTTACCAATAGAAGAAAATAATGAGTATGAAATAGTGATAAATAAAGTCTTAAATAAAGATATTCTCATAGAATTAAATGAGGAGTATTATACTATTTCTAAGCCTAAAAATAGTTCTTGGAAAGATATTGAATTATTTGAGGGGATGTGCTGTCTCGTTGCAAAAAAACGTTATGGAGAAAATAATGAATATTCTCGATTAGAACTGATTCAAGTTTTAGATAAAAAAACTACGATAAAACGCAAATTTAAACTTCCTTGGAATTGATGATTTAAATAAAGACCAAGATAGAGTTTTAAGACTTCCTGAAGATGGTCAGTTTTTAATAGTTGGAGGACCTGGCACAGGAAAGTCTGTTGTTGCTTTACTTAGAACAATGAAATATCAAAAAAATAGTGATTATGCTTTCTTGACTTTTAATAAAGTTTTATTGACAGCAACCAAGCAATTAGTAAGTTTTATTTAAATAGCTTTACCTTAGACAGTTGGTTAGGAAAAGCTTATTGGAAGATATTTAAAGAGTATATTCCCAATATGAAAGAGGGGGATAGAAACCCTGATTATGATAAAGTCATGAAGAACTTAGAAGATAATGGAATAGAAGAGAGTTCATTCCATGTTATTATTGATGAAGGACAAGATAAACCAACAAAATATTATGAGTCATTAATGTGTTTTGGGATAGAAAATTTTTTTATTGTTGCCGACCAGAATCAACAAATAACTGAAAATAATTCAAGTAGACAAGAGCTTACTGACTTATTAGGACTAGAGACAGAAGATATAATTGAATTAAAAGAAAACTATCGGAATTCACATCCTATTGGATTTTTAAGTAATAGTTTTTTTACTGACCCTGCTAGTCCAAAACCTAAACTTCCATTAGAATCTAAATCATTATTAGGAACACCAACTTTATTTGAGTATGATAACGATGAAGCTTGTGTAAGATTAATTTTAAGAGAATTTGATAGAGATAATCGCAATTTAATAGCTGTGGTAGTAGCCAATGATGCTTCTCGAGATACTTATGTAAAAAACTTAGAAAATATGGAAGTAAAGCTTGATAATCCAAGAGCTTTAATATCGACGTATTCATCTAAAAATAAGACAAGTCCAAATATAAATTTTGGACACAGTGGAATTTTTGTGTTGAATGATAAATCCATAAAAGGACTAGAATTTGACATCGTTTTTATTGTTATAGATGGATTTAATATATATAATAATGACATTGATAGCATGAAAAAAAGGTTTTATGTGATGAGTTCACGAGCTATTAAGAAATTGGTGTTTTTTAAGAGTGAGAATTATAAAGGTGGGGTAGAAGATATTTTGCCAAGTGATGAGAATATACTGAAAAGAGAAAGGCTAACTAATGGTTAAAAAAGATAGATGGTTTGTTCCTACCAATACTGAAAATTTAAAAATGATAATTGCCCAAGGTTTAATATGTAGTCCAAATGGATTCAAAAAGTATTATAGTGATGTTTTGGAGTTGGTTGATGGCTATATTCCAATTTTTAAAAATGAAGTTGGGAAAGATATTTTAACTTATGTTGTGAGTGAAGAGAAAGATTTAGTTCCTATACTTATTGAAATTGATTTAAGAAAAATAACAGGTATAGTCAAAAAAGTTGAAGAGAATAAATTGTTAGATATTGAGTTACCTGATATAGAAAATATAGATATATTATTTGTTAAGGCACCATTGCCTTTGTCTATTATTTCTAGCATGATTTTTAAATCCAATGAAGATAAAAAAGTTTTTTATGAGGATTCAAAACTTTATAGTAATGTAGTGTTGGCTGATTTAAAGCTTTCTTCAACTCTAGTAGAACAAAAGATTTTTAAATTAAATACTCTTTCAAAAAATTTAATTAATAACTTTCAAAAGATAGAAATAGAAGATATTGATGAGGTAGATTATAATAAAATTTATGCGTATGGAGGATTACTTTTAATTCTATTTTATTTTGCTAAAAATGGAAAAATAAGTAATAATACTTATCACTTATTTTGTAAGCTAGAGGAGGAGATAGTAAAGCAAGATATAGACATCTACGATTATTTTAAAACCTTTACTCTAAATAATATGAGTTTAAAGAAAAAGATGGATGATGGGCTAATTAATATTGCTATACATTCTAAAGATTTTAAAGAAGATGTATTATATTTTTTACTCTCAGATATATGGGATGAAAAAAGTAAAAAAAGAACAGAAGAACTAGCAAATAAATTAAAAATATTTGAATCTAATAAGGATAAAACTGTATCTGAACAGTTTAATGAAGCGAAAACACCTTTAGAAAAAATATTATTGAT
>JAUZSQ010000087.1 GCA_030949325.1 Sulfurovum sp.
AGCTAACGAAGCATTTAATTCAGAAGGTATCCATTAAGATTGGGCGAATTTAGGGGCGATTCACTCTCGTGAGAGGGTGGCTTATAGAGGGGGTTTTTGGGCTAAGGTATTGTAGCATAGATGAGAATATTTTTGACAATACAGCTTCTAGCACTTATTGGAGTTCTACTAGTTATACTAATGGTTCGGCATATTTTATATTGGGTGTGGATTTTTATGGTGGAGATGACAAAAGTAAGTTTACAAATTATAATCTTTATATACGTTGTGTAAGAGCCAAACAGTAATTTTTTTGATTTTTAAATCGTGGCAGATATATAAAAAATTTAGGTTTAGCCTAATATAACTTATTAGGATATTTGGATGAGATTTTAAGGTTTATTTAACACGAAACCTACAATAAATACGAGGAATAAAATATGAAAAGAAGAATAATAATATTACTACTACTACTACTAATAATAACAACAAGCATATCACTTTGGGCTGATTTTAGTAGAGATGATAGTACGCAGATAGTTACAGATAACAGTACAGGTCTAGAGTGGCAAGACGATACCCATGCCTCTAGTATCACGCTCTCTTTTCAATTAGCCATAGAGCACTGTGAAACGCTCAATTTAGACGGAGGAGGATGGAGATTACCCAACTTCAACGAACTCTATTATATAGCCGATAGAAGCACTAAAAATCCTGCGATGAATAGTATTTTTATTAATTTTTCTACTAGCTATTATTGGAGTGCCACTACTTATGCTGACAATGCAGACTATGCATGGGTTGTGTATTTCTACTATGGCATTGACAACTTTAACCGTAAGAACTATAGTTATTATGTGCGTTGTGTGAGAGATGGACAATAATTGTTTTTTGTTTTTTAGGGTATAATGTGTTTCGTTGAAATACATTTTTTGTGACTAAGGGATAATCTAAGATGGCACGAATAGATGAGATAAAAGAGATACTCAATAGTTTAAGAGTGGGCTTTAGTGTTATTATTGGACTCCTTGTTGTACTTATTGGTGTTTTGATACAAAAAGAAAAATCATCTGATATAGACATCTATTTTTGGATAGGTTTAGTATTTGTATTACTTTTAAGTATTGGACTGATATATGTAGTAAAAGCTACATTAAAACACATAAGAGAAATAAGGGATTTATAATGATAAGCACCATAGCATTAATCATAGTAATCATTGTTGCTATAGCCTCTTTGGGATATAGCATTTATAAAATTGTTAATTACAAGGTAGTCTAAAACCTGTAGGGGTAGGTCTTGTGCCTACCGACCTACAAAAACCTACACCCCTATCTGAAAATACTCAAATCCAATTTCTTTCATGCGTTCTTTGTTAAATTGGTTTCTTCCATCAAAGAAAATAGGATTTTTGAGTAGTTTTTTCATCTCATCAAAATCAGGGCTTCTAAACTCTTGCCACTCTGTGACGAGGATAACGGCATCAGCATTTTTGAGGGCTTCGTATTTGCTGTGGGCGTACGATACAGAGGCGTTGTCTTTGAGATAATGCTTTTGTGCTTCTTTTATGGCTTTTGGGTCGTAGGCTACGATTTTTGCCCCTAGTTTTGTGAGAGTATTGATGATAGTGATGGAAGAAGCTTCTCTCATATCATCGGTTTCTGGTTTGAAGGCTAGTCCCCAAATGGCGAAAGTTTTGCCTTTGAGGTCTTCTCCAAAATAGTCAATAACTTTTGTTCCCATAACATTCTTTTGTGCATAATTGACGGCTTCAACGGCATCTAATATTTTGGGCGTGTAGCCGAAGTCTTTGGCTGTTTTGGCTAAGGCTTGTACATCTTTGGGGAAACAGCTTCCACCATATCCACAACCAGGGTAGATAAAGCTATAGCCAATACGAGAATCAGAACCGATACCATTGCGTACTTGATTGACATCTGCTCCAACGCGTTCACAGATATTGGCAATTTCATTCATAAAAGAAATTTTGGTGGCTAACATGGCGTTGGCTGTGTATTTGGTCATCTCTGCACTTTGATGTCCATAGAGATAAATCTATCTCTTGTTTTCATAAAAGGGGCATAAAGGTCATGCATGATGTCTAAGGCTTTTTGATTGTCAGCACCAATGACTACACGGTCAGGACGCATAAAATCAGCAATAGCAGCACCTTCTTTGAGAAACTCTGGATTACTCACGATGTCAAATTCAATAGTCACAGCACGAGCATCTAAAGCTTCTTGAATAGTTTGGCGTACTTTATCGGCAGTGCCTACGGGTACGGTGGATTTATCTACGATGACGAGATACTCTTGCATAGATTCGCCAATGGTCTTGGCAACGCTTAGGACATATTGTAAATCAGCAGAGCCATCTTCGCCCATGGGTGTACCTACGGCAATAAAACAGATTTTAGAACTAGCAATGGCCTCTTTGGCATGGGTGGTAAAGTGTAGGGTTTTGGCTTTATAATTGTGCAAAACCATCTCTTCTAGCCCTGGTTCGTAAATAGGTAGATGACCCTCTTTGAGAGAGGCTATTTTTTGCTCATCTATATCTACACAGGTGACGGTGTTTCCCATTTGTGCAAAACATGCACCACTTACTAGCCCAACATAGCCTGTACCAATGACGGATATTTTCATATTTTTACTTCCTTAATCTTATTTTCTAGTATAAATGTCCAAAGATAGAGTAGGACATCGACACTTATATTTATGAGCCTGACAAGCAATACCGAAAATATAATGATATTGCTATCAACTTGTATCGCTAAGTACGTGACAATAGCGATAAATACCCCTTCTCGTACACCCAATCCACCTGATGCCCCAGGTGTGACAAAGCCTATAAGCCAACTTATTGTATAAATGCTCACACATTGGAAAAACAGAGTATAGCCAAAAGCTTCACTTTGATACATCACGATAATCCCAAGCATGATGCCTTGCATGGCAATGGAGAGAGCCAAATAGAGGTGCATAGAGACTTTTTTGCTTAGTGGAAAGGAGGGATAAATATAGCCTAAACTCATAAGGCTTATGATACTAGATATGCCCAATAAAGTCAAGATAAACAGAGGTATTGCTTGGGACAAGAACGCAAAGGCTGTCCCTGTAATGAGTGTACCTGTCAAAAGTAACAATGCAAACAGCAAGGAGATTTGTGCCATGTGTTTTTGTGTAATATCTAGCTTTGAAGCAAGGGCTTGACGACCTATAAAGTGAAATATATTCCCTGGCAGATATTTGGCTATTTCTGTTTTGGAAAAGTAGTAATACGAGAGCATATACTCAAATCTATGCGAACTATAGTGTAAAAGCATCTGATGCCAAGCATAAATACCAATAAGGACTGAGATGATATTGAGTACAATAAGTAGAGGTAAAATAGCTAAAAATGCAATAAACTGTTGGGTAAAAGAAGCCAAGGTATATTCTTGTGCTAGGGTATAAAATACAAAGATAAGCCCCAAAAAACCTAAGGTCTTGCCTAGGAAGTAGGCAATGCTTTTGATTTTTGCTTTATTCAAAATAACTTATTTTATCTGAGATTGGAGTGTAGAAAAGATAGCATCTTCTAGTATCTGAGTGGCTTTGGCATTACTGAGTTTCTTATCATAGGATTTTAAGGCATTTTTGCCAACAGAGACAAGTAAAGAAGGGTTATTTTTAATCTCTATGATACGATTGGCTAGTGTCTGAGGGTCTATATCTTGTACATAAAAGATGTCTTCATTGTCGCTAAAGGATTCTTGCATCGCATCGGTGGCTAGAGTAAGATGTGCTTTTCCTACCCTGAAAGAATCATTGGTTTTATTGAGTACGACTGCATTGGCTCGTTCTCCACTATTGAAAAGTCCTAGGTTTATATCAGTAGCATTATAATAGTAATTGAGTTCTGCTAGTGACATATAGCCTTTAAATTTTATATTTTTGAGTTGATATTGTGTTACAAGGTCTTGACAGTTTTGATAATCGGGACCTTTGCCTATCATCAAAATAGCTATATCTTCGCCTAAGTCTTGTAGTATTTTACTCGCTTCCATGATGACGCTTGTACCATGAAGAGGAATATAACTTCCTACATAAAGTACAGTAAAGACTTCTTTGTATCTTTTGACCTCTTTGGGAAAGACATTTTCTTCATTGATAGTTAGAGGCACAGATACAAACTTATCTTTATCAATGCTATATTCAGCACAGAGTGTATCAATAAGTTTTTGGGTATCTACAATGATATAATCGGCTTTTTCTAAAGATTTTTTCTCCATCCAATAGGTGAGTTTACCTAGGAGACTATTAGGTTTATAGAGCTTTCTATCATTACACATCACATCAAAAATAGAAAGATAAAAATCAAAGACTATAGGTTTTTTGGTAAATAGTCTCATAATAATCACTAAAAAATGTCCCATATACCCCACAAAATATGCATCTTTACCTATCATAGCAAAGGGAAGTCTGAGTAAAATACTAGGAATCCTAGAGGCGTAGCCCTTGCCTTTTGAGATACATTCACTGTAAGAAAATGTATCGCTTAAGACTTTTCTGTGAAACCTATTGCGTGAGATAGTGGGCTTGTCTGCACAAGTGAAGAGGACTTTCATTGGTGAGATGCCTGAAGTTTGATTTCTTCGAGGAGCTTTCTATTGACGGAGAGTAAATCAGCAATAAATGCTATGAGTCCTGTTTGGAAGCCCATCCCCATCAGTACTCCTGCGAGAATTACAGATTGTGTATGTCCTTCGCCGTCACCTGTGAGCATAAAGTAGAGGTAGCGTAATCCTAGGATAAAGCCAAGGGCAAAAAGTATCCCTGCCATGGTCATAAAAAATTGGAAAGGTTTATAGACCACGGAAATACGCACGATAGTCACTACAGATTTTTTGATATAGTTTGGAATACTTGAGAGTAGTTTGGAGGGTCTTAAGTCTGGATTGGTGCGTATAGGTACAGAAGTAATCGCCATATTTTTTTGCCCTGCTTGGATAATGGTTTCTAGGGTGTAGGTGTAGTTATTATAGACATTGAGTTGCTTAGCACACTCTTTGCTCATTGCCCGAAAGCCACTAGGGGCATCGGGGATATCGGTATTACTGGCTTTTCTTACCACCCATGAGCCTAGTTTTTGTAGGAATTTCTTCGTAGGTGAAAAATGCTCTGTGTCTGCAATGGGTCTTGCACCAATGACATAATCGGATGTTCCCTCCACGATAGCTTTAGTAAGTTTAGGAATGTCATCGGCTTCATATTGATTATCTGCATCGGTATTGACAATCACATCAGCACCTTGGGCTAAAGACTCTTTGAGTCCTGCCATAAAGCCTTTGGCTAAGCCTTGATTTTTCTTGAAATTGACAATATGGTCAACGCCACATTTTTTGGCAACTTTGACGGTATCATCGGTGCTACCATCATTGATGATGAGCCATTCTACTGTATCAAATCCTTCGACTTGCCGAGGCAGAGCATTTAAAGAGATAGCTAAAGTGTCTGCTTCATTGTAACAGGGTATTTGAATTATGAGTTTCATTTATAAATGCCTTATTGATAGTATTGTAGAAAATAAAAGAAATCTGAATATATTGCATGGATACACATAGCAATAATGACAAGATTAAATAAAAAGTATTGTTTAAATCGTTCTACAAATAGTGATGCCATTATAGCAAAGGCAAACATAAAAGGCAATAAATAACGAGGTTGTAATCCTCCTAAATATCCTGCCGAAAGATGTGATTTGTAAGAAAATATAAATTGTACGACTAAGACGGAAAAAACAGCAAAAAGTGTCATCTTGCCAAGGAGACAATAGCTACGGTTTTCTTCTTTACATCTAAAGAAAAATGCGAATAGGGCTAAAATATGTGCGAGTACTAATCCTAATACTCCACTCCATTGTGCATGTCCAAAAGAGTGATGTGAGTGGATACCAAACCAACCTCCTTGGATATAGTGTAGCATCCGTTCAAACCATTGTGTAGGACTTAGGTGTAAGCGAGACGCTTCAGGCACAAAAAAACCTGATTTGAGATAGGCTTCTGGTTGTGTAGCATTATAGGTAGGGACTAAGGCATGGTATTGCATCATGATGGAGAGCTGATAATAGAGAATAGGGATGAGTATGAGAGCCATCAAAAGTACATCTCTCTTTTTGAAGACTATCCATGATTTGGTCAAAATCATATATGCCAAGAAAAAGACTAAGGCAAAGAATATCAAAAGTGCAGCCGTGAGTTTGGCAAAGTAGGCGATAAATATCCCTAGACCAATAATCAAATAGGTCAAGGTACTATAACGCTTTTGAAGGAGACGTTTCATCCCTAATATAAATATAATCCCTCCTAGCATTCCTAGGGTATCATTGGTAATACTACCCCCCAAGTAACTATGCATGGGGATAGAACTTAGCACAGAGAGATATACCAAATGTCCCACGACACCAAGAGAAGAAGAGAATCCTAAATACAAAATCAGTACAACAGTGAGAATATAGAGCATCATACTCAAAGTTCTATATTGACGTATATTCTCTTTGGTCGATACATTTTTATCTGATACCAAAGAGAGAAATTGATAATACAAAGGAGGGTGACTGAGATAGTGTGGCATCTTTTCAAAGGCAGGAACTATTTGGGGATGTTTTTCTACATATTGTATATATTTGAGGTGCATAAGCTCATCAGGAGGGTAACCAAAGCGAATATTCTCTTTGTAATAGAGCGTTTTAAAGAGGATAAATCCCAAAAAGAGCGTATAGAGTATCACTTTGGTATTGAGAGATTCGGACAATGCTTGGGTACGGTACAGCTGTCTTAGATAAAACAAAATCATCACGATAATCAAAGCCATCAAGAGTGTACTGAGGGGTAAAGGATAGCTTTTAGAGACTTTGTGTGCTTGGAATTTGAGATGAAGTTGAGGGTCATTACCTAGAGTAGAAAACTCAACTCCTTTGCTTAGCGTTTTAAAGTTTGCTATTTGTTCATACTTATGAATGCTAGAAAGGGCTACCTTATAACGTATCGTTTTAAACCAATTGACGCGAATAATCTTAATCTCACGAATAAGGATATCTTTATTGATGCGTGTGCTAGGGTCAAAACGAAGATTTTTTATCACATTAATATTGGGAATATCAAAGCGATAGACTTGATTTTTGATATCAAAAGGAATGCGAGAATTATATTCACTGTATCCTTCATTTTCTCCCGAAAAGTAGATTTTGGGATTTAGAATATTTTGCTGAGGTGTGTGCATGGTGACGAGTATAGTAATGCTATTTTGCTTATAAAGGAGTGCTACAAAGACGAGGAGAATAGCCAAAAAGCCTAAGGCAGTATATTTGAGGTAAGAAGTATTGAGATTTAACATAGGCTAAAGTCCTCTTTGTCAAGGGTGAGATTGCTATTATAATAGGGGTCACCTTTGGTGAGTATCTCTTTATGTCTAGCAAAGAGGGCATCTTTTTCTGTCTGAAATCGTGCGATTTTTTCAGGGGTATTGTCTTCTCCTCGTGAGAGTGATTCATGGTGATACATTTGTGCATACGGGGTAAAGATATTGAGATAGCCTTTTTCTCTGACGCGTAGGTTGAAATCTACATCATTGTACCCTATCTTAAATTCTACAGCGTTCATGCCGTCTATTTCTTGATAGACAGACTTTTTTATCATCAAACACGCAGCCGTGACACAAGAGATATTTTGGACAATGTTGAGTCTATTAAAATATCCCGTTGCTGTACGAGCGAACTTTCTATGTGAATGGGCAGCATAGCCACCTAGTCCTATGATAATCCCTGCGTGTTGTACGGTCTCATTGGGATAAAAAAGTTTTGCTCCTACACAGCCTACATCAGCTCTTTGTGAAAATTCAAGCATAGACTCTATCCAATCAGCAGAAATAATCTCTATATCATTGTTGAGCAATAAAATATGCTCACCTTTGGCATAGGTATTAACGGCGTGGTTATTGATGTCGGCATAATTAAACTCTGTATTATATTCATAAAAAGAGACCCTATCATCTTTGGCTTCTAGGGTTGCCATCATCTCAAAGGTCGTTCTTTCTTGGCTATTGTTAGCTAATACCAATGATTTCATAGTTTTTATAGCTAGAGTGTTTTAGTACAGAGTTGATAGACAGTTCCAAAAGCTCAGGTCTATCTTTGAAAGGCATGATGATACTCACTAGAGGCTCATCTTTAATAGTATATTTGACTCTAAAATAATGATTGAGATTAGCATGTTCTACCGTAGCATCTAACTTTCGACGTTTTATAGTTGCTTCAAGGGCTAATCTTCCTCTCCCTATGGCTTCAGGTTTGGCTTCAGAGTTAGCAGAGGTTGAAGTCTCTAGCATTCGCCAATGGTACAATACTTTTTGGATATGATGTATATTTGATGTCTGTTCAGTCAGGCGTAAAAATAAATCATAGTCTTGTGAACCATCAAAATAGCTATCAAAAAGACCCACTTTATCTAATAATGATTTCTTGAAGCAGGTAAAATGGGTAATATAATTATGTGAGAGTAACAAATCAGGAGAGAAGTCTGGCTTGAAATGAGGATTGATAAATTCACCCTCCATAGAGATAAAGTCTTCATCACTATAGATAAAATCAGCATCTTTTTCATTGATAACCTTGACCATTTCATAGAGTGCATCAGGGCTAATCTCATCATCATTGTCCATGAGTGCAATATATTCTCCTGTAGCCAACTTCAACGCAGTATTGGAAGCTCCTGAGATATTGAGATTGATGTCTAAATAGGTCACTTTAATCTTAGGATTATTGATATTCTTCAGATAACTTAAGGTATCTTGGTTGGTACTTTTATCATCAGCTATACAAAGTTCCCAATGTTTATACCATTGTGCTTCAATAGACGCAATCGCCAAATCAAGCCATTGCGTATCTACATTATACACAGGCATAATGATAGAAATGAGAGGCGTACATTGAAATGATGCGAGTGTATTTTGTATTTTAGCATTAATTTGAGGGCTATGATAACTATAGGGAATCTGCGTGTTTCCTTCTATATCCTCAGGATTGGGCAAAGGATACTCTTGCATATTAATAGCAGTATTCTGAGTAAAGCCTAGTTTTTTTAACAAGCTTTGAGGTAAATATTTTTTAATTCTACTTTTGATACGCAATGAATCTGTAATCTTAAATAAAAATGAAATTTGTTCATCTCTTATCTCTATAGCCGAGTCCAAACTTTTGATATGCTTTTCTTGATTTTGTGCATGGGTAACGAGTGCTTTAATATGTGCCTCTTTACCTTCAATATATTTGACGATAGGTGCATTTATTTTGATATATTGGTGGCGTTGAAAATAAAACCCATCGTGCATGACATACTTATCTACAAAGTGTCTCTCCATTTTGAGATAAAGAAAAGAGTGATTGAGTATATATTTGGGATTATCTTTGACTCCCTCTAGCATCAATAGTGTTCTATTGATAATGTAATTAATAGGCAAGTTAACATCAAAAACCCATTCATAGTCTATCAAATAGATATTTTCCTTAGCATAAATAATATTGGACAAAATCAAGTCAATATTAGAAACGCTATCAAAATACATCTCATCTTCTTTGATGGCTGAAAAATCTAAAGCACCAAAGAGTGTTTGGTATGCTTTGTCATCTATTATAGAGCTGTTTCCCTTGGTAGTTTTAAATGCCGTACGTACCAGCTCAATGTAGCTATCAAGGACTTCTTCTTGAGCCTTTGGACTTTGCTTCTTTACCTGAGTGTATTTCTTTTCTAAACTCTGACCCTCTATAAATTCAAAGGTCAAACTATTGGCTGTTTCATCTATAATGGGAGCTAGTTTAAGCTTAGGATGGACAATCGCATTGGTGAGCTTGGTATAACTCTCTTTCATTTTTTTTAGATGAGGTATCGCTTCTGAAGTTAAGGCTTGTTTCTTGATATACTTTTTACCCTCTTGTTCAAATATAATGGTTTTTAATTGAAACTCTTTGGCTCTTTCAGAGTTGTTTTTTACATATAAAATTTTCATCTATTCTCCACATATAACTAAAAATGAATTGGCAAAAAATTCATACTGACCATTCTCTATAATTCCTGCGTATGCATCACTTTCATTAAACAGTGTATAGCGTTCATAGTCAAAATTGGGTGGAGGAGAGAGAGGGGTTGTGCTACTTGGCAACCACTCAGGTGAATAAATCTCCATAGGCATCTTATAATCAGGATGAGGGTAATAAAAGTCTTGACTTGTATAACCACTTTGTGTGAGTAGGTTTTCTAACTCTTGCTTACCAAAGGTACGCACAGTATCTGTATCTTGGTAGCCTGTAAGTCCATCAAAGGCTATAGAGGTATGGTCTTCTTTTGCCCCTGCAAAATATTTGAGTCCATAACGGTTTTCTATAGCAATAATGAGCTTTCCATCAGGCTTTAAATAGCTTTTGATTTGTTTTAAAAAGTCTTCGTAAGGATTATCTGTTTTGGTAAATGACCCTGCATATTCGAGTACACCATTGAGCGTAATATAATCAAACTTCTGAGCAAAGACGACATCATTGAGGTTTGCTACGATAATTTCAAGATTATCATAGTCTTTGTGTCGTTCATAATTGATATTTGCTCTTCTTTGTGAGAGTTCTACAGCTGTTACCTTGGCTAAACTATCACACAAAGCACCCGTAATAGCCCCACACCCAGCACCAATCTCCAAACAAGTAGCATGGTCTTTAAAAGGATACCAATTAATGATATTTTGTCTAATAGGTGAGAGATGGTAAAGTATAGGCCATCTGCTATCTTTGGCTAAAATATCACCAAAATCATCATTATTCTTGACAATTTTTAATAACTCATCCTCTATGTCACCATCACTATAGTGGTCTGTTCCTGTATAAAATTCTAAGTTTAGTATAGCACTCATTTTATCTCTTTATATATTCTATTTTGGTGATTTATATGTCGCTATTATAGTGTTATTGTTCTATGAACTTACTGTAATGCAGGGCGTGAGATATATCTTTGATACGGAGGAAACGCTTTTGGTATTTCAAACAGTATAGCATGAGCGTTTTTATCACTATGTTGTTGGAAGCTTTTTTGATAGTCTTTGCTTCCTCGTCTTTGATAGAGTACAGGTTTTCTATAGATAAATTTAATGACAAAGGCTATATCATCACGGGCATAATAGTACAGAGCTTTGCTCTGTGTATGTTGGGTTTGATACGCGTTGAGCTGTGCCCCAATAGCAACAATTTGTGCTGAGTTGAGATTAAAGGCTCTTTTATCTTGGATAAACATATGTGTAAAAGAACGAATATTTTTATAATAATTGGAGTTAGCAGAGAGATGTTTTGAATATAGCAGTGTAGTCATAAAAATCACTATCATCGAAGTATGAAATATATAAAGTTTACTTGTCTTAAAACTAAACATAATGTATAAAACAAAACTAGGGACGATTAAAAATAGTAGGGAACTAAAATAAAACCTATGAGATACAGTGTCATAAGTCAAGAGTCCTGCCAATCCAGCAGAGTATTGAAAGAGTGGGATGAGTATAAAGAGGGAAGACATAAAAATAAAGAGGACTAAGCGTATATTGATGTGAAGAAGAGACTTTTTATAAGATTTATAGAGTAGTATAAATCCAAAAACAAGAATCAAAAATAAAGAAAGATAGATGAAAGTATTGAGTGTTGTGGAGGCTTTATTGTAATGAGAAAGTATAGTATCCCCATGTTTCTCAATCTCATCAAGCAGTAAAGGTAGCCTATCCCAACTAAGATAAGACAATAGTTTGGATTTGGCATAAATATAGTGCTGTAAATAGGGGGCTAATTGCCAAATTGAAATACTACTAAGGATAAGCATAGCAAAGGCTATATAAATATGCGTTTTGAACCATTTGAGAATTATATCTATATGTATGAGCAGTAATACGCCCAAATACATCATATAATAGATATATTCCATAGCATGTATGCGAATGATAATATAAGAGAAGCCTAAAATCATGAGAATATAAAATATTTTTTTACTAAGACTAAGTGTCTCAAAAATAAGTGAAATACTCATAGCGAGTATGAAGAGTGTAAAGACTAAACTAATTTGGTAATTGACAGAGTACCATACTATCCAAATTTCATGATGGTTGACAGAATAGGTGGAGAGCAGGGTAAACCACACAAGAGAAGACCATAGTGCTACATCATTGAGAAGCGTTGTTGAGATAGGGGTAAAAAGATTTTGAATAAAAGTACGACTGACATAAAAAATGATGATAAAAGTAAGGATAAATTGCGTATAGTGAATGATATAGGCACGTAACAATATGTCTTGGTTCGTGATATAGAGAAAATCAAAGATATTTGACCATATATAGTGCCACATATAGCGTGTAGAAGGAGCATCTGTAGAGAAAGATTGTTCATCTATCCACTGTAAGTGGGTATAAATATCAAAGGGGTAGATAAGTAGAGGATGGGTAGAAAAAATAGCTAGGATGATGAGCAAAAAAGCTATGAGATGCCTAGTGTGCAATACTTATCTCACTTTGTAAGTCAAATAATCCCACCATCTGTGCTGAACCTATAATATCAAAGAGTATGGCATCATAGATACGGCTATAGACTTCTACACCTGTGTCGTTAATGCTTACACAACCTAGGGAAAGAGCGTAAGAACCTAACTGTAGATTGGCTTTTTGTTTAAAAGAGATAGTGACGATTTGGTCTTTGCTATAAGTACCTGTGCTGACATATTTCATATTGGTATTGGTACCTGTGAGTTCTAGTCCTTTGGAGTCTTTGAGTGTAAAGGCAAAGATAGGGGCGATGATACTCTCAGAAAATTTGACTTTCATAATAATTTGAAATTCACTGTTATAATCAATAATATTGGAAGGTCTGCCTTTTTTATCGAGTGTACCATAGTCTATGATACTGGCTTTGCCATTGCCATATCTATCTAACTCTTTGTGTGACTCAAAAAAGTCTTTGAGGAGTTTACTATTATCTTGAAGGTCTATAGCTTCTGCTTGATTTTCATCTTCTTTTTCATAAAAATCATTAGAGAGTACTTTTTTAAAGGCATCTACGGCAAATTTGGGTGAACCATCAAAGACGAGTTTCCCTCCATCTATAACGATACCTCTATTACAGTACCTAAGTACGGTATCAAGTGCGTGGGTGACAAAGAGGATAGTGCGACCTTGGGCTTGGAAATCTTGGAACTTTTTAAAACATTTCATTTGAAATGCCATATCTCCCACGCTCAGTGCCTCATCTACAATCAAGATATCAGGTTCTACATTGATAGAAACCGAAAAGGCTAATCGTGCGAACATCCCTGAGCTATACATCTTGACAGGTTGGTGAATGAATTCACCAATATCTGCAAAGGCTAAGATAGCCTCTATTTTACTTGTCATCTCTTCGTGGCTAAAGCCCATGAGTGTCCCGTTGAGGTAGATATTTTCCATACCTGTCATCTCTGGGTTAAATCCAGCACCTAATTCTAGCAAAGAAGCGATGCTTCCTTTGGTTTGGATGTCTCCTGTGCTTGGGGTAAGAACCCCTGTAATCATTTTGAGAAGGGTAGATTTACCTGCACCATTTTTACCGATAATACCAAGGGTTTCACCTTGTCTTATCTGTAAATTTATATCCTTTATGGCATAAAAATCATGATGGTAGGACTTTTTGAAAGGGTTTAATGCTTCTTTTAGCCTGTCTTTTGGCTTGTCGTAGAGTGGGTAAATTTTTGTTAGGTTATTAACATTGATAGCAATATCTTGCATTAGAGTACATCCGCGAAGTGAGGTTTGAGCTTTCTAAAGGTTACGCCACCGATGATAAATATCAAAAGGGTGATTGTCCAAAAATAGAGCATCATAGATATATCTTCCCAAAACCAATGGTGATATATCATAGAATTACGGTAACCATCAATGATATAGACCATGGGGTTGAGTTGTATAATCCAGTGGTACTGTTCTGGTACCATTTTGAGTGACCAAAAAATAGGGGTAAGCCAAAATCCAAACTGAATGACAATGGCTACAAATTGTCCCATATCTTTGAAAAATACGACAATAGAAGAGGTAAGCCATGAGAGACCCAAGAGTAAAATAGACGAAGCGATGACATAATAGGGGAGCTGTATCCAATATATTTCAGGACGATAGCCATAATAGATAAACATAGCAAACATAAAGAAGATAAAGAAAATATGAATAGCAAGGGCTGAAAGTATAGGAATAATAGGCAAGAGACTCACACGAAATACCACTTTTTTGACAAGAAATGCATTGCTAAGAATAGCATTTGTCCCCATAGAAAGTGCTTCTGCAAAGTAGAACCATGGAAACATACCTGCAACGAGCCATAAAATAAATGGGAAGTTATCCACAGGCTTGGATTTGAACCCTACTTGAAAAACAAACCAAAAGATACCTATCATCGCAGCAGGTTGTATAAATGCCCAAAGCATTCCAAGAAAATTGCCTACATATCTTTGCTTAAATTCATTTTTGGTTAAAGACCATAAGAGTGTTTTACTTTGGAAGATAGCCTTTAAAAAAGTGAACAATTAATTGACTCCATACTTATTCAAATACCAATCAATGGTTTTGACTATACCTGTATCAAAGTTCTCATCGGCTTTCCAGCCAAGGTCAGTTTCGAGTTTGGTCGCATCAATGGCGTAGCGTCTATCATGTCCTGCTCTGTCTTCTACAAAAGTGATTAAGTCTTTATAGGACTTTTCTCTTGGTACTTTTGTATCTAAGATAGAACAAATAGCATCTACTATTTGTAAGTTTGTGCGTTCATTGCGTCCACCGATATTATAGACATTGCCTTCTTTTCCTGTATGATAGACGAGGTCAATGCCTTTACAATGGTCTAAGACATACAGCCAATCACGGATATTTTTACCATCTCCATAGATAGGAATAGCTTCAAGTGCTAAAGCTTTTCTGATAATCGTAGGAATAAGCTTTTCATCATGTTGCTTTGGACCATAGTTATTTGAACAATTGGTAATGACCGTGTTCATACCGTAAGTTTCTTGGTAGCTACGGACTATCATATCGCTAGACGCTTTAGAAGCAGAGTAGGGAGAGTTGGGAGCATAAGGCGTTTCTTCGGTAAATAAATCGGTCTCATTGAGTGTACCATAGACTTCATCGGTGGAGATATGATGAAAACGACAAGCTTCATAGCCTTCTTTTTTGCTAAAAGGTTTGTCCATCCAGTATTTATAGGCAACATCAAGTAGCGTAAATGTACCATTGACATTGGTTTGCATAAACACTTCAGGGTTTTTGATAGAATTATCTACATGGCTCTCAGCGGCAAAGTGAATAACCCCTTGTATATCGTACTCAGCAAAGATAAATTCCATTAAATCACGGTTACAGATATTGCCTTTGATAAATTTATAATTGTCATTACTTTCTACTTCTTTGAGGTTGGCTAAATCTCCTGCATAAGTGAGTAAGTCTAGATTAATCACTGTATAGTCTGGATATTTATCTAAGAAATAAGGCACAAAGTTTGACCCTATAAATCCTGCACAGCCTGTGAGTAATATATGTTTTTTCATGATTCTTCTTTCTTTTTAAATAAATCTAGAATAAGTGCTAAAAATATAGAAAAGAGTAAACTAAGCATAAAAGTAATAATTATCATCATTATTTTTTGAGGCTTGATCGGATTTTCCATAATTTCAATATCTCCTACAATACGAGTAGGTTTGATCATCACAGGTGAAAGTGAATGTTGGTATTTTAAATTTTTATTTTTTAATGTTGAAATATATCTTATTACTTCTTGAAGTTGTGTTTCTCTTTGACCTATTTGTAAGGCATAAATACCCGCTAGAGCAGCATCTGCACCTTTAAGTGAAATAATTTTTCTTTATAGAGTATCAACTCTTCTTTCATGAGTTTTATAGTATTATTATTTTCTTTAATATCTAAATGTAGTTGTTTTATTAATTCTTGTTGATTATTGATATGTGCATTGGTCTTTGCTTGATATTCATCTTTAATCTTATGGATAACGGATTGAATATAGTGAGATGCTTCTTCATTAGTATTGCCATGTACTGTGATAAAGAGAATATTTTTTGATTTTTTTTGAAGCAGTGATAGATTTAACCAAGGGTAGAGTATGTTTAATACCTTTGGTATTTACTTTATATAGATAAGATAATTTTTGTTGTACACTATTAATATCATCAATAGGTTCATCATCAAGTATACCTATTTCTATCACGGCTTTGACAGAATAAACAGGTTTAGCAATAAAAAAAGCATAGAGTATCGCCAAAAGTGTAAATATTATTACGATTGAGATAATAATATTTTTTCTTTTTTTAAGTTTAAAAAAGAGCTCTCGTAGGTCAATAGTATCATCTTCTATTTTATTATTTTCTTGTGTCATTGTATAAGGTATTCCTTCTTTATTATTGTATAGGCGAAATTATAGCATTTAGTATCTATATGTTTTCCATATGATTAAATTCAATGACTATCTTTTTAAGATTTTTAATCTTCTCATCAGAATGTATCAAAGTATCAATATCAGTATTGAGTTGTTCTATATTGTAATAGGTGGAACTAGCAATAGTAATAGAATCATATTGAGTATTAATATTACTATCATGGATAAGTAGTTCTTCATAGAGTTTTTCTCCAGGACGTAATCCTGTAAATCTAATACTAATAGTAGTATTTTCAGAGAGTTCAATCATCTTTTTAGCTAAATCTACAATTTTAATCGGTTCCCCCATATCCAAGATAAATATCTCTCCTCCTGAGCCTATTGCTCCAGCTTGTAATACAAGTTCACAAGCTTCAGGAATGAGCATAAAGTATCGAGTAATATCAGGATGGGTCACGGTTAGGTCTATCCCTTGCTCTATTTGGTCTTTAAATTTGGGTATCACCGAACCACTTGAACCCAACACATTACCAAATCGAACAGCGACTATATCCGTATCATAACTTTTAACATTTTGTGCATACAGTTCACATATTCTTTTGGTAGCTCCCATCACATTGGTGGGTCGTACAGCCTTATCTGTAGAGATTAAAACAAATTTTTCTACTTTATGCTCTATGGCTAAATCAATACAGTTTTTAGTCCCTATAACATTGTTGATAATGGCTTCTTCCATATTAGCCTCGACCATGGGGACATGCTTATAGGCTGCTGCATGAATAACAATTTGAGGATTATAGCGTTCAAATGTTTTTTGAAGTAAGTTTTTATTAATAACAGATTGCATAATAGGGATAATTTCTATAGTTTCCTGTATTTCTTGATCTATTTGATAAAGATTATATTCACTATGGTCTAATAAGATAATTTTTTTAGCTTTAAACTTAATACATTGCCGTACTAGCTCTGAACCAATACTACCTCCTGCACCTGTAATTAAAATCGTTTTATTTTCAATAAATGAAGCAATTTTTTCTTTATCTAAGTCTTGTGGATGACGTGCTAACAAATCGGCCACAGAAATGTCTTTTAACTGTTGGGAAAATAATTTATTATTGAGAATATTTTCTAGTGAAGGTAAAATTTTAATTTCAATAAAATATTGACTAAGAGAGTTATAAATGTCTTTTATCTTTTCTTGGGAAGATGAAGGCATGGCAATGACAAGTAAATCACATTTTTCATCTGCTAATGCAAGTTTTTGAATAAGTTTTTCTTTCGAAAGAATTTTAATAGAGTCTACACTTCTTGTTTGTAAAGCTTTATTGTCATCAACAAAATAGGTAACTCGGAATTTCCCAGATTCAAAGTCTTGTTTGAGCTTCATTCCTGCATTACCTGCACCATAAATAATAACATTTTTCGTTTTTTTAATACTACTTCGATTAATATAGTAATGATAAGTATACACTAAGAAATTAATACTAAATAAATAAACAAAAAGTTCAGAAATGAAAAAGTATAGATAAAGCGTTTTATCATAGTAAAATGGCATGTAAATGAGAAAAGCGGTTATATAAACAATACTTTTGATAAGAAATGTTTTCGGTGTTGCTTTACTCCAAGAGAGGGAAAAGTCTTTAAAGATAAAAAAAGAAGTTAACAATCGTATGGAAGCAACAGTTAGAATAATATCTATCTGTATTGATTTATGAAAGATCCAATAAGTCCATGAAAAAGTTAAGAAGGTAAGAACTATTGTAACGATGAAGTTTATAATACGCTTATCTATAATCATCTTTTTAGCATTCCTTTATTTTGTGTAAGTATTATATAATATTTAGATTATAAGTAAGGTTGATAACTAGGAAAATCTTTTGGGATTTTAAATAAGATATGTAAGTAATCGGTATTTTCCTTATTTTTATGATAAATACTTAGATAATCAGGGTTAGCACGTCTTCCCTCCCAATATACATTTTTTTTATAAAAATATTTTAGGATAAATGCAATATCTGCTCGTACATAATATTGAATTGTCCTATCTGTATAATTTTTTTCTTCATAATTTTGAATTAGTGTACCGATAGTTTTAATCTGTTGTTTTGAAAGATTAAATCCAACTTTGTTTTCTATAAAACTATTTTTAATTGAAGTAATATTTTTATAATAATTATGGGTTACTATATTACTATGTTTCGAAAATATAGAGACAGATAGTAAAGAGATGAAGAGAGTCAAATTGATATATCTAAACTTCGTATGATATGAAGTCATAATAGAATAAATAAATATGGGTAATAATATAAATAAAGAAGAACTATAATATAACCTATTAACAACTACCATTTTAGTAATGATACTAAATAATCCACCTGAAAATTGATACAGTGGTATGAGTATGAATAGAGAGCTTAGTCCAATAAAAATTAATATTCTAGGTTGTATACCTATGGTTTTATTTTGATATTTTGTTATTAAAAGATATATCATAAAAAATATACTACTTAAGGCTATTAAATACATGAGTTCATTGATTGATGAGTTAGCTCTATTGTAGTGATGTACTACGAGTAAAGAACCTTCTTTCATGATTTGTGTATAGAGTATAGGAAGTTTTTCTAAACTTAGATAATCAAAAAGTCTAGATCTATCTGAAGTAAACTTTGTTAAAAAATACCCAATAGTAATAATTATAGGAAGTAGTACATAAAAATATTTTTTAAAATTAAAATAAACTTTATCTAAAAAGACAAGAATAAAGAGACTTAAATACATTAAATAATACATAAATTCCATTGAATGAGCTTGTAATATAAATTTTGAAAGAATAAGTATTTGTAAAGTAAAAAATATTTTCTTTATAAGAGAAGTTTTTTCTAAAAATAAGACCAATGTTAATGCTGTAATGTACCAAAATAAAGGTAATGTAATTTGGTAATTGACAGAGTACCACATTATCCATACTTGGTGAGATACTATGGAGAAAGTAGAAAATATAGTTAGCCAAATTATAAGAGACCAAAAGGAGAGCCATTTTAAATCCATAGGCTTGATCTTTGTAAATAGATTACGTAGTATCACCATAGAAAAATAGTATATACTAAATAGTGAAATATATATTTGAGTCATATGAATAATTTTTGCTCTTAAAAATATATCCAACGGTGAGATATTCATTATATAAAATATTTTTGCCCAAAGATAGTGCCAAATATAGGGATTATCGGGTACTATAGATGAATCTACAATATTACCTATACCCATAACCCCATCTACCCATATTCTATTTGGTAAAATAGTATCAAGTTCTCCCATTACTTGATAAAAAGTATCTAGAAGGATAAGGTTATAAAACATATCATAAGGATATTTTAAAAAAGGTTCCGAAAATAGGATACTACATAAAATTAAAATAATGATAGAATAATAGAGAATATTATTTTTATTTATCAAAACTTCTAAACCAAATTTCTAAATTAACAATGGCTCTTAATTCACGAGTATAATCTTTCTCTTCGTTAATATGAGCATCTAGTATAGTATTTAAATAGCTCTGATTAAAGATATTTCTATTTTTTAAGCTCTCACTATGAATAATATCTATGACATATTCTTTTAAGTTTGATTTAAACCATTCTCCAACAGGTACGGTAAACATTTGTTTTTTTCTATAAACTATATTATGAGGCAAATATTTTAATGCAAATTTTTTAAGTATATATTTTGTTTCATCTCCATTTAATTTATATTTACCAGGAAGAGACTGCGTTAATTCAAATAATCTATAGTCCAATAGAGGACTTCTTGTTTCTAATGAGTTTGCCATAGCCATTTTATCTGGTTTTACAAGATTATTGCCTGGTAATAATTGTCTTGTATCAAAATGTAAAATTTTATTAATATCATCTTTTTCACTTACTTCATTGATAATATCGTTGAATATTTGAAAAGGTATATCATAATCAATATCTTTTTTAAAACGGTCTTGATATAACTTGTCAAAATCTTTATTATCTTTAATTAATGAAATTTTATTGAAATAATCATTCATACTATTATTGAGTATATTGAAGTATTTAGTATATCCTGCAAATGCTTCATCAGCACCATCTCCTGTAAATACAAGTTTATAATCTTTTGCTGCAAATTCTGCTAGTATATAAGTAGGTATAAATGAAATATCACCATGAGGTTGATCATTATGCCAAGTCGTTTTATTCCATAGGTCGATAATGTCACTTTGTAATATATGAATATTATTATTGAGTCCACAATATTGGGCAACTTGTTTTGCATACATTGATTCATCAAATCGCTTCTCTTGGAATCCAATAGAATAGGTATCTAATGATACATCAAATTTCTTTTTAGTCATAGCACAGACTAAACTTGAATCTAATCCCCCCACTTAAAAATGCCCCGATACCCACATCACTTCTGAGCCGTATTTTTATAGCATCAATAAGGATTTCATCTATTTGATTGATTATTTCTTCTTCCGTTATATTTTCATTTTCTTTGATATTTAATATTTCCCAGTATTTGGTAATTTTTATGTCCAATGTATCAATATTTATTTCATAAAATGATGCAGGTTCAATATGGGAAACATATTTATAGATAGTATTTGGAATAGGGATATAGTTAAATTTCATGTAGTTATGAATTGATTGATTATTTAATGTTTTATCAAAATATTCAAATGATAAAAAACTTTTTTATTTCTGATGAAAAATGTAGTTCAGTATCTTTTTGATATATATATAATGGTTTTACCCCAAGCCTATCTCTTCCAAGGATTAAAGTATTTTTTATCTTATCATAAATTGCTATAGCAAACATACCATTAAATTTTTCAAAACAATCTGTTCCATAATATTCATAAGCTCTCAAAATAACTTCTGTATCACTATGGGTATCGAATCGTACACCATATATTTGTAGTTCTTCTTGTATTTCTACAAAATTATATATTTCACCATTTTGTACGACACTAATGTTTTTATCATCCGATAGATAAGGTTGATGTCCTTGTGCAATATCTATAATACTTAATCGTGTATTGATTAAACAAATATCTTTTTCTTCAAATACACCATATGCATCAGGTCCTCTATGTTTAATACTTTGAATCATTTCTTTAATATACTTTTTTTTATCAAACTTTTCATTTTTTGTTATAAATCCAGTAATTCCACACATACTAATAACTTCCTTTTTTCAGTACTTTTAACGTCCATAAAACTATTTTTATATCCAATAGTAAACTTACTTTCCTATTATAAAAAAGGTCATATTTTTTCCTTGCACTATTTGTTAGATTATGTCTATTTCTACATTGTGCTAATCCTGTAATACCAGGTAATACTTGATGTCTTTTGATAAATTCTTTTTGAGTATAGTTTTTTTCTTGTGCTGGGACATCAGGTCTAGGACCTATGAAGGACATTTGTCCAAACAATATATTGATAATTTGTGGTAATTCATCTAAGCTAGTTCTTCGTAAAAATATACCAACTTTTGTAATACGATGATCCCCTATGCTTGTGCTATATCCTCCTATGGTATCAGCATTTGATACCATAGTTCTAAATTTAAATATTTTAAATGGGTTACATCTTTTACCTATTCTTATTTGTCTATAGAATATAGTACCTTTAGAATCTAATTTAATATAAATGGCAATGATTACAAAAGGGATAGTAAAAAGAGCTAATAATATTACAGCACTAATTAAATCTATAAGCTGTTTGAATATGAATTGATACATGAATATATTACCTCTTACTTTTTCTGAATTATTGCAATATCTTTAGCTAACTTTTTAAGTAATAATTTATTTTCTATTAATTCTTTAGCGCTTAAAGTATGTGCTTCTTTTTCACATAATTGTAGTTTTATAACTTCTTTTTTAAGAGTATTTTTATCTAAGTCTCGCTTAAAGGTTCTTGATAATATAACCATAGATGAACCAAGTCTCACATGCTCTTTTATAATAATATTTCCTTGAAGCATTCCTTCATCCATCCGTGCAACCCCTCCAATACCAAATGGAATATGTTTAGATTTTATTTTAGTTGTAAGATATTCTATGAGACCATCACCCATAAGTTCAAACATGAAATCCAGTCCTAAGGATAGATGTAAATCATTTAGCCCTATGTGAATTTCATCAATACCTTCAATTTCTAAAATATCATCTATTCTAGCTAATGCTTCGGAAGTTTCTAAGAGTAAACATGTTCTAGCTTTTTTACTTACATAATCGATAAAAAGTTGTACTTCAGCTACAGATTTAAACATAGGTAACATAATAATATCTGCACCATTTTTTATAGATGTACTGATTTCTTTAGCAGTATGTTCATAGATGGGATTTATTCTGACTAATAGTTTAGTATTTTTTAAAATAGGTTTTATTTTTTTGACATCATTGATACTATGTGTACTCATAACAGTATCTAGGTGTCCTTGCCTTTCATATTTATTATTTACTTCTAAGTCTATAAATATTCTATCTATCCCTACGGTATCATATATTTTGATATTATTTACATCATTATCTAAAATCATTGTGATCATTTTAAAGTTCCTTTATAAGTGCTATTATATTTTTTACAGAATTTTTTGGTAAAAAGTCATTTAATTTATCTATCTTTTTAGGATCTTCTAAATATATAGATAAGTTTTTTTCTAATTCTTCAAATCCATCTGAGAATATAAAAGGTTTTTTCATTATAGCAGGTAAAGGAAATGTTTTATCCAGATGATACTTAAATGTAAATACATCTTTTTTAACTGCTATTGCTTCTACACTTACCGTAGAAGCTTGATTTAACAATAAGTCACAAACTGCTATGCTCTCTTCTATATTATATACTCCATTTATATATTTTACAAATGGATATTTATTCAGCCATTTTTCATAGTCTGCAATACTTTCACTAGGGTGAAGTCTCAATAAAATATTTATATTATACTTATCATATAGTCTTTGAAACATATAAAATATATTATCATTTATTGTGTTATACCCAGCAAAACTATGAAATGAAAAGTCAGTATTATATATATTTGGTATTTGGGTTGCATACAACAATGTTATATTATTTTTTAAATCCATTTTATTTTTTAAAATAGTCACATCCAACTGTAATATATTTTCAATAGTTTTTTCTATCGCAGGTTGTCCAAAATGATAATATTTTTTATCTGTAAAACCTTTAGCTTTTAAACTATCACTAACTAAACTATTCATACATACTATATGTTTTGCCTTTGGCAATGGATATAATTCACCAAATAAATCTAATATTTCAATAGTATCAATATTTAATTCATGTGCTGCTATAAAACTAGCCTCTTCAAATCTTGGTGCAGTTGTAGAAATAACTATATCTATATTTTCATAGTCCAATATCTTTTTCATAGTTTCGATTGGTAAAAATGCTTGTCTTTTTTTATGAGTATATAATCTGTAAGCTTCTTCCTTACCTACTCTTTGTATTAAATCATAAAATGACAATCCTATATAATAAATAATTTCTTCCTTTGAAATTATACTATTTGAAGAATAATTATCATCCAAAAGTTCCAATCCTAATGACATCACTTCATCAATTATGTCATCGAATAAAAAAGAATAATCAGATACTTTTTTTACAACAGCACTTGAAAATTTATCTAGCATAAAACTATATGCCGAAGTCAATGCTAAAATTTTAAATTCTATATCTTTCTCTTCTAACAACTTTTTAGTAATAGGCTCAATGATTTTCATGTGTCCGCCACCATAAGTTACAAATAATATTTTTTTCAAACTTTTTTTACCTTTTTTATATATAATATACTTAAATAAATTATTGATAATATACCTACAAATGAAGTCCCGTATGCGATATACTCAATACCAAGTTCAAAATTTAATACTAGAATATTGAGTAATATTTTAGTACTGACAATAAATAATGAATAGATAATTAAGCTTTCATACCATTTATGTGAAAAAATGAGATTTAATAAAATACTATTAGTCCCTGCGATACATAAGGCTACAAGATAACCATTGAGTACTAAAGAAATACTGAATAATACATCTTCTTGTAAGTTAGCAATATTGAAAAATAAACTAACAATTTCATAGCTAAACAAATATAAAATAAATCCTACAATAAGTGATACTATAATATTAAGACTTATTGACTTTTTTAAAATTTTATGTACTTCTTTAACATTATTATCTGAAACAAGTTTTGACAAATCGGGAAACATTGCTACGGCATAAGTGGTTAAAAAGACGGATACAGGCAGTAAATATATTTTTTCTGCATAAGATAAAATAGCAACAGAACCATCCACTAAGAAAGAAGAAAATATTTTATCTATCATAGGGTTTATAAACATTAATCCATTGGCTATTATCATAAATGATAAAATTTTATAGTCTAATAGATGATTTGATTTTGATTTTAAAAGTGATTTTATCGAGATATTAGTATATCTTAAATCACTATATATCCAAAGCAGTCTAATTAAACTTGCAATGACAACAGCAAAAGAAAATATTATATTATTACCTTCAATAAATAAAAATAAAATAATAACTATATTGAATATTAAAGTATTTAAGGATTGCTTTTTAAATCTTTTTTCAAATTGTAAATAACCAGAAATAATAAAGGTATAAATATTGGGAAATACTGATAATAATGAAATAGCGAGTAAGCCAAAAAGATAAAAATCATATATGAAAAAGATAATTGCGGTTAATCCAATATAAAAAACAAGTGAAATAAGAAATAATTTTTTTGTAAATTCAGTTAAAACTTCTTCTATTTGGCTTGGGTGAGTAGTCAATAGGGGAATAAGAATACCTACTATTGCACCACTAGCTAAAAGATTATTTAATAGGTCAGGGACAGTTAGCATAAGCAGGATAGTATCAGATTGCTCTGTTGCCCCATATTGAGAAGCTATGACTATCTCTCGTATATACCCACTCAATCGTCCAATTAAAATACCAAAACTTAGTATTATACTATTTATTAAAATACTTTTAGACATTACTTCTCCCATACAGTATCATATATATAAATAAAATATATGCCATGATACCAGAGACTAAACTTGAAGTTCCAAATAACCCAATCGTGAGTGAAGAAAATATCATAGAAAGAGGAAGAATATAGTATGAGTATTTTTTTAAATACTTATATGCTATTATCATACTTAAAAATATTAATGGTAAAGATAAAATAAGATAAATAATAATATTTGTAAAATATTTTCCAAAGCCATGATCTAACATAAGGAAGAAACTACCATCATAATAGTCTAAGTTTTTATTAATTAATTGTAGTATTAATGGTAAAAAAAATAATAAAAAAGCTAGAATAATTAAAACAAAATAAATATGTGTTTTTTTAATATAGGGTAAATATACAATAAAATTAAGAAAATAAAATAATAAGATAGTGCCTATCCCTACCATTAATGTTCCTGAACTTACACTACATAACCATAGGGATAACAATATATATATCATGACTTTAAAGATAGAAAGTTTATATTCTGAATATGCCTGTCGATATAAAATATATAAGATAAATGTATTACCAAGTATAGCAAATATAAGTCTACCATTCATATATAAACTTAAAAAAATGATAAAGAATAATACTAATAAAAGCTGAGGTTTATGAATCATCCCTTTTGTAATACTGATAAAAATTTTATATATAGTAAAGACTAGAATAACCAATACAATATTATATAAAAAGTTTACATCTACACCTAAAAAATCTGATATTTCAAAAAATGGATAAATAAGTAAAATTCTTAGAGCATGAGGGTGTTTATCTTGGAAAAGTTCTAAAACCATATCAAGTCTGTCGTATGATTCGGAGTTGAATAAATAATACCCTACTTGAGACCATATTGAAAATTGTTTATATTCTAATAAAATTAATAGTATATAAATACTGAATAATACATAGGGTAAAACTTTATGTTTAGACATACTTTTTTCCTATAGTAATAAATTTCTTTTCATATAAGTAGTATGAGGGTAAGGAGATGCAAATTACCACTAACATCATAATATAAATATTATTAAACCCCATTATATTGTAAGCTATATAAAATACAAAATAATGTAATAAATAAATACTATATGTGAGGTTTGAGAATATCGTAATTATCTTTTGAATATGTATATTTAGCCTAGATAATATATCATTAAATAGAAAATAAGCAATAAAAAGTATCGTAATAATAGATAATATCATTCTATTTTGATTTAAAATTAGCGTTTTCTGACTATCAATATCTAAAAAATATATTAATAATACTAAAATTAAAACTAAATATTTTATCCTTATAAATTTAATACCCTTTATTTTCATATATCCAAGAAACATCCCAAATAAGAAAAAATGTAAATGAAAAAATACATTTGTATAATAATTATTTTGGAAATCTAAGGTTGGGTTAAATATATAAGTATTAAATAGAAAATAAATTATTAATGAAGTAATTGTTATATGTATGAAAATTACCCGTGTATTGTATTTATGATAGAGTATAAGTAATAGGGGAAATAAAATATAAAGCCCTACTTCAACCATGATACTCCAACTACTAACAACAGATGCTTTATACGGTTGCAATATATGATAAAAGGTTATATTTGAAGCGATACTTATACTTAAAGACTCTAAGTTTGGATAACCCATATAAGTACTGTTATAATGGCGTAATAATTCAAAGATTATAGCCAAATAAAAGAGAGGAGCTATTCTAAAGAATCTATGGATAAAGTATGTTTTTAACTTAAAGTTATTATAATAATTATATATCAAAACAATGCCACTAATTACAAAAAAAACCTTCTACTGCATAAATTGATAATATATTAAGGAGACCTTGAGTATCTTTTCCTATCCAACTATTAAAATGGTATATCATAATACTAATAGCAAATAATACCCTAAGAAAATCGAGAGTAATTAATTTATTTTTTTTCATATTAATGTGGATAACATACTTACTATTTTGAAATCTATTTCTTCATCAATATCAATAGAGCTTTCTCTATCCATAAGATATGCAAAAATATTATTTTTTAAAAAAAAGCTTTCTTCTTCTAACAGTTTCTCAGTTTTAGAAATATAAATTGCCCCATTCAATCTATAATACTTACTTAAGTCTTGACTTCGTTTATTTAGGATTTCATCACTTAAAAAAATGACTCATAGATAAATCATCATCTAAAGTATTTGACCACAATGGACTATGATCCATTTCACAAACACTGACAATAGCATCTGCATCTTTTTCTGCTAATAGTTCTATGGCTTCATCTATATGAACATGATTTCGTAAAGGGCTTGTAGCTTGTAATAAAATAATATAGTCATACTTTTCGATATTTTCTATAGTGTGCTTGATGGCACTAAATGTTGTAGTGAGGTCATTGGCTAGTTCCTTGGGTCTTTGTAGGGTTCGGCTCCATATTCTTTGGCAATAGTTAATATCTCATTATCATCGCTAGAAACTATAACTTTGTCTATATATTTACTTTTTAAACCAGCTTCTATACTCCAGGCAATAAGTGGTTTACCATTTAAGTCTAATACATTTTTTCTAGGTAACCTTTTACTTCCACCTCTTGCTGGGATAATAGCTAGGAATGTTTTATCCTTATACATTAAAAAACTTCATGATATTCATTATTGGCTTTTTCATATTCATCCATTCTTCCAATGTCGAGCCAATATTCTCGAATGGGAAAGGAGATAGTATTTTCATCGCTTTGTATTAATTTTTTAAATAGGGTGGGCATATCATAAAATTCATCATTGGGAATAAGTTTAAGGCACTGAGCATCTAGCATATATATACCCGCACTTACAAAAAAATTTATATATAGGTTTTTCATCAATAGATTTTATGTGTCCATTGTCTATTTTTACCACACCATAAGGAACTTGAAAGTCATATTCTCTTACACACATTGTTGCAGTACTATTATTTTGCAGATGAAAATTCAATAAATGCTCTAAATTTACATTAGTAAGTAAGTCACCATTCATTACAAAAAAAGGCTCTTTAGGAGTTTGCTTTACTGATAATAAACTTAATGCCCCAGCCGTACCCATTCGTTTATCTTCTAATATATACTCAATATTAGCACCAAATCTGCTGCCATCTTCAAAAAAATCTTGTATTACATGAGATTTATATCCAATACACATCACAATATTTACAAATCCATAACTTACAAATTTTTCTACTATGGTTTGAAGTATGGGTTTACCTCCTACAGGAAGCATTGGTTTGGGTGTATTTTCAGTAAGAGGTCTTAGTCTTGTACCTAATCCACCTACCATTAAAATGACTTTATTTACTTTACTTGTATTTCCAATAAGTTCATCTAATATTTCCAATCCTATGATGTTATTATTATTATCAACAATAGGTATTTGATGTATTTTTTTTGTTTTACAAATATTTAATATAGTTTCTTTAGAGTCATTAATATTAGCAACAGTAGGCTCTTTAAAATATACATTTTTTATAGTATCTTCTAAAGATATATTATTAAGTAAAGCTCTTCTTATATCTCCATCACTTACAGTACCCAATAATTTTTGAGAATCATCAAGAACTAAACATATTTGTTTAGAACTTTTATCTATGATAGTAAGTGCATCTCTTAGTAAAGTGTCTTCATTAATAATTATATCTTCAATATTTTTCATTATTTATTTTCTTTCCAAATAGGATGTTTTAATTCCCATTTATCATTTGTCATTTTCCATAAATGTTCAGTTCTAAATTCTTCTATTACCTCATTATATCTTTCTACTGTGATACCCATATAGTCACAACATGCTTCCACATATTTCTTCGGATACTCACCATCAAACCTTTTAATCAGAGAAATACCTTCTTCTCTGGTAATATCACCATTTCTAACCTCTTGAGCTGTATCATATGTCGCTCTACCAATACCATATTTAATATGTGTTGTATGAAAATTAAGCCAATCAAATTTATCATCTAATCCACTATATTTACTGTGACTTCCCTCAGTTCTTGTATCATTTGGTAAAAAATTTGTATTTTCTACTGCATAATAATATTCTTCTTGTGGGTGCCACTTTTTATAATAACCCAAAAAATGTAATTCCGTACCTGTTTTTTGCAGCTCATAAGGATTTACGGGTAAATAAGGTTTTATATCTGCTAATGTGAAATTATATTCTTCTATAATTTCTCTAGCACTTACACCACCTAGAAATATTTCATCTAAACTTTTTTCAGAAGAGTAATATTCTTCATCTCTAGTAGGCTTTTCATTATGTTTAATATTATTTCCATATTCTGCTCCATTTTCTCCATACATTACCAGTGGAATATCAAGTAATGTGGAGAGGTACATAGGTGCATGATTCTGCCCCAAGGTAAAAGGTTGAAATGGATGGCATAAATTTTCAAATGAAAATTTAGATAATAATCTATGTAATTTTTGATTAGGGGTAATTGTATAACAAGCAAATCCAGCATCTAACCATGCTTCCATATTTCTTCTACCCATAGCTGTCATTAATTGTGGAGGCCAAGTCACTAATAATGGATTCATTCCATAGTTATACTTTAATTCATAAGCAGCTCTAACACTATCCTTGCCACCACTTCCTGGGACTAAGACATCATATCTACCATCATCTCTTCTAAATTTATCACAAAGTTCTTTTAATTCTTCATGTCGATTATCCCAATCTATTTTTTTCTTTTCTTCAATCCATTTACAAGCCTCACATATACCATCTTCACCAAAAGAGATAGCTCTTTTTACTTCATCTGATGTATTGTTAAATGCAATTGACGCAGAAGGTCTTTGATTACTTATAGTACATTTCTTACAATATTTTACTTCTAAGGGTAATCCATATCTTCCAAATAACTCATTCATTATTGCACCCCTTCTAAATTGACAAAGTTTTTAAATAATTTGATACCTGCTTCACGACTTTTTTCAGGATGAAACTGTACGCCATAAATATTATCTTTTTTGATAGCAGATACAAAACTATGATTAGCATAGGTAGTTAAAGAGATTATATCTGTATAGTTTACCATTTCATAAGAATGCATAAAATAAAATTCTTCATTTTCTAATCCCTTTAATATCTCATTACTTTGGATGACATCAATCGTATTGAATCCTACATGTGGGACTTTGGCATCGACTAACATAGCTTTCACTTCAGCTGTTATAAAATTCAAACCTTTCGTTTTCCCATATTCAAAGCCAATAGTAGATAATATTTGCATACCCAGACAAATACCTAGTATAGGTTTGGTATTTACTTTCAAAGCTTCGATAAATCCATCATTTTCAAGTTCTTGCATAGCATCATTAAAACTACCAACACCTGGTAGCACAATTTTATTAACTTCATTAAATTGTTTCAGCTTTATTAATAATTATAGTTTCACCACCAGCAGCTTTTATAGCTTTTTCTATACTATGTATATTTCCTGCAATTCCATAGTTTACTATGCCAATTATATTACTCATCTTGATACCTCTATATCATTTTCTCTTAAATATTTTTTGATATCACTAATTGTGAGATGATTATAGTGGAGTAAACTAGCAATAGCTACACCACTAGGTTTTGCATATTCTATGACTTCTTTGATATCGTGAAGACTTCCTGCACCACTTGCTACAACTACAGGTATCTTGACCAATTCCACTACTTGTTTACATAATTCTAAATCAAAACCTTGATTTCTACCATCTTTATCTACTGATTGTAATAGTATTTCACCTGCACCTCTTTTTTCAACTTCTTTTGCCCATTCTAGTACATCTTTACCTGATTGTATCCTGCCACAGTCAGTATAGCATTCCCAATGATTAGACCACTTCTTAGCCTCTATATTGATCACCACTGCTTGACTACCAAATATTTTAGCGGCTTTATTGATAAGCGTTGGATCTTCTTGTATGGCAAAAGTATTGATGGCTACCTTGTCTGCTCCAATATGAAAAAGTTTAGAAAAATCTTCTATTGTTCTTACTGCACCACCTACACCAAAAGGTATAAATAGTTCATTAGCAGTTTTTTCTATCTCTTCAAAGATTATATCTCTTTGGTATAAGGATGAAACGATGTCTATATACATTACTTCATCTGCACCTTGCTCATAATATTTTTTAGCTAGTTCAGAGGGGCTACCTATCTTTCTTAGGCCTTCAAAATGTACAGGTTTCACTACATAAGGTGGCTTAACATCTAGCTTTACAATTATTCTTGTTTTCATCAATTTTCCTTAATCTATTTTTATGTTAAAAAATGACTTTTTTAACATATTAGTTAAATCAATTTTTTTTATTTCTTTGAGTATTTTTTTACTAGCACAACCATTTCCATAAGGGTTTTTGATTTTTTTAAGAACTTTTTGAAAATTATTGCTATAGAGTTGTTTGAAAGCTTTTTGAATAGATTTATTATCATTTTTACAATTTATGATACTATCAGCCATTATTCGACCTTTTTGCCTATCTCCAATATTTATAGTTCCTATCTTGAAGCTAGGTGCTTCTGCTAACCCACTTGAACTATTTCCTACCATTGCATCTATAAACTGTAAGGCACTCAAGTATCGTAATTGTCCCAAAGAGGTAAAACTAATAGATTTATGTGAATTTTTAGATACATACTCATCTATTATATTATTAATCACTCTACCATCGGTATCACTATTTGCTTTTGTAAAAATAATTGTTGTATCTTTTAGTCCATCTATCACTTCCAAAAGTTCTTTAACTTGCTGTGAAGATGTAGATTTCTCTAATGTTACAGGGTGAAATGTAAGTAAAATATTTTTCTTATTTAGTTTAAAATTTATTGATTTTTCAAATGCTTCTTTTGATAAGAGCTTTAACCTTTTAATATTTTCTATCCCCATACCACCAACATTAAAAACTTTGGAAGGGTGTTCTCCCAGTTGGACTACTCTATTTCTATACTCCTCTGTAGCTACAAAATGCAAATGGCTCATCTTTGTAATGCTATGGCGTATAGACTCATCAAATGCACCTTCTGTAGTTTCTCCACCATGGAGATGGGCTATAGGTACTCTAGCAATCATTGCAGCACTCACAGCAGAAAATATCTCATACCTATCACCCAATACGACTAGCATATCAGAATTTAACTCTTCATACGCCTCAGCAAAAGATATTTGAGCCAGTCCCATAGACTTAGATATACCAATAGGAGTATCTGAAGATAAAAGCATTTCAATTTTTTTATCTATTTTAAAATCTTTTTCTATCTCTTTATACGTAAGCCCAAACTCAGGACTCAAATGCATACCAGTTATAATAAGTTGAAGTTCTAAATCATTATCTGCTTCTATCTCTTTCATAAGCCAATATAAAAGACCATATTCAGCACGAGTTCCAGTGACTACACATATTTTTCGTTTATTCATATCAAATCATCTTCACTATAATCTCTAGTTGCTACAGTTCCAATAACTTCATCCCACCTCATAGGACTTATTCCATTACTAGGTCTTTTTATAGCCAAATTATCTTCGTTAAATAAATCACCCTTTTTTATATCACAAGAGGCTACTATAGATTTTCTAGCAACTGCTATATTTGGTGTCTCACTAGGTGTTGGTTTCTTGACTCTACTACCCAAAGCCATCTCTATATTTCGTATAGCCTTTACCATCGCTATTAATTCATCAGGTTCTAAAGATGCTTTATGGTCTGGTCCCTCCATCGTATTATCCAAGGTAAAATGTTTTTCAATGATACTAGCACCCATAGCCACAGCCCCAATAGGTACTTCTATACCCAAAGTATGGTCACTATATCCAAATGCTATATCAAAAGTATTGCCTATAGTTACCATTGCTCTTAGATTTACATCACATATAGGAGTTGGGTACATAGTATTTGCATGAAGGACAGTTATATCTTCTTTTGAAGTTCCTGCTTCTACCAATATATCCAAAGCATCTTCTATCTCTCCAATATCAGCCATACCCGTAGAAAGTATCACTTTTTTATTTAATTTTCCTATATGTCGAAGATAAGGTAAATTTATTATTTCTCCACTTGGTATCTTAAATATTTCTAAAGATAAATCACTTAAAAGCTCTATACTATCATGCTCAAATGGTGTGGAGAGAAACATAATGTTTTTTTCTTTACAATAAGAGATTAATTCGTGATGAGTCTCTAAATCTAATTCTAATTTTTTCAACATATTAAATTGTAAGTTATCTCTATCATTGATATTTTTCTTTTGATATTGTGCTTTTTGAGCATTTTTAGATACAAGCTTTTCAGCTTTAAATGTTTGAAATTTCACAGCATCCACTTTTGCTTCTACCGCTACATCTATCAGTTTTTTTGCTAATGCTATAGAACCATTATGATTAACTCCTGCTTCTGCTATGATAAATACTCGTTTCATTGTACAACACTCCCTGCTTTTATAAATCCACTTAGCTCAATATACTCTTTTGTAGTTGCACTGCTTCCTACAAATGTATTTTCTTTTACCACCACACCACCATTAATAATAGAACCTGTTGATATATGACAATTATCTTCTATTATTGAGTCGTGTTCAATTAATGCTTTTGTATTAATAATACAATTCTTCCCAATTTTAGTATTTGCATTTACCAAAGATTGATGCATTATAACTGTTCCCTCATCAATTTGTGAATGTTTAGAGATGTAGGCTAATGGAGATTTAATAATTGGTAAATTATAACCTATATTTTTTAAAATATGAAATAATTTGACTCTTAAAGTATTTGATTTTACTTGACCTACTGTAACGATAGCATACTTATAAGTTTCATATAACTTTTCTAAATCATCATCACACCCAATAACTTCATAACCTAATACTTTTTGTCCCATCAACTCTTTTTTATCAATAATTCCTGCAATAGTATACTTATCTTCGGCTTCTATAACATCTATAACAGATTTACAATGTCCACCACCACCAACTAAAAGTATATTTTCTCTCATATTATCACAGAACTCGAAATATTTACAACTCTCTGCTCTAAATACTCAGCATTACTCAAATCACCACACTGAGCCTCTCTAAACATCTCTAACTCATTCATAAGCTTCCAAATAGGTCTAGTCATAATTCCATTTTTATTTGTAAATTCCAAAAACTCATCTCTCTTTTTAATATCTTTAACTATCACTGCTTGTAACCAATAATTTGATTTAGCATTTTTTGGCTCTTTTATAAAGTCTATATCATCATTAGAGACAAAAAAATCTGCATATTTAAGTCCTAACTCTCTTTTTGATGCTAAAAATGTATCCAACTGTTCAAGTTGTGCGACTAATAACGAAGCATTGAGGTTTGGCATTCGGTAGTTATAGCCTATCTCATCATGCACATACTCAAAAGGATGTGCTACTTTTGCCGTGGTAGTGAGGTGCTTGGCTCTTTTTGCCAAAGCCTCATCATCGGTGACAATCACTCCTCCACCACCACTTGTGATAATTTTATTTCCATTAAAACTAAATACACCTAGCTTTCCAAAAGTCCCTGTATGCTTATCTTTATAATAACTACCTAAACTCTCTGCACTGTCTTCAATTAGTACAATATGCCATCTATCGCATATCTCTTTTATCTCATCAATACGACAAGGATGCCCAAAAGTATGCATTGGCATACAGACTTTTATAGTTTTATTTGTTGTTTTGTTGATACAATGATTATATATCATCTCACAATTTGTCTCTAAAAATTCTCTTAAAGATTTTGGACTCAAGCCTATAGTATCTAAATCAACATCTACAAAAATAGGTTTTGCACCTATATAGCTTATAGCATTACAAGTGGCTATAAAAGTAAGTGGCTGAGTGATAACTTCATCATCTTTTGTCACATCTGCAAGTATCAAAGAGATATGCAAAGCACTTGTACCATTTACTGTGGCTATAGCATACTTAGACCCAACAAATGATGCAAACTGCTCCTCAAATAAATCTACATATTTACCCACACTAGATACAAAAGTAGAATCTATACAATCATTGAGGTATTTTTTTTTCATTTCCTATAAATCGTGGTTCATGGAGAGGGATAAACTCTTTTGTTTTATAAATATCTTGAATAAAATCAACTATCTTTTGCATTACATTTTTCCATCTAAATATTTACCAGTCTCTTTATGTCCAAAATCAGGTATCATCTTAAAAAACTCTTTGACTATATCTTCTTTAGTCCATGACAAATTTGCTTTAAACGCTGTTATTTTTTCTTCAAAAGAGTCAAGCAACACTTCATCATAAGCAGCTTCATTTTTAATCACACCTAAGTTTTCAAATCTTTCCATATCTAGGGTTTCATTATCGGTAAAGAACTCTTCAAAGTCTTTCTCACCTGTAGTATCACTTGAAGTAAAGAGACAAGGGTATTTTCCTTCTTGTGGCAAAGTTTTGGCTAATGCTCTTGCCTCATCTTCATCTTTACATAGATAAGGTTCATAACCCAAATCTTTTAGATACTTTACTGCTATATCAGCAAAAGAGATAAGGTGTAGATTTTCACTAAGTTTAGGGAAAAATATATCACGATTGTCTCCAAAGATACAAGACATCAAACAGAGTTCACCAGACTCTTGTGGAGTAACAAAATATCTCTTTATATCATTTGGTGCTACTATAGGTTGATTTTTCTCTATGCGTTTATTAAAGCTATGAAGCAAACTTCCATCAGAAAAAGCTACATTTGCAAACCGTGCCATTGAGACTTTCATATTATTTGAATTTCTATGTACAAACATCTCCATTATTCTCTTACTTGCACCCATCATATTAACAGGATTGGCTGCTTTATCGGTACTTACACAAAAGTATTTCTTAGTGCCATTTTGAATTGATTGTTTTATCGTCTTATCTGTATTAAATATATTGGTATCTATCATACGCATCAGTGTAAAAGGGTCTGATTCACTTCGTACATGCTTTAGGGCTGAAAGATTTAAAACATAATCATATTGACCATCATTTTTAATAAAAGCATCATACTCAATACTTCCAATATCTAGTGAAAAAGTAGCAAACTCTCCATCTATATATCCGAAAGAGCTTCTTATATCACGAACAAGTTCCACCATATTGTTTTCAGATATATCTACAACATGAAGCTTTTTTGGATTTCGTTTAAATATCTCTTTAGTTACAGCTTGACCTATAGAACCAGCCCCACCTAAAATAAGAAATGATGAGTCTTCTATACTAGTTCTTAATTTTTCCGAGTTTTGTACTATATCTTGGTCTAGTAATACTTTAGAACGTCCAATAAGTGTTAATGTAGATTGCAATGTATATATTCCTATAAAAGTAAGGGGGGGATAGTGATTAATCGCTAATTTTAGATAGATAGATAGATAGAATAAGTTAAGTAATCAAATCTATCTAAGGCTTGAAGTATATTATTTAATAGTGTACATATATGCCATACTACAATTAGTACTATTCGGAGTAATTGCTATATATACTTTTTGATTAGTTGTCTGTGCTGTTAAGAGTAAACTAAAAAATATATTTTTTGAGGGATTACTATCTTCTAAAGTAATAACACTACTTGCTCCTCCAAAACTAGTACAATTCAGATTTGCCTCTATTCCACTGGTTTCTATTAAAATATCATTTGTATCTAATGCATAAAGCCTATCTATAGTGACCTCATTACATCCTGTAGCATCACATGCTGCATATATATTTGTAGTAAGAAGTGTTCCAAGTAATACATTTCTAAGTAAACTTTTCATTATTAATCCTTTTTATTCTCAATGTGTCTAAGCAATTATATCAGATTTAATCTTTAAGTTTAGGTAAATATTTAAAATAATTTTTGTAACCCCCTAAATAACCCCACCAACCCAATATTAAGCAATCCCTCATATAGCTAAAATAAGCAAAAAACATCCATAAAAAAGCCATTTTATAAGCAAGTACATTAGCCAACTTTAGCTATAATATCACTATGAAGACAGAGCTTATTGATGTAAAAAAACTACCAGAAACCAGTATAAATAAATCCCAAGAGAATAGCTCTCAAGAAAAGAAAATACAAACCCAACAAATTGAAATAAATTACCTAAAAGAAAAGATAGATTACCTCATACGTCAACAGTTTACCTCCAAAAGTGAAAAGCTAAACCCTAACCAACCAACTCTCTTTGACGACAATGAAGAGAGTGTCGAAGTAGTAGAAGATGAAGAGATTGAAATAACATTCAAACGAAAGAAAGGTGGAAGAACTTCACCACCTGCTGATATACCAAGAGTAAGAGTAGTGCACGATATAAGCGAAGATGAGAAGATATGTAGTTGTGGCGATACAATGCATAGAGTAAAAGAAGTCATATCAGAACAATACGATATAGTACCTGCAAAGTTTCAAGTCATACAAAACGTTAGATTCATATACGGCTGTAGATGTGGAGTAAAACCACTCACAACAGCATTAGCACCATTCATACTTCCAAAGACACAGGTAACTGCATCATTCTTAGCAACCATTGCCGTACAGAAGTTTGAAGATGCATTGCCACTAGTACAATACCTAGCCAATTTGTATTTTTACTAAAAATAGTATTTTCTTCTCTAACCCTATTTAGGGGTTTGAACTTTTCAAAATATGCTCATTTTGGCGAAGGTATTGCACTGTATAGACAAGCTAAAATATTTAAAAATAGATTTGGAGGGGTGCAAACTTAAAAACACTAAAACCCAAATTAATACATTTTTAAGAAAAAACCCCTAAACTATCAATAAAAAGAGAAATATATGTCAATAAAAATTATATCAAATAACAAAAAAAGAGTCACATTAGAAGTCAATACCTTAGCCAAAAAGCAAAGCCAAAAATAAAGATAGGTCATGAGATAACTGCTATAATCTTAAACCAAAAAAACATAAAGTTATCCCATGACAGAAATTATAACACTCTTAAGATGTATCGCACCTATAATTGCAAAAAACAAGCATAAACAACTAGAAATAATCATCCAAGCCTTGCTCTCAATGCGAGGAAGAATCACAATGTTAGGATTGAGCAGATGGAGTGAAAAAGGAGGGAGTTATCGGACAATTACACGGTTCTTTCATTCAAAGATAAATTGGGAAGAAATCAATTGGATGTTTATCAAAACGCATTTAACAAAGAAGGGTTCAATCTATCTTTTGGGTGGAGATGAAGTAGTAGTAAGCAAAAGTGGGAAGCATACTTATGGGGTAGATAGGTTTTTATTCTTCTATCCAAAATCAAGTGATAAAAAGTTTGGCATTTCTCAATCTTTCGTTGATAAGCGTAGAGACAAGAAAAGCCTATCCACTAAGTACACAACAGATAGTGCGAGACAAAAAAGAAGGTTGTATCAAAAGATAAAAGTGTGAAGAAGAGTAAGAAAAAAAAGGATGCTAAAGTCGGAAGACCTAAAGGAAGTGGGAATCAAGATAAAAAAGATATTGAACTCTCACCCTATCTAAAATTTGTCAAAGAGTCCGTAAATAAGGCACTTAAACGGATTGACAAGCATATTGATATTGTCTATTTTGTCTTTGATGGAGCATTTGGAAATAATCCTGCTGTACAAATGGTGAGGCAATGTGGATTGCATATCATTTCTAAACTTCAAAAAAATTCTGCACTGGTATTTCCTTATAGTGGAGAGTATGCAGGAAGAGGAGCTCCTAGGAAATATGGAGATGCTATTGACTATGATAATCTTCCTGAACCCTATCTAAAATCAGATAGCATAGACGAAGATAAAAATATCCAAACAAGAATTTATCAAATGGAAATGTCCCATCGTAAATTTTCTGATACTCTCAATGTTGTGATTATCCAAAGAGAAATTTAAGCACAGGTAAAATCTCTCATGTGAATCTCTTTTCTACCGATGTAACATTGGATTATGAAAAGGTTATTGATTACTATTCACTTCGCTTTCAGATTGAATTTGTCTTTAGAGATGCCAAGCAGTATTGGGGAATGGAGGATTCTATGAACATTAAGAAAATACCTATCCATAATTGGGCAAATCTCTCTACTTTTATGGTCAATTTCTCTCATGGATTACGCCAAAATTCTGATATGAATGAGATGAGTATTCTTGACCTTAAAGCCCACTACCACGGGCTTAAATACGTCAAAGAGGTATTTAAATTGCTTCCCCATTTAGCTAACGAGTATTTAATTCAGAAGGTATCCATTAAGATTGCGAATTTAGGGGTGATTCACTCTCGTGAGAGGCGTGGCTTAGAGGGGGTTTTTTGGCTAAGGTATTGCAGTTTAGCTAACGAGTCTATGTTAATTCATGGACGAAGCTATAACACATTTAAAGAGTTTGCGAATTTTCAGGGTGCCTCAATAATTCTATCTCTGAGTGAGAGGGTAGCTTAGAAATGAAGTAGTATTTAAAAATCAGGCTACAGGTATTAAGTCCTACACCTAGCCATATACAGGACTATCTTTGTAGCTTAAAAATACCTTTATGCATACCTTTCTACACAACTCAAAGTTCCATGCCCATCATATCCCCGATTTGCTCTTTAAAGGCAAAAAGAGCCTCAACATCGTAGATCTTTAAAACATTCATCATCTTCATAAAAACCCAAAGACCTGATAGTAAAGCAGGTGTTGTAAATTCTTTGTTCTTTTCAATAAGTCGTCCTGAGAGTTGCACTAAAAACTTTCTAACAGCAGGAGCATTTTTCTCTTCCGAACGCTCAATCTTCCAAACAAACAATGTAGCATACGAGACCACGAGAAGTCTTCTAAACAGAGCCATTGGAGTTTCTTGTTGCCAACTTTCAAGATTAAATCCAGAAGATTTTAGAAGTTTGAAATAGCTTTCTATTTTCCATCTATGATAATACCAAGTACCAATAGTTGTGGCTGTGACCTCTTTGGGAACATTGCTCAAAAGCATCCATTGGGCAACAATATTATTGTCTTCATCAACCAATCTCTCCACCACAAACCTTGCCTTAATACTCTCTCCTGCTGTGAAGATAGTTTTTCGCTTACCGTCCTCGTCAAGTACTGATTTGGTGGCATCTCTTCGTATATTCACTTCTATTTCATTGACAAATATCTTCACCTTTTGCATCTTTTTATCCACTTTATATTTAATGGTTTTAAGGTAGCTTCCTAGCGTTAATTCTTTTGCTAAATCTCCTTGTTTTACCTCTCTATCCTCGTCAGGCAGGTAAACTTTGTGATTTGATTTAGCTCGAATCAGATAGCACCAACCATTGGCTTCATACTCTCTCATTAAGGCTACACTATCTCCTTCTCGGTCAATAATATCAACCAACTCTTTTTCAAACTTATAATTTTCTCGTATGTATTTAGTTCTTTGAACCAACTCCTCTAAATGCGTTAAGTTTGTATCAATATTGCTATCATAAGTGGAGTATATCTTCTCACTTGTTGCCAAGTTTTGGGCTAAGGCACCCAAAGGATTTCCTTTCTCATCCATTGCCAATGAACCTTGCAAATCATAGCCTATTTGTTTCGCATTCCCTTTCTTATTCTTAGTCACAAGTTCCTGTTTCTTTGTATGCTTTTTATAGTCCAAATGTGACCAATCATAGGCTACCAAGGTATAGTTACCTACTCTTTTGTTACTTTGCTCTACCACTTCTTCTATGATGGGGTCATTGAGTGAGGGAATTGTTACTTCTTCATTATTATAAAATCGCCATGACGCTTGAACTTGACTCCATCCATCAGTCTCTAATACTAGGTTCATTCCACTTTGGCTTCTATGTTTTGTATTCATCTCACCTCTTACTAACTTCTCATATCTTTTTTAGTCTTTTATTCATGTCTTTTCTTTTACTTGTATAATAGCACTTTTTCTTTTGAGTTAGTTGTGTAGAAAGGTATGCCTTTACTGTGCATTCACTACTTGTAGTGTCGTCTCATCAGCTTGTATATATTCATTTTCTAAAAGCCTCTCTTTTAGTCTTTCCGTAAACGGTTTTAATTTCTCAGAAGCCTTTATCATCCAATTAGATAGAGTTATATCATTAAATGGTACTCCAAATCTCCAAATCGGGTGCAAACTTAAAACACTAAAGTCAGTATTTTATCTCAATAAAACACTACGCAACCATCTCAGTATGCCCCATCAAGTTATCCCAAGCTTGATTCCATCTACCTTCCGTTAGACAAATAGCTCTGATAGGCAGAAATCTTTTTGCACCATATTCCCTCCAATTAGCACCTGATACACAAACCCTCTGCTTGACTACTATTTTACAAGCACTCTCCGTAACACCTGAACCAATGGGTAAATTATTGTCTATGGAATTTTTATAGTCCATTCGCTTCAAATTATTTGTAAAATAGGAAATAGTTGCTTCAACTCCACCCTTGAGGCTAGATGATATTTTTTTCTTTTTTAACTCTACTATCTCTTCTAATAAATCGTTAGCACCATTTTGAATATTTTTTAAAGTGTGACAAGCGTTATCAAACCACGCTCTTTGTTTTGTCTTACTTCGAGGATGAACACCTTTTGACGCTTTCGATAGATATTCTGTAGCATGATAATAGTCTAAGGTATTGGAGGCTGTATATTTTTCAAGAAGTAACCAATTCTCTCTTGCTCCATCTGCAAGACCTATGATCTTTGCTTCTGGAAACTTATTTTTGATAGCCAATGCTTCTTTCTCAAACTTAGCTTTAAAGGACTTCTTGCCGTACTCAGGGGCATTAGCGATATATATTGTATGCATTCTCTCTCCATCAATATCATAAAAAGAGAAAGTGCCACACATTGCTTCTCGCCAACTTGTCTCACCCATTGGCATACAGGTTCCATCTAATCCCATTGCAATTGTTACTACTTTTTTATCCATTTCAACGATCTCATACTCCCAATTCTCCTCTTGTTTGAGCAATAAATTACTAACTATTTGAGAGGTACTTCTTATAAATGAGCATGATATTTCTCTATTATGATTCTCTTTTAAGTCTTTTTGTACAGCTTGGGCAGGGCTATGAGCATACTTATTTGAGACCATTTTTGCAAATTTTGGTGTGGATGTTTTGATAATACGGGCTTTTTCCTCAATCGGACACACCTGTTTTCCTACTCCTAATGGAGCAAATACTTTTCTTTTTACTTCTATTTCTCCGTAGGGTGTTTGATATTTTTTTTTACCTCTTTAGCATAGAGTTTCTCTTCTTTTACTGCTATTACTGTCTCTTTTATTGTCCTAGTCACGCTAGTCAAAACTATGCACTTTAGTGCAAGGCTTTAGCTTCTAGGAATGTGTTAAAAGTTAGAATGTGGAATGAGAAATGGAAATCACACAATAAGCCAAATACAAGTACATATAGTATGGGTAACAAAATATAGGTATGGAGTTTTGAAAGGTGATATACAAAAGCGATGCAGAGAGATAATTATACAAATATGTGATGCCGAAGATATTAGAATATTAAAGGGAGTGGTAAGTAAAGACCATGTCCATATGCATATAGAGTATCCTCCAAAAGTGTCAGTGAGTGATATAGTAAAGAAGTTAAAAGGACGAAGTTCAAGAAAGTTACAGGAAGAGTTTAAAGAACTATCAAAACAATATTGGGGAAAGCATTTTTGGGCGATAGGATATGGAGCATGGAGTACGGGGAAATGTAAGTCAAGAGATGGTTAATGAGTATCTTGAACATCATAGAAATCCATCAAATAAAGATTTAGCTAATATGATATTGGAATAAGAGAGGAAAGTAATCTACGCGTCAGCTAGGACTTTCAGTCCGTTACACTCAACCTATGTACTTTTAGTGCATAGTGGTTGAGTTCCAAGTTCTTTAGTGCTTCTTCTGTTATTTTTTGCCCTAATTCATTCACTTTAGGCTACCCCAATAAAATAAACCACAATATAATCATCCTCTATAAGGCACGAAAAGAGCCCATTTTTCTAAACCATGAAGTCGAATTATTTTATCCTCGACTTCATCCATTTCCAATTTACTAAGCTTCACACCTGTAGGGTAAACTTTATCTATAAGTTTGACAATGGGTGAGATACCATTGTAGGTCATACTCTTAGCAAAGCCCATTACTTTTGAAACACTATCAAGTAAAGTACCATTCCAATGTTTCTCCAATACACCCCAAACTCTCTCAATAGGATTGTATTTACTATGATATGGAGGATAATAAGCTAACTCTATCTCAATTTTTTCCTTCTCTACAAAATCAACAATGCGTTTCATAAATTGTGTTCTGCGACTGCTATTTTCTCCTCCATTATCAAAATTGAGTAGAAGCTTTTTGACTTTTGGAAATGTATCTTTATTGGATTTCCAAAATCTTCAATACAATCCACAATAAAGTCACTACTAGTAAATGTCTCATTCATATAGAGGTAGGTTTGATTATTCTCAGGCAAGAATAGTCCAAAAGGAGTGATAGTCTCATCATAGAAATCATGATCAAGTGCCTTAGTTTCGACTCTTGATGAACCTCCTCTTGATAATTTGCCAAGTCTCACTTATCTTTGGCATCTATTGAAATTCGTAATAAACTTTCATCAGCTTCACATTCTTGATGCATTTTCTTTAGGTTTTCAAAGATTTCATCTGTTTCAATAATTTTTTTTTAGGTTTGACCTTTGTCACTTTCTTTAGGGAATATCCTAATTCATTGTAGGTAAATCCGATGAGAATTTAAGCGAACTTAAAACAAAAATTTTAAGTAAGTTTTAAAGTAAAAAAATGAAATAAGTAATAATATTTTGAATAAAAACTTAAATTATAGGTAAAATAGCATTTTTTAGACATAGAAATAGCTTCTAAAAATTAAAATGGAAAAAACTCAGATAAAAAAGAAAAATTATGGGTCTATTTCAAAAATATCAGAGGTAAAATCATCTTGATGGTGACAAGTTCGTTTAATTTGAGCGATGGTAACCTTAGCATTCATAAGTTTTTCTTCTTTATGACCATTTAGATAAAGTTGATAGAAATTAATTGTAAAACTTCTCAATATTGACATAGAAAAAGGGTTAACATAGGCAATATGCTTATCTTCTTTTGTCAACATATCAAGATGATAATGGTAAGTTTCTACTCTCCAATGTTGTAAGGTTGTATCATGAAAGTTTTGTGCAGTACTTTTGTAGTTTGCGATAAGATAGTGTATTGTAGTTTTAACTTCAGCAGTTTTTTCATTCGTTACCTCTTTTGTTATACGAATAATTGTCTGAATATTCTCGAAGTCACCAAAGAAACTTACTAAATTACAGCTTTTATTTTCATATATCTCAACTATTCTTCTTGTTATGTTATTACCTTCAATTGTAAATATACATAATTCTTATAAGTATCGGTAGGAGCTACAAACCCATTAATTATCTTTTGCTTTGGTTCTTAACTCTTGTTGGTTTCCCTTTACTTTAGCTAAATATCTTCGCCCTGAACCGTTAATCTCATTAAGTATCTTCACTTGTGTAAGAAGAGCATCAAAAGAAAATATTTGTCCCTCTTTATTAAATACTTTTTCATCCAATAACTCCTGAAAAGCAGGGATTTCACTTACTTTCCCCTTTTCTAAAAATTTGTGTCCTATCACAATCTTTTGATCTTTATCCAAAATATTCAATATACATTTGTGACTCTCTTGTGTATATTGTCCCGTCACATCACTACCTCTTAACCATTTACCGTCTATTGCAATATTTTCTAAATTTACATAGGGTTCAAAATGCTCTCTAAATATTAGTTCTAGTTCATTATTATCTATATTTATTAATAAATGGTGCAGAGTTGAGCGTGAAGGTATTTTAATTTTATCTTTTTCAAATAGGTCTTTGAACAAATCATTTTGGGATTGATTAATCATCCAACAATGAAGCTCTGTATAGGTTACATAGCCTTTTAATAATCCAAATAATATCATGAACATTATCTCATGCAATGGATATTCTATTTTATGCTTATCTTTTCTGAAGTCTGTTAAGTTTTTAGCTCACGTTTAATAGCTTTTTTCATATTTTATATTAAATCTGCTTTTCTTTTAACCTAGCTTAAAAAATCTCATCGAAGTTTACCCCGCA
>JAUZSQ010000088.1 GCA_030949325.1 Sulfurovum sp.
ATAATAATAATAACATATATAATAACAATAATAATAATAATATAACTAATAATAATAATAATAATAAAATCAATAATAATAATAATAATAATAAAATAAGATATAATAATATATAATCAATAATACAATAATAATAATAATAATAAGAGAATACAAAGCATAATAAAACAAATAAGAATAATAATATACAATAACAAAATACATACATACAATAATAATAATCATATAATAATATAATAATAATAACAATAATAATAATAAAAAATGGAATAAAATGCAATAATGTAATGTATAATGTGTAAAAAATGGTATAACAAAACAAAAAACAATGAAATAATAATAGAATGCAATAATAATGCAACAAAAAAAAGGAATAAAAAAGGAATGCACAACAACACCTAACAATAAGCAGACAACAATAATAAGCAAAAGCTGCCCCAATGGTGATTGTCATCAATTGTGACAAAGTGTAATGTCAGTGAAGATTTGCTACTACTTTGCTCATATCCACTACCAAAACGGTAGCGGTTTTGTCTTGTTATTGTCATAGATTTCGAGCTCTATAGCTTCCCCAATCTAGCGTATCTAGGCTAAGAGAGAGTCCTTTGTCACTAAGTGTATTGGAGCTTACCCTTTGGATAATCCCTCCATCATGATAGGTTTTATAATACTCCCAACTATCCGTTGTAGAACGCCAGTGCCAACGTGTTTCTTCTTCTATAAGTGCATAGGAGAGTGTCTCTTTCGATAAGGTATGCTTGTCTAAATAGATGACTTCAAACTGTGGTTTACTCTGCATATCTACAGCATCATTGGCAAAAAGAGGTTTGAGTCCAATATAATGCTCACGGTTATTGTATGGAGCTTCTAGCGTATAATGAATAGGACGACCTCCCAATTCACTCACAGCAATATCAATATGTACCGATAAAGGAAAAGACGTATTAAAGACCTTGTCTATACTCAAAGGTAGCGATAATTGACCTTCACTATTGGTTTCATAAATAAGGGTATCTAGGTATTCATTGCCAAAGTATTTCTTGATATTACCAAAATAGTAGCCTTCATGAACCTTTTCGAGATACTTAGACTTATGAAGTATAGCAGAGACCTCAACCCTTGCCTTGGGGAAGACTTCACCATTGAGATACTTGCTTTGTAAGTTTAGTTCCACTTTTTCTTTGGGATTGATATGGCTAAAATGCTTTTGCACTTCGACTTTTATTTTGGGTGGGATAAAATCTTCTACGAGAAAGGTCATACTCCCAATAGCTTCTTTGTCTCCTGCATACATAGCCACTCTCCATTTGCCAGTAGTAGCCGATGCTGAGAGTGTGAGACTATCACTAAGATGCCCTAAACTATCACTGCTCATCTGTTTGCTAGAGACTTCTACCCCTCGTGCATCAAAGACTTTGACCGATAGGGGCAATCCTGCTTGTGCTTTGCCTTGATGGTCTCGCAATAAGGCATGAAAAGTGACACGCTCAGAAGGTCTAAATATATCTCTATTGCTATACACAAAAGCACTATACTCCCCTACACTTTCTCGCCCTTCTACTCCTCTATCACTCAAGTCATGGGCAGGTTTGGATAAATCTATCACAGAGAAATCATTGTCTTTACCATAGGCATAAATCGCCTTGGCTTGGAGTCCATTTTTACCAGCCAACACAGAAGCAGGGAAAAAAGCTTTGGCATCTTGGGTACTAACCGTATAGAGTACTTCATTATTTTTGGCAATAAGTGCTAATTGACATCATTATAAGGCTTCGCAGAAGAGAGTGTATGCGTAAATACTTCCATCCCCTTAGTAGATTGCAAGGTATAAAGACCTATATCTGAGACCATAAACCATTGCATTTTGGTATTATAATCATAGATCTCTTTGCCTTTATCATCTAGCATTTGTGCATACAAGATATACACCCCTGCTTCTCTTTTGTGTAAAAACTCTCCTACAGGTACGGCTGTAACTTTACTCTCATTGGCTACACTAGATGAGATATTCATACTCTTTTTCCACAAGAGATAGCCACTTTGTTCTTCTATATCTTCAAAAGAATACTCTGACAAGGTACGAAACAAGCCATATCTATTGACAGAGTGTATGAGGTTACGACTGTTAATACGGTAAAGAGAAAAAGAAAGTTTTTTCACATTGGTAGTCTCAATAGGAATAGAAATATCTCCCTTTGTAGGCAAGATATATCCCTCTTCCCCAAAGGTCACACTGGGTTTATAGTCTAGCGTTGTGGCTGTAAACGTATAGGTTTTATCCAAGATATTTTTACCCACGTGCATCCCTTTATGTAACGTCACTTGATACTGCGTATGGGGGTTTAGCCCCTTAAGACAGAGGGTGTTATAGCTCCATGAGGGCATAAATGTAGCTTTGGGAAGTACTTTTATATTACTTTTGAGCGTAGAAGAGGCTACTTTTTTATAGGAATAATGTTGCATCACAGCACAAATACTCACAGTCGTTTGTGTATGTTCATGGGTAATTTTCTTGAGAGAAGTCACTTGGGGCATGACTACTTTGGCTCTAAGCTCCAAAGGTATCATCACTATCATAGCCATGACTATCCAGCTAAACATATTATTTTTATTATTTTTGTGCATATAATGCTCCTTATTTAATATGTAAGTAAATGTGTTTTGAGTTCTTCTACTGTCCGTATCGCATCCTCATGCTCACTAAAGCCCCAATCAACCATAATATAGTCTATCTTTGCTTTATCTGATGCCATCTTATCGCGTGACCCATCACCGACAAATAGGCTCTCTTTAGTAGATATACCTAAGTCTTCAAGGATTTTGATGAGCATATCAGCATGGGGTTTGGCTTGATTCACATCATCAGCACAGACAATCGCATCAAACAGTGGCTCTATTTCTAAATAACGCAAAGATTCTAGCGTAGAGATTCTATAGGCATTCGTAGCCACGGCTAAGGTATATCCTTTGGCTTTGAGTGCTAAAAGTAGAGGTTTTATCCCTTCATACAAGACCAATTCACGCTTATGGTTCTTACTATAATACTCTGAGAACCATTTTTCATGGCTTTTATCAAAGACTTTGGCATGATAAAAAACCTGTGCAGGATTGATACTATGGTCATTGACACGACTTAAGATGTACGCTTTATCCATAGGCTCAAAACCCAAATTTTGGCGTACATAATTGATAGCATTGGCAATAGTCAAAGAGCTGTTGACCAAGGTACCATCCATGTCAAAAATAAAGAGTTTTTTCTGCATCTTATTTATCTTTTCTTTTTGGAAGTTTTAGACTCTTGTCGTGAAAATTTCATATAAAGAGAAAGACTAATTAGCAAGAACGAAACCCCTACAATCAGCCATACAGCATATTGTAGATTCTCAGGAGCCGTCAGGGCAAACTTAAAAACCAACATCAAAGCTTCGATAGAAAGAGCAATAATAATAGAACCCAAGAAACGTACCATCGTTTGATGTCCTGCTTGATCCTCCTGCTTCTTCTCTTTACCTAGTACTTCTTCTTCAAAAATCGCCTTGACTAAGTCAAAAATCGCCAAAGAGAGCGTCAAAAGAATCGTCGCCTTAAATATTTCATTGATATCAATACTTGAAAGGTCTAATCCAAAGTGTAGAAAAGAGCTAATCCCTTTGATAAACAACAACAAAGACACAGCAGCTAAAGCAACAGAAAAAGAAGTATAAGCCAGTTTACTAATAAATCCTGAGAAAGAATCTACAGAAGAAGGATGTACCATTTTGAGAATATTTTCTAAAGTAATATCGACACAAATGATACACAGAATATGGTCTTCTTCATCATAAATAGGAAAAGAAGCCGTGACAACCATTTTATTGCTTATCAATGAAGGATAAGGGTCTGTCAAAATACAACGGTGTTCATCTATAGTACGATAATAATAGGCTCTATCTGCTCTATTCTCTCCTTCTCCTACACCTTTGAGTGTCTTAAACTTAGAAATATTCGGAGTGATTTGTACCCCTCTATTGTCTAGTGCATAGATGACTTCTGCTTTGGGTATAGACTGATAGAGACTGTCCAGTTTACTCAACACCGTACTAATATCTGTACCTACAATATTATTGGAGATATTTCGGTTCATAATATAACAAAGGTATGCCCGTGCTTTGGTTCGTATCTGTGCGTATTCTTGTATTTCTTTAATTTGCATGGTTATTTTCCTTATTATATATCTTACCTAAAACATCTCCAAAAGATACTTTTTGATTAATCGCTACCTCAGGGAAGATACTTCCCTTTTGAGAAAAGGTCAAGATAGTAGAACCCATCTCAAACCATCCAAACATTTCTCCTCTATCAAGCCATAAGTCTTCATAGACATAGTGCTGTGGTTCTGTAATATCCGAATTGGTTTGGATAGCTTCTTCAAAGGTGACTCTCATTTTACCTACATTTAAAGCACCTACAAGTACCAATATATGCGTTCGTCCCTCTTTGTCTTTACCATCAATAACCACACGTTCATTTTCTATAAATAAATCTTTTTTGTTGCGTAAGAGAGGGAAATTCACAGGATAGAGTTTACCTGGGATATGCGTCAAAGAACAGACTTGTAAATCCATAGGCATATGATAACGATGATAATCTTTGGGTGAGAGATAAAAGTTGATAAACTCCCCTCCCTCTACTTGCCCCACTGCTTCTTGATGATGGCTTCCAAAGAGTGCATCTATATGATAGGACATACCTTTGATTTGGTAGGCTTTTCCTGCGGTGATAGTTCCTGCATCGGTGATGAGTGCATCTACCCCTGAGAGTAAGTCGCTCTTATCTTGTGAAATACTTCTTGGCTTCTCAAATGCCCTTGTAAAAAGTTTATTCAGAGTAAGATAGCTACTTGGCTCACGAAATTCTGACATATCAAGCCCCATAAGCTTGACATACCCTTTGTTGATAATCTTCTGTATAAATGGTGTAAATGCCCTAGAAGCAAACTTTCCAAAGCCTAAAGAGAAGAGCGAGGTATAATGTTTTTTCATGATATTCATAATCCTAAATCAAATTTTAGATATATTATATCCAAAGTTTGATATTATCATACAATAATTTAGGAGGCGTTAACAATGGCAAAATATATACTATTTGACACAGAAACCACAGGTATGGATACGAACGACCGTATCATACAAATAGGTGCAATGATTGTACACAGCAAGGAACAAATAGATGTCTATGATGCCTTGTGTTCTAGTTCTGTACCTCTCTCATTAGAGGCTATGGAAATACATAATATCACCCCTGATGCCATAGAAAATCAACCTCCTTACGCAGAGCTTGAAATTGCACAAAAACTCTTAGAATACAACCACGAAGCCAATTACCTCATCGCACATAATATCTCTTTTGATTTGGGTATGCTACAAAAAGAAGGCTTTGAAAATCACTATACACTCATAGATACCCTGCGTTGTGCCAAGCACCTTTTACCAGATATGCCTTATCATCGCTTACAATACCTACGTTATGCACTCAAACTCTATGAAAACGAAGGAGCAGAAGCTAATACACTCAATGTTCGTATCAAAGCCCATGATGCCATCGGCGATGTCCTCATCATGAAACTACTGCTTTCTAAACTGGTCAAATACACCCAAGAAAAGTTCCCCCAAACCAACCCCATGAAACAACTAGCCCTACTCACCCAAACCCCCGTCCTCATGAAAACCTTTCGCTTTGGCAAATACAAAGACAGAGACATAGCAGAAATTGTCAACGCAGACAAAGGCTACATCAACTGGATGCAAAAGAACATGGACTTAGACGAAGACATGATATTTACTTTGGAGTTTTATTTAAAGTAATTCAGCCATAAAAATATAATGGAATAAATTAAAAAATATAAATGAGGAATCTATGGCTAAAATAGAAGGATTTAGTGTTAAAAACTTCGGCACATTAAAAGATATTTCTTTGGGTAAATTATGGAATAATCAAAAACAAGCCCTCACCCCATTAACTGTTGTTATTGGAAAGAATGGTGTGGGGAAAAGCACTATCTTTGATATGTTTGGCTTTCTATCTGATTGCTTGAAGTATGGTGTAGAAGAATCTTGTGATATAAAAGGGCGTGGAGGTTTTGAAAAAATACGCTCACAAGGAATCAAGGGTGCTATTGAATTTCAAATTTATTACAAGGAAGATGGAAAAGCACGACCGATAACCTATGAACTTTCTATTGATTTGGATAAAAATTTACGACCTTATGTAAAATATGAAAGATTAAGACAAAGAAGAAAAGGGCAAACACATGGACGACCTTATTCTTTTTTGCATTTACAAGAAGGCAAAGGGATTGTCTGGAAAGGTGAAACAGCAGGTCAAAGAATTGAAAAGGAAGAGGTGGTTTCAGACCTTTTTGAAGAATATTTTTCACAAAAAAGTGTGAATAGTGAAGAAAGTAAAGAAACCGAAAAAGTTGAATTAAGTGATAAACGAAAATTGGGTATTGCTACGCTAGGTTCATTGAAACAAAATCCTCGTATCTCAGCATTTAGGAAATTTATTGAAAATTGGTATTTGAGCTATTTTACGCCTGATGCCGTAAGAAGTTTACCTATGTCTGGACCACAAAAACATCTCAATATTCATGGAGATAATTTAGGAAATGTGGTGCAATATATGCAAAGAGAACATAAAACACGCTTTAAAAGAATCCTTGAAAGAATATCAGAAAAAATCCCAGGTATTGAATCTATAGATACCGAGAAGACATCCGATGGAAGACTCTTGCTTCGTTTTAATAACAAAGGGTTTTCTGACCCATTTTATTCTCAAAAGATGTCTGATGGCACACTTAAAGTTTTTGCGTATTTACTCTTACTTGAAGACCCTACACCTCCCCCTTTTATCTGTATTGAAGAACCTGAAAATGGCTTATATCACAAACTTCTTGAAACACTTGCCACTGAATTTAGAGAACATGCCACAGGACGAAAAGGAGGTTCTCAAATATTTCTGACCACACATCAACCTTACTTAGTCGATGCACTCTTACCCAATGAAGTATGGATACTTGAAAAAGCCGAAGATGGATTTTCTAAAATTCGTCGTGTGAGTGAAGATGCTCTTCTTGTAAATTTGGTAGAAGAAGGTTTACCACTAGGGAGCTTATGGTACAGTGATTATTTAGATAAAGAGAGTGAAGCCTAATGCATTTTGATTTCCTTATTGAAGATTTATCAGGAGAAAGAAGCCTTGAAATTTTAATACCTAAAATTCTTGATAGTTCACACCTAAGGGCTTAAAATCCACTCTTGACCCAAGAAAAAGAGTATTGCTAGGTCAATTACCACGATTAATACAAGGTTTTGGAAACACCTATCAAGGTTATGGAGCAAATTTTTTGGCTACTTTAATTATTGTTGTTGATTTAGATTCCAAAAATAAAGAGATTTTTTTAAAAGAGTTAAATGAAGTCTTAATGGGTTGTAATCCTCAACCTAGCACCTATTTTTGTCTTGCTATCGAAGAAGGAGAAGCTTGGTTTTTGGGAGATATAGCTGCCATCACTATAGCCTATCCATTGGCTAAACAAAATATTTTGAACCAATATATCCCTGATTCTATTTGTGGTACGTGGGAAGTTTTGGCAAATGCTATTTATACAGGTGGCTTAGAAAAATTGAAGAAAAAAGGCTCTCATGAAGTGGGAAAAGAAAAATCTTCTTGGGCTATAAATATTAGCCCCCACATGAATATCAAGAAGAATACCTCTCCCAGTTTTTGTTATTTTAGAGATACGATACAAAGTCATCTTTAAAATATCAAATTCAGAATATACTCTTTTCACTCCACACTCCCTATTCAGTAGCTAAAGCATCTAGAATTACAACAACTCAGCCATCTCCACCATGCGAATAAATTCAGCTCTGTAGCCTTCTTCATCTGCTCCTTTGGCTTTCTTGGCAGTTTCTATGAGCATTTTGTAATTTAAGTCCTTTTTGTATGGAGACTCACGCAATAGCATGGCAAATCCTGCGACACTTTGGGCGAAAAGGTAATCATTGTTTTGTATCTCGTTACTGTCTTGGGTAATTACTTTAGACATCAACAAAGATGTATTGTTATCAGGGTGCTTGTAGCGTATTTTTACAGTGGCTAGTTCTTCGTTTAGACTGGCTTTGCTAGATTGGTATTTGAGCGTATCAACTTTAGATGTTCGTCCATCGTGTTGTAGTTTTATCTCATACAATGCTGTGACACGATGTCCCATGCCTATTTCTCCTGCGTCTTTGCTATCATCGTTGAAGTCTTCATTTGCCATGACTCTGTTTTCATAACCAATGAGTCTATACGAATGTACTTTAGCAGGGTTAAACTCTACTTGTATTTTGACATCTTTTGCTACTGTATAGAGTGTGCCACTCATTTGTGTCACAAGCACTTTTTTGGCTTCTAAGAGTGTGTCGATATAGGCATAGTTTCCATTGCCATGGTCGGCTAGTTGTTCCATCTTGTTGTCTTGCATATTGCCTCTACCAAAGCCTAGTACAGACAAGTAAATCCCTGATTTTCGTTTGGCTTCAATAAGCTTAATTAAGCCGTCTTGTGTGGAGACTCCGATATTGAAATCGCCATCGGTTGCTAAGATAATACGGTTATTGCCTCCTTCTATAAAGGCCTTTTCGGCGATTTCGTAAGCTACTTGAATCCCTTGTCCTCCTGCTGTGCCTCCACTTGCGACTAGGCTATCGAGTGCTTGATATATTTTTTGTTTTTCATCGCCTCTTGCTCGGTCAAGTACCACACCTGAACGCCCTGCATACACCACGATAGACACTCTGTCACTCTTGCGTAATTGTTGGGTGAGTAGTTTGAGAGACTTGGTCAGTAGTGGCAACGATTCAGGTCGGTTCATAGAGCCAGAAACATCTAATAAAAAGACCAAATTACTAGAAGGAAGTTTGGCTATATCGACGGTTTTGGTTTGTAAGCCAATATGCAAAATCTCCGTGTCTTTGTTCCACATACTTTTGCCCACTTTGGTATTGATGAAAAAGGGGTCATCTCCTGTAGGTTCTTGGTAGCTATAGTTAAAGTAATTGAGCATCTCTTCAGAACGCACAGCATCTTTGGAAGGTTTGGCTTTTCTGTCCATGATATACGAACGAATATTGCTATAAGAAGCTGTATCTACATCAGAAGAGAAAGTAGAAAGAGGAGAGGAAGACGCTTCTTTGAAAGTGTTTTCATTGATACTGTCATAGCGTTCTCTTTCTACGGTTCTTTCTACTATTGGACTAGGCATACCCATAGTAATAAACCTTAGTGGTTTGACTTTAGCTCTTTGAGAAGCTCGTAGCGCATAAGAAGATTTTTGTGCTGAAGGAGTAGGTGCAGAACCACAACCTCCACCACAGCCACCAATAGAAACATCAATTTCTTTTCTAAAAAAATAGAGTTTTCCATCTAAGCCTTCTACAACTACAGTCAGATAGGCTGTTTGACGCATTTTGATACGTAGAGAATACACAGGATTGGCATTCTCCTTGACTGAAAATACTGTCGTTAATGCTCTTGGATTGGCATCTTGAAATACGGCTATACTTTTACTAGGTATGCTCGTTTTGATACTAATAGGGATAGACCCACCATTCTCGGCTAATTTCGGAGCAATGACTTTGATTCTATTGTCTTCTTGCATCATGTTTGTGCCATAGAGAAGTTTTATCGCTTCTGAGGTTTTTGCTGCTTCCCATGCCTCGGGATTGGTAATTCTATAATTCTCTGCATTCGCTATCACGCTACCTAAAAAAAGTACTATCATACTAAACTGTTTCATCTGTTGTTCCTTTTGTTTTTATTTACCTTCATTAATGAGGCTGATTTATTATAACAGAACATGAAAGTTATAATTTTTAGTTATTTAATAAGATAGTTTAAGAATGGGTTTATCGGCTAGACGCTTGATTGAAGACAGAAAAAAGCCTTAGTTATATAAGTATTAGATATATATATAAAAAGTTTTACTAATAACTAGGCTAAAAATCTGTATTTTATTTCTTAAAGTGTTACTATTTGTAACTTAATGAAGGGGTGCTTTGTATAAAGCGTTAGCAAAGACAAAGGAAGATTATCTCGAAACTTCATAAGAAAGTCTTGCTAAAGTACATAAAGAGCTAAAAGTAAAAGGGACTAAATAGAAACTATCTCTGCTTCGTTTACGGCATTTACACGTCTTTCCATAAGATTGAGTGCTTTGACTAACTCTTTGGAAATACTATTCATTTCATCAAAATATTTTTTGGCTAAAATTGTTTCACCTGCTGTGACTTTTTTCTTTTTATTAAACATTTTAGAAAAAAATCCTTGTGTATTGGTACTATAATATATTTTGTATATATTCAAATACACATCATGTAACTTAAAATGCAAAATTTCAATATCTTCCATACATTCCATAGGAATATTACGAATAGAATTGAGACGCTGACCATCAGAATAGAACCATTTCCCAAATCCACACTCCGTTGAATTGACAGGGATAGAGCTTTCATTAATAGTAAGACCTTCTATTAGAAGTTTGGCACGTTGTACCCAAGAGATATGTGCTGCCTTTGCCAATCGTAGTTGATTTAATATTTCTTCTCTAGTCATATATGCTATCCTTATGTTAATATATTAATAGTATCAGAATTAGTTTAATAAAGAGCTTTACTATGCATACTTAAATTTTCAGTCTAATACTCTATAATGACATTCAACCAAAATAAAGTAAAATGGAGCTGTTTATCATGCTAAGATTTGCCCCTTCACCTACTGGTGATATGCATATAGGTAACCTACGCGTTGCCATTTTGAACTACCTTGTTGCACAACAACAAGCCAAATCATTCCTTGTACGTATAGAAGATACCGATACCAAACGTAATATAGAAGGCAAAGACACTGAAATCATGCAAATTTTAGAAAAGTTTGCACTGCCACATGCATCAGTCTTTCACCAAAGTGAGCATCTACACATGCACCAAACACTCGCTATCAAACTCCTAGAAGAAGATAAAGCCTTTGTCTGTACCTGTTCAGCAGAAGCATTAGATGCCCAAAAAGCACAAGCCAAAGCCCATAAAGTAGCCTATCGTTATTCTGGGCGTTGTCACGATACACCCAAATCAGCACATGCCACGCTCAAAGCATCAGGTATTCCTTTTGTCATACGCATCAAGAAACCCATAGAAAGCATTGTCAATCATGACCATATCAAAGGAGATATTCGTACAGCACCCCATGAAGTAGATTCCTTTGTTATCTTGCGTACCGATGGCTCACCTACTTATAATTTCGCCTGTGCTTGTGATGATATGCTCTCAGGTATTAGCCTCATTATTCGTGGAGAAGACCACCTCTCTAATACCCCTAGACAAATACATATCAAGACAGCACTAGGCTATGAGCAAGAGACAAGCTATGCCCATTTGCCCATCATCCTCAATACCTTAGGCAAGAAACTCTCCAAGCGTGATGATGCCTCTTCTGTCCAATGGCTGTTTGAAGAAGGGTTTGTACCTGACGCTATTATCAATTATCTTTTACTCCTAGGCAATAGCAAAGTACCCAAGGAGATTTTTACCCTTCCTGAGAGTCTTGCATGGTTCAATCTACAAAGCATCTCAAAATCATCTGCCCAGTTTGATATCAAAAAGCTTCGTTTTATCAACCGTGAGCATCTCAAAATGATGGACGACAAGGCTCTGTCTACCCTCTTTGGATTTGCCGATGTGCATATTGGAAAACTCGCCAAACTCTATCTCGAAGAAGCCAGTACCACCAAAGAACTCTCAGATAAAATACAAGCTATCTTTACACCCAAGGACTTTGAAGGTGAGTGGGGTGTACAAATGCGTATCCTAGAAACACTCATACAAGAAGCACCGATGTTTGCAGATTTCAAGGATTTTACCTCTTATCTTACAGAAGGTTCTAAACTCCAAGAAAAGCAACTCTTCAAACCCCTAAGAGTACTGCTCACAGGTGCAGACCATGGACCAGAAATTTCAGAGATTTATCCTCTGATGAAAGCCTATCTTTTGGAGGTAGCCTCATGATTGAAGAACTATACGGACTCATCCACAGTATTATGACACTGTATATATGGATTGTGATTATTGCTTCATTTTTGAGCTTTGTCCGTCCTGACCCTCAAAACCCTATTGTACAAGCCCTCTACCGTCTAACCGAACCTGCTTTTGCATGGATACGCAAGAAAATGCCTTTTGTCATGCTAGGAGGCATGGACTTATCTCCCTTGGTGATTATCTTTGGGTTACAATTTATAGATATACTTGTTAGAAATCTACTCTTTGGATAAGTATTAGCATGAAAAACCCTCTTTTACTGCCTCTCATCCTCTGTCTAGCTATGGCTTGGCTTCCTGCCAAATCCCTAAGCTATACACAAGTCCATCAAATGCCTCTTAGTATAGAAAAAGATTACTATATATGGCGACTACTCCAACAAGCAAGTACGAGCAAAGCAGAAGCTAGGCATATCATCAAAGAAGCCACAGGTCCGAACAAAAAGCTCAAAGATGCCTACAAAAAGAAAACAGGTTCTACAGTGGCAATCCCTAAAATCAAAATGACAAGCACCCTATACAATACCAATTGGCGTAACCGTGTCAAAGCCCACAAGCACTTTAAGCATGGACTTTCACTACTCCAGCAAGGCAAAGCTACCCAAGCTTCTGGCTACTTTTATCTCGCACGTCATGCCTATGCCAAACGCTATGATGTCGACAAATCACTCTTTTGGCTCTATCTTAGTACCAAAGAACAACGCTATATCAAAGAGTTACGCAAAAGTATCGATAGTAATATCTATACCCTCATTGCAGCTGATGCTATGAATGGACGATACCCCAAAACCATTAGCAAAATTATCAAAAAAGCCAAGACCCAAAACTTCAATATCAAAGACCCTATCGCATGGGCAAAAGTCAAACACAAGATGAATACAGGACATGATTTACACGACTTAGCACAAGCACACAAAAGCCAAGAGTCTATTGGGATATATACTTTCCTTCAAGCTAGAGCATCTCATTTTACAGAAACCTACTTTCCTATGCCTTACCGTAATGTCCTGAGTAAAATGCCCAAAGAAAGACAAGCACTCATCTATGCTATCGCACGTCAAGAGAGCCGTTTTGTCCCTGCATCTGTCTCACGTTCTTTTGCCTTGGGCATGATGCAATTCATGCCTTTTCTCATAGAAGATGTAGCCAAACAAAAAGGAGAAAAGATAGATTTAGACCGTATATTTGACCCATACAAAGCCATAGAATACGCAGACTTTCATCTTGACTATCTCAATACCTACCTCCAACATCCTCTCTTTGTGGCCTATGCCTACAATGGAGGTATAGGATTTACAAGACGACATATAGAAAACAATAAACACTTTAGAAAAGGGCCGTATGAACCCTATATGAGTATGGAGACTATGAAAAATGTAGAAGCCAGAGAATATGGCAAAAAAGTCCTAGCTAACTATGTCATTTATCTCAACAAACTAGGCGTAGTCACACGCCTATTCCCCCTACTTCAATCCCTAGCCACCCCTTCACTGACAGATAAATTTAGAAAGTAAGCTTAGACTTTTTCAATTCCCGTCTATCCCCTCTTCTTCGCTTCATGTACCAAGGCATAGCTTTCCAAAAGGCTTTGGTGTTTGTTGAATCCTTTTAGGCTTAGACCTGAGGAGTGTAGTCCTTGGAATTTTATTTTGCTACTGAGGATGTCTTCGCATAAGGTGACGCATTCTTGTGAGTACATTTGTATCAAACTTGGGATATATTCGCTTGGGTCTTTGGCTTCTATTTTGATGATGAGTAGTGCGTGTAAGCATTGATAGAGTTTGCTTCTTTCTTCGTCAAATACGGCGATGTGATTGCACCATGTGACCCACTCTTTGGCTTGTGCATAGTCACCTAGAGCCAAATAAAACATGGCTTTGAGTTCGCCTAGTTGTAGGGTTTGCCATACGGTATCAGGGTCGGGGATGACTCCGATGAACTCGGCTATTTTTAACATATCACTGTATTCACCCTCTTCTAGGGCTTCGAGTATTGCTTCTATCTCTTCGTTATCCAAATGATGCAAAGACAAAAAGGCTTCACGAAAATAAGCACCTTCATTGTTGTTGCTCCATAGTAAATCTTCTACAGGGTAAATCTCGGACATAGACGGCACTAGCATTCTACACGCATACACTCCTAGATGCTCATAATCGGCGATATATATATCTTTGCCTTCAGCAGATGCAAGAGTAACCAATGCTTCCCATTGTGCATCTATGCTTCCCTCATCATTCCAATCTACAAAATCATAATCACTACTTTGTTTGAAGAATTCATAAGAGAGCAATCCTGTGGCATTGATGAAGTGTGTTTCTAGGTTTTGTGGGTCTGCAACTTCTTCTAGGTTAAAGGAGGGGGCATGAAAATCATCTAGCATAGAAAGTGTGCGTCCTTGCAAGAGTTCGGTCACGGTTCGCTCTAGTGCGACTTCAAAACAAGGATGTGCCCCAAAAGAAGCAAAGACTGAACCATCTTTAGGATGAATAAGTGTCACAGAAATGACAGGATACTTCCCTCCCAAAGAAGCATCACAGATACGCAAAGTATAGCCATAGCTTTCGAGTTTGGCTATAGAAGTTTGTATATCACCAAAGCGTTCGAGTATAGCTGTAGGAATCAAAGGTAGGCAAATCCCTTCGGCGATAATCTTGTTTTTGACATAGCGTTCATAAATCTCACAGAGGGCTTGGATACGTGCTTCCGTTGCTGTATTTCCTGCTGACATACCATTGCTCACATAGAGATTTCCTATGATATTAACGGGGAAATAGATGACCTCATCATCACGCTGTCTCACAAAAGGCAGGGTACAAATCCCTCTCTCTCCTGACCCCGAATTGGTATCACAAATTTGTGAGGGATAGAGGGCTTTTTCAGGGTCATAAAATGCCCATAAGTTATCGTCCAATATCCCTTTGGGCATCGTTTCACTTTGGCTATCAAAAGGAAACCACTTTTCATTGGGATAATGCACAAAAGTATCTGTAGCAAAGTGACTCCCTAGATAATAATCTGCAAAGAAGTAATTGCAACTTAGACGTTCAAAATATTCACCCAAAGCAGAAGCCAAACACGCCTTGGCACTCGCACCCTTGCCATTGGTAAACATCAAATCACAAGCCTTGTTTCTGATATGCTGAGAATAGACAAATGGCACGGGATTGAGTACCGATACGGCATCAATCTCTATCCCAACGGCTTCAAGCTTGGCGTACATCTTAGCAATAGTAGATTCTAGGCTTGATTCTTTGCCTTTGATAAAAGTAGTTTCGCTCATTATAATCCTTGATTAGAGTTTTTTGAGAAAAGCTGTTTTCAAGAACACCATCGTGCCATTAACTCGACCTTGAATGTGTGTAGGGTCATTAGGTGTAGGACGTATATTCTTGACTGTAGTACCTTGTTTAGCAGTAAATCCAGCCCCTTTTACAGGCAAGTCTTTGATGATAGTCACACTATCACCTTCTAGCAAGATATTACCATTACTGTCACGCATAGGGACAATAGCTTCAGTAGATTCTACGGTGAGACCCTCTTCTGCCCATGCTTTAACTTCATCTTCAAGATACATCATATCAAGTTGGTCTTGTGCCAAAAGTTGATGCAAGAGTCTATAAACTACCACTTGTACAGCAGGAACGCTACTCCACATACTCTCATGCAGACAATTCCAATGCTTTGCATGGTCTTGTGGGCTATCAATCGTACTAGCACAAACGCCACAAATACTAATACTTAGCTCTTTGGGTATCACGCCATACGCTCTTAAATCTTCGGTATTTCCACATAAATCACATGACATATTTATCCTTTTTAGTCTGCTATTTTAACATATTGAGCTTCTAGTTACTTGGTAAATGGTACTGCATACACATTCGTTTTTCCAAGACTTCATCTGGCTGTCCATCTTGTATGACTTTTGCCTTGAGACAAGACGATAATTCTATCGGCTAGGGCATGGGCTGTTTGGGCATCATGGCTTATCATGAGGGTAGTCGTGCCAAAGGTTTTGTGAAACTTTGCAATCTCTACTTGAAGTTTGGCTCTCATAGAGGTATCTAGTGCTGAAAAAGGTTCGTCCATCAGTAGCAGTTTGGGTTGGTTCATCATCGCACGACAGAGACTCACCCGTTGTTTTTGTCCACCACTGAGGCTTTGGACATTACGCGTAGCTAGGGCGTGAAGTTCGCTCATTGCCAAGAGTTGTTTTGCCAATGCCTTGTCATTATGGACAAAGAGTAAATTCTCTTCTACTGTCATATTGGCAAAGAGTGCATAGTCTTGAAATACAAAGCCTATTTGTCTTTTTTGTGGGGGAAGTGATGCCCAATTCCTACCCTCTACATAAATCTCTGATTGGGAAGATTCCAAACCTGAGAGTATGCGTAAGAGCGAAGTCTTACCCGAACCACTCTCTCCCATAATCACTACAAACTGCCCTTTGGGTATCTCTAGGTTCAAAGACAATTGCATCGCTCCTTGACTGCCGTGTAGAGTCTTTTGGATGTCTAGTTTGACCATTAGACGATACCTATTTTCTTTTGCTTATGGTTAAAGACATAGACCATGAGTAGAACTACAAAACTCATCGCTACCATGATAGCACTATAGATATGTGCCTTGTCATACGCCATGATTTCTACCATTTCATAGATAGCAATAGAGGCTACCCTTGTCTCCTCAGGGATGCTACCTCCTACCATAAGTACCACACCAAACTCTCCTACCGTATGTGCAAAGGTGATAATCAAAGCACTCAATAACGCAGGTTTCATATTGGGTAGTGCCACAAAGTACATGGTTTGGATTTTGGATTTTCCTGCTAGGTAAGAGGCTTCTAGCATGTGCTTATTGAGTGATTCAAAGCCACTTTGCAAAGGCTGTACCATAAAAGGCAAAGAATAAAAACACGAAGCAATCACCAAGCCTGTAAATGAAAATACCAACTGTATCCCCAACCACTCTTCGATAAACATACCAAAGGCTGTGTTGGGTGAGAGAAGTACAAGGATATAAAACCCCAGTACCGAAGGAGGCAGGACAATAGGCAAGGCCGTCATCGCTTCTAAAAAGGGTTTGGCTCTACTAGCAGTCTGAGAAAGCCACCACGCAAAAGGCAAAGCACAGACTAAAGAGTATAAGCGTAGTGATTCCTGCGAGTTTAAAAGAAAGTATAAAAGGAGTCCATTCTATCATGCCTATTAGCTCTATCATGGGATAGTATATCCAAAGTTCCTAAGGATTTTCTGGGCTTGGGGGCTTAAAATAAAGTCATAAAAGGCTTGTACCTCAACCAAACCTTTACCCTCTTTGAGTATGACCATGCCTTGTTGTATTGGGGTATAGAGACTGCTATCTATTTCTGACCAATGTATGGCTTCTTTGTATGCCAAGAGTCTAGGTGAATAGAGGGCTGATTTGGCGATAATCCCAATATCGGCTACTTTAGTGGCATAAATAAGTGTCTGAGAAATAGACTCTCCATACACGAACTTTTTTTCTAATTTTCTATAGAGTCTTGCTTTTTTGAGTGCTTCTACACTGGCTTTACCATAAGGGGCTGTCTTGGGATTGGCAATAGCGATATGCCTTATGTCAGGGTCGTTGAGGGTAAAAATATCGGCACAATAATTGCGTGGTTTTTGAGACAAAATCGCCAATGCTCCTTGGGCATAAATCAAAGGTCTATCTTGGGTTAAACCTTTGGTGTATAGAGCTTGTGGATATGCCATATTCGCAGACATAAAGAGCTGATAAGGAGCGCCATGGCTAATCTGTGCCATAAGCTTACCCGAACTCCCCAAGATGATGCGTACTTCGGTTTGAGGGTGTAACTGGGTAAAAGCCTTTTTCAGAGGCTCTATAGCATAAGAAACATTGGCTGAGACAGCAATCGTTATTTGTGAAGCAAAAAGTATCGTACTATACAACACTCCTAATACTAAAATAATTTTTGTCATCAAGTTACTTTAAAATAGATAATTAATCTCAAAACGTAACTCATCATAAGAGGGGTCAAGCTTTGGATTACCATAAGAAGTGATAGTATCTCCATCTCCTACAACATGGGCATAACGTGTTTTGAGATAGAGTTTTTTGTTATCGAGTATCTTCAAAATATCAAAGCTAAACAAATTGGCATCGGATTGAACCCCTATTTTGTTGTCATCAAAGTCTTGTACCACAAAACGTGAGATAAATTTTAGATGAGGAATCACTTGACACTCATAATCCATTTGTAACATATAACTTTTGGTATTGGCATACCAATTATACTGAGACATCGCACGAGAAAAGCCTCCTGTAGGAAAGCCTCGCCACGGAGCTATTATATCTCCTTTATCTACTATATGCGTATAACCAAAACGCAATTTAAAGGCATCATTGACCACATCAATTCGTCCCGCATACATTTGAGAATTGAGGCTATTTGGATGGATATATCCTGTATTTAATGTCAAATGATTTGCACCAGCAATAGCACCTGCACCCTCATCAAACTGTTGCATATAACGCACAGTTGGCACAATCGACCAATCATTTAGATGCATACGATACCCCACTTGAAGCATCGCAGAGGAGATTAAACGAGGTACGGCTGTATAATTGGCATATAAAGTCAAGTTCTCTACACTGGCATTTTGTAGTTCCATAATGAGAAGCTTGTCTTCAATACCCAAGCTATCTAGTACAGAAAGACTTAGACCTCTATGCATAGCAGAATCATCATTTTGGCTATAGTCTTCCTCAAAGGCTAAGACATGATGAAAGCGATTGTGGTCTCGTAACTTTTGTTTCTGTAGATATGCCATTTTGATAGAAGTGTTAGAGAGGATTTTACTCTGTAGCGTAATCCCTTCAAAGGTATTGGGTATCATCTTGGTATCATTGCTTTTGGTCAAAAAGCTTTCAAAGATTTGCCGACCTAGTTTGATATGGCTTTTGGCATAGCTATATTCGACATAAGATTCTGCCAAACTAGCAAGGGTATAACGACTGTCCCTATGCACAACATCATAACGAGAAAAGGTATCCTTTCCTCCTTTGTATAATGCCACTTCATCTTGGGACAAAGAACCCCATGCTTGGGAAGTATAGAGTGATAAGCCGACAGAAAAACCATAGAAATACGCACTTCGATAAATAACACTCGCACCCACAGCAGTAATCGCATGATTTTTACGAATAGACCTAGCACTATCCGTCCCTAGCTCTTCCTTCCATGCATAGCCAAAGCTGTTTAATCGTAAACGGTTATAAAAGATACCTTGTGCAAACATTTGACTGATACTTCTGACATTTCTAGGAGTATCTTCATGGATATGTGTCATATTACAGGTCAAACTATGCCTATGTACACAGGCTTCTGTCTCATCAAAATCTTCTGCTTCAACCAAGCTAACAGCCAATACTAGCAAATAAAATACCACTCTATACTTCACCAACAATCCTTAATACTTATTTATCAAAACCTAGCATTTGACCAAAGAGCTTGTCTTCTTTGAGTCCCATAGTAGCCGAAGTCATAAGGTTATTGTCTTTGTAATATTGTACCAATTCTTGGGCATCTTGTCCTGACATCATGGCTTGATAGTACAGTGCAGAGAGTACTTCTTGTTCATCAATAACAATCCCCTCTTTTTCGGCTAAGGCATCGACAATCAAGGCGATTTTGATAGAATCTTTGGCTTCTTGTCTCACTGAGTCTCTGAGTTCATGGAACTTTTCTTTGTCATCTTTGTACTTTGCGTGGTCTTCGCTACTCATACGCTGTGCTTTTTCATTGACTTTGGCATCTATCTCTTGTTCTACTACATTGCTAGGCAAGGTAAAATCAAACTTAGGTAATAAGGCTTTGATGAGTTGAGGCTTTAGGGTTTCATTATACAAATTGGACAAGGATTGAGAGTTAATCTTCTCTCCTAGTTTGTCTTTGAGTGTGTCCAATGTGGCGCTTGTATCATTGAGTACTCTTTGTGCCAAGGCATCATTGAGTTCAGACGATTGCTGTTTTTGAATCTCATGAAGTTTGACTTTAAATTCTGTCTCTTTTCCTGCCAAGTTGTCTGATTCATAGCCTTCTGGGAAAGTGACTTTTATCGTTTTTTCTTCACCGTATTGCATACCGATAACATCGTCTTCAAAACCAGGGATAAAGGAGTTTGACCCAATTTTGAGATTAAATTTCTCAGACTTACCTCCTTCAAAAGCCACACCGTCTAAAAAGCCTTCAAAATCTATCACGGCTACATCAAAATTTTCTACAGCACGAGGTGCATCTATAGGAATAAAAGTCGCTTGTTGTATGGCAATGTCATTGAGCTTGGCTTCGACTTCTGCTTTTGTGGCTAGAGGTCGCGTAAAGCTTGGTACGCTGTCCAAATACTCGACATCGGTATTGATGATAGGATTCGTAGCGACTTCTACTTCAAGATATATCCCATTGTCTCTTGTCTCATACTTTCTAAATCCTGGTTGTCCTAAAATGTCTGCTACATCAATATTGGCTTCTTTGAGTCCTGCTTCAATAAAAGACTTAAGAATCTCACCCTCTGCCTCTCTTTGATAGACTTCATCATCTTTGCCTATGACATCTTCATCTAGTGCTGCTTCTGCTTTGACTATGTCTTTGAGTTCTTGGACTTTTGCTTCGGTAACACCATGTTCTACAGTACCAGAGAGGATAACATTGATGTCATCTACTTTTTCTATACTTATATTCATTATAATCCTTCATACATTTTAATATCGTGATTTTAACATAAGTGCCTAGCATCTGACCTTATCCTATAGATGCAAGTATATATAGGGTAAAATTCACTTAAAAATCCCTACAAAGTAAAACCACTATGAATCATGCTCAAAATTATATACGCAAAGCCAACAAGATGAAAGAAGCCTTGACCAAAGAACTCTTTGGTCAAGATAGAGCCATTGATGCTATTGCCAATAGTATAAAAAGCAATATCATTAGCAACAAAGATGCACCCCAATCTACCTATCTCTTCTTGGGTTCTCCTGCTACAGGCAAGACCTACCTTGCAGAACTCATGACCAAGCATATAGAAGGCTACAAGATACGAAACTTTGATATGACCCAATACCATGAGCAAAATGGTGGCGAACTGTATGGCTATCCCAAGGGTTGGTCTGGTTATGATGTAGGACAACTCACAGGTTTTGTGCATGACCATCCCAAATCTATCATCGTACTTGATGCCTTTGAAAAAGCCGACAATGTCATCCAAAATAACCTTTTGTCTATCTTTGAGGGTGGAGAGATGAGAGATGCTTGTGGTTGGGACAAGATGACTGACCAACCTTGTAGTGATGATGAAGACAAAGTGTATAATGATGGCAATGCACACTATAGAGTGAGCTTTAGAGAGACGATTTTTATCATTACTTCCAACTTGGGCAAAGAGCTTTATACGGACAATAAATTTATCCAACTCATAGATGATGACTATATCCAAGCAGAGTCCATGATACTCGATGCACTCAAAAGAGAAGAAAAGCCCAATATCAAAACAGGTGGAGACCAAAAAGCGATTATTCCTGAACTGGTATCAAGATTTTCCCAAGCGACGATTGTGTTGTTTAACAAGCTCAACTATGTAGCCTATGAAGCCATTGGTAAAAAGGCTTTCTTGGAATACAAAGAAGCCTTTGAAGAAAAAATAAATATCTCTTTTAGGGTAGATGAACACTTTGAAACCTTTCTCAAAACCCAAATCCTCCTCTTTGCCCCAGAATTTGATGCTAGACGTATCAAAAATAAAATCGGCGAAATATTTTTCAATAAGGTCACAGACTATTTATTAGACCTAGAAGAAGAGAGTCATACCTACCAAGAGGTACAAGTCGTACTCTCTGCTGAGACACGACACTTCATCAATGAAAACCTAGCCCCTCTTATCGCAAAAGAAAAGCTCGTCAAAGAACTCTTTAGGAAAAATATCAAACTCTCTATAGAAGATGCATTTAGTACCCAAGGTTCTGTAATGATATACACAGTCAAAAGCTGTGCGTTTAAGCAAGTCAAACGTATCAAAGACTTTAGCGAAGATGGCTTGGTTTTTGATATTCCCAATATTTCTTTTGATGATATAGCAGGACATCACAAAGCCAAAGGTAGGCTACTTGAAGTCATCAAGTTTCTCAAAGAACCCAAATTACTCAAAGCCTTTGATGTACAACCTCCCAAAGGTATGCTACTCTATGGTCCTCCTGGTACAGGGAAGACCCTCTTGGCAAAAGCCTTTTCAGCAGAAGCACAACTCCCTTTTATCTCTATTACAGGGGTCGAACTCTTACAGCTAGACAAGACCAAACGTATCTTTGACAAAGCCAAAGAATATGCTCCGTCTATTATCTTTATAGATGAGATAGATACCATAGGAAGCAGAGGCAAAGAAAACAGTAGAGAGGTACAAATCAACAAATTCTTAGCCGAAATGGATGGATTTTCCAACAAAGAAGATGAGCATATTTTCATCATCGCTGCTACGAATTACAAAGAAAATATAGACAGTGCTATCATCCGACCAGGTAGAATCGAGATACATATCCCTATAGATGACCTAGACAAGGAAGCCAGAGCCTATTTCATCAACAAAATTATCAAAGAAAAACCTAGTGTAGGAACATTTGATATGCACAAACTCCTCATTTATACAGCAGGTCTCACAGGTGCACAGCTAGAACTCATTAGTAAAGAGTCTTCTTTTTATTGTATCAGACATAACCTACCTGCTATTACCCAAGAGATATTGATACAGCAAATCAACCTGACTAAATATGGAGCAGAACATTCTTCTGTCCTCAATGAAAAGATGTATGAAAAAACAGCGATTAGAGAAGCAGCTCACGTCGTATTGTCCAAAATCCTCATGCCTCATATTCCTATCAAGCAAGTCTCTGTGATTCCACGCAATAACAGCCATGGATTTATCAAAAATAATTATACGCAGTTAGCCAAAAACATGACTATAAAAGACATACAAAATCGTATCGCAGTCTCTCTAGCAGGAAGACTAGCCCAAATCAAAAAATACGGTGAAGTAGATGGACTAGATATGGAAGCTTCTGCTGATGTCAAACACGCCATCAATGATGCCCATACAGCCATCGCTGACTATGGCATGGATACAGAAGTAAAATATATCAAAAACAGTAGTAACAAGATAGAAGAAGCCACCCAAAGATGGATGCACCAAGCAGAACAACGCACCCTAGCACTCATCAACGAGCATTGGGAACGCATAGAACAAATCTCCTCCCTCTTACTAGAAAAAGAGATACTCTATAATGAAGATTTCGATAGGGTATAGAGAATTCTACAAGAATACCTCTTCATACAGAGCTTCATCATAGGCTACATGGATTTTACCTTCGCCATATTCTATGACTGGACGCTTGATGAGATAATTTTCTTTTGCCATCCATGCGATTTTGCCTTCCTCATCAAGGTTTAGCTCTTTGAGTTTGAGGTTTCTGTATTTGGTACCTCGGGTGTTAAACAGTATTTTCATATCTATTTGTGTCAGCCATTGGCGTATTTTGTCTTCATCTACAGATTCTACTTTATAATCTACAAAATCAAATTCTATCGCATTGGACTTCATGAACTTTCTTGCTTTTCCTACGGTTGAGCAGGTTTTGATACCATATATTATCATAGCAATTTCTCCTTTATTTCTTCGACACTTACCCCATAAGGGATGGTTTCACATTTAATCTCATCTGTATTTTGCATATCTTTTGAGATAATCATGAGTGGTTTGGCATTGACATCAAGGATAAGGTCAACGACGAGGTTCATTTGGTCAACAAAGGCTTCACCTTCATACAGTACATAGCGATATTCTGCGTCACTAATCTTGTCCAAAAAGTCATTGGGGTCTTTGGCAATATTGATAGTATATCCAAGGGTGGTTAATCTACTTTTATACACTCGAGTAATCAATGGTGCTTTGATATAGAGTAAAATATCAAATTGTTTACTGGCTACTGCTACTGGAGTTGGAGTTGGACTTACCGTTGGTATAATAGTCACTTCTGGCTTTATTTCTTCTACGATAGCTTTCTCTTCTTTTTTGACAGGAGTTGGCTTGGCACTTGCTTGGATACTCTCTTTATTACTATGATAAGGAAAGAACTTCTCTAACAAGTCTCTCAATTTGACCAAACTCAAAGGTTTGGAAAGATAATCATCCATACCTGCTTCTAGGTATTTTTCTCTGTCTCCTACCAAGGCGTTGGCTGTTAACGCTACAATAGGAATATGTTGAAGGTCTCTACTTTTTTCATACTTTAGTATCTCTCGTGTCGATTCAATACCATTCATAATAGGCATTTGAATATCCATAAAGATAATATCATAGTGATTCTTTTGTCGCATTTCTAGTGCTTCTTGACCATCATCACTGAGTGTAATCTCTACACCAAAGTTTTCGAGTACGCGTTTGACGAGCTTTTGATTGATAGGATTGTCTTCGGCGACGAGTACATGCAATCCGTCAAAAGAGCCTAAAGGATTTTGGGCTTTTTCAATTTTCATCACATCAGGTGTAGTAAATGCCTTGATAACCTTGTCTAATGTCATCGGTGCATAGGCAATATGCGTAAAGGCGTACTTTTCTAGCTTGGCATTCATTTTTAGATTTTGGTCGGTAATGAGTATGCTATTACAATCCAAAGAAGAGGCTTGTCTAAGTTCACTATCTCTACCACAAAACTGATGATAAAAAATCATCGTATCAGGTAGATTTTTTACCTTATTCTCCCCATAGAGTTCAGTATAGAGATAGATAGTTACTTCAGCGTTGAGTGCATAGAGGTAATTTTGTAAAAAGGTATCTATATCTCTCTCCAAATTGGAGACAGGAAGTGCTAAGCCTACTTTGAGTGACTTGAAATCTTCTAGGGCTACAACATCTATATCCTCATCTTGTATCATAGGAAGGGTGAGGGTAAATGTTGAGCCTTCACCTTTTTGACTCTCTAGGGTCAAACTTCCACCCATGGTCTCTGCCATTTTATAAGAGATAGACAGTCCTAGACCTGTACCACCAAACTTACGAGTCGTGGTTGAGTCTTCTTGTGAAAATGCTTCAAATATTTTTGATTGTGCTTCTAGTTCTATACCAATACCCGTGTCTTCAATGGCAAAGCTAAGATAGGTTTGCTCCTCATCACTTGCTACTTCTTGCACAGAAAGACTGACCTTCCCTCCTGACATCGTAAACTTCAAGGCATTGCCTAAAAGATTGGTAATCACTTGTGATACCTTCGTAGGGTCACCTATCCAATACTTGGCTAACTTAGGGTCAATAAAGATACCAAGACTAATATCCTTTTGCATACTTTTAACCGTAAAGGTTTCTACTACTGATTCTACCTTTTCAAAGAGGTTAAAGGAGATAGCTTCTACGGTCATTTGCTCTGCATCTATCTTGGAGAGGTCAAGTATATCATTGATAATGTTCAGAAGATTTTCAGAACTACTTTCTATAATACCTGCAAACTCTTGCTGTTCTTCATCTAGTGATGTACCTTGCAAGAGTTGCGTAAAGCCAATAATACCATTGAGTGGTGTACGTATTTCATGTGACATATTGGCAAGAAATTGACTTTTGGCTTGATTGGCATCGGCAGATTCTAACTCTTTACCATGTACCAGTTCCAAGACAGATTCTAGGTAATGATACACCTCTGTTTTGTTTCCCAAATTTTTAGGGATAGTAGGGAGGATCACCCCTTTAGCACCTTTGCCTAGGGACAACTGCTCGATACCAGAGACGACTTTGGCAAGGACAGTATCTTCTTCTCGTAATCGTACATAATACACCATCAAGTAGATAACAAAAAGTATACTGATAAATATGATAGCTATACTTGCATAAATTAAACGTTTTTCATCTTCTAGTTTTTTATTAATGGTAAAAGACAAGACCTCAGACATAATAGACATAGCTTCTAAGAGTGTATTTTCTTTAATGTCAATAAAATCTACCCAATCTCTAACCATGCCCTCATACTTACCTGTAGTATAATTGGAGATGATATCTATCCTAGCATCTTCTATATGTTCCATAGCTGTTAAAAACTTTTCTGATTTAAATACTTTTTCCAGTGACTCTTCCGATATAACCTTCTCATCAATACTCTCTATATAGGGCATCATAGAAGAAGAGATATAGGTATCTAACTGTTGTAGTACAGATAAGGTGATAGTGTGCCTACTTGATAAATAATAGGTAACCAAAATTTTTTCTAAATTGGTATAGTAAAGTGTATCTGCCATACTTTGTGCTAACTTAAATAGCTCTTTGTTCGTAGAGACATCTCCTAATTCTCGTATAGACTTTTCTATAGGATTAATAACTTCTTTATAATACTTTCCTGTAGTGAGGGTATCAATAGTAAAAGTATGGCTCGTATCTATATCATATCGTATATCTCTAACCTTTTGATGTAAGCCCTCTAAAAAGTCAGTCAGATGCAAGATTTTTTTATGTTCTTCATCTAAACCTAAAAATTCTACAGCATGAAGTATGACTCTATTGACATCATCCTTATCTTGACTATGGCTAAGTAAATTGTCTGTTTTGATTCTTGTCTCTTTACAAAACTCACTTGTATTGGTTTTACCTTTGGTTGTTTTAGCCACACAGACAATTTCATCTATCACCGTTTGTTCTATCTTAATTAATCTATCTATAGTTTGAAAACGTTGTGATAGTGCTAGATTTTTCAAATATTTTTGTATTTCAGAGATTGAAAAGTATGTACTTACGAGCAGTAACATAAATATTGGTACCAAGATAATAAGTAAACTTATTCTTTTTGATTTTTTTGCCATACTATACCCCTTACGATTTTAGGTCTTGCCTAGTTTTTTTTATGATGTACAATGAGTTTATTTAATGCACTTCTCATATGCTTCGTTGAGATAAAGACAATCGTAGGCAATTCACTTTTTTCGATACCAAGATAGAAGTCTTTACTCACAGGCCAATATTTACTCAGCTTTTTGATAGGACCATTGGTCATAGGTCCAGGGTAGGTATGGGCTTGTACTTTCTCCAAGAGCATAGCAAATTGTTCCACAGCCAATTTTGCTTGTCTTACATTGATTTCATCCGTATATCCTGCTCTAAAAGCAATATAATACTTTGATGCCCTTTCTAACAAAAACTCCATCTCTTCAACCACATTGAGCATAGTTATAATTTTACCTTTGTTGTGCTTGGCAATACTATCTGAACCTTCTAGCAGTGTTTCGGTATAGTCTAGTACCAGTCCTCCATTTTCAGCATTGATAGGCTCTCTCATCGTGGCTTTTAGCTCATCGACAGAAAAGAACATAAACTCTATAATTTGCTTACTGGATGCACTTGTTGCCTCTTTTTGAAGCTTACGAATGTTATCGTCTAGTGCCAAAATGTCTTTTTTTAAGCCCTTTTTTGCAGAAGAAGTTTGTATCCCTTGCTCAATATAGAAATAATTTTTTGCCAAATCTTGCGAGATGGTTTTAATCGTTTCAGCATACAGTAATACGCTCTCATTTGCTAGTAAAGATGGACTAGACATCAGCAAACTCACTAAGGCTACAGACACTAATTTCATACCTCTTATCTTCTTCATTATTCTACCTCACTTTCTTCTAGTTTTAATATTTTTATGGTTTCTGCATATATCTTTTCTGCTTTTTTTGCAATGAGTAGTGGTACAAACCGTCCCGACTTACTCTCTGCCATAAATTCAAATACCATAAAGTGCTTTTTGAGTACTTTGAGCTTGGCTTTGACCTTATCTGAGACCATGTTACTTTCGGATGATTGAAGTTCATCATAGGCTTGATTGAAGTCTTTGAGAATATCTGCTACTTCTTGGTAATATTCCCCGTCAGGTATCGCACCCCATGCCTTCATGATATACGCCCCTGCTAACTCTTGGACATCTAAATTCAATCTAGCAATCAGCACCACATAATGCTCTGCTGGGTTGCCTGTATCTGTGGCTAGATGTTCTGCCAAGGTTTCACAATGCTTTGCAAAGGTATTGATATGATGATGTAACCTTAGTGCCACTTCTTTACTAGGAGGCAAGGCTAACTCTACATCTATCGCATCCCATTCTTTGTGAAGTGCCACTTCTTCATCATGCAAGTCTTTGGTCACTTTATGCTTTTCCAAATCTGCCATTTCGGTATGAAGTCGAGCCAGAGTCTCTTCCATGTCTTTTTTGGGGTCATGATAAGAAATACCCATTTGAATCATGGCATAATCCTTCATAATACGCTCAGACGAGGTACAGATGTCTATAATCTCATGCACATCTTCGATACTTGCTTTAGCTTCAGCCATCATAAAAAGTGGCACGACTAGAGCTACAGAACATCTACGAATACTTTTGAATACATTATTTTGCTTAGTCATTTTTCTACCTCACTTTGTTCTAATTTCAAAATCTCTAAAGTCTCTGCATAAATCTTATCTGCTTTTTTAGAAATAAGCAGTGGTACATATCGACCAGACTTACTCTCTGCCATAAATTCAAAGACCATAAAATGCTTTTGAAGTATTTTTAGCTTGGCTTTGACTTTATCTGATACCATACTACTTTTGGACGATTCAAGCTCATCATACGCTTCGTGAAAATCTTTTAGAATCTCTTTGACTTCTGCATAATACTTCTCAGCAATAATAGCATCCCATGATTTCATCACATACAAACCTGCTAACTCTTGCACATCAAGATTCAGTCTAGCAATAAGTACGATAAAATGCTCTGCTGGATTGCCTGTATCTGTAGCCAAGTGTTCTGCCAAAGTCTCACAATGATGGGCAAAGTCTTTGATATGCTGATAGATAATCAGCGTCAATTCTTTTGAAGGGGGTAATTTTAATTCTTTGGCGATAGTATCCCATTCTTTGTGAAGTGCCACTTCTTCATCGTGTAGAGCTTTGGATACAGGATGACTCTCCAGCTCTATAAGTTCATTCTGAAGACGGACAATGGTCTCATCCAAATCTTTTTGAGGGTCATTATAAGTAATGCCCATGCGTATGAGTGCATAATCTTTCATAATACGCTCAGACGAGGTACAGACATCTATAATCTCATGTACATCTTCTGCACTCGCTTTGACTTCAGCCATCATAAAAAAGTGGGATTACGAGTCCCAAAGAACATTGACGGATACTTTTGAATATATTATTTTTCTTAGTCATTTATTTTCCTTTTTGTAACTTCAAAACACTCCATAAGGAGTGCTTCAAACATATAAATACGATTAGAAGTTGTACATCATACCTACAAATACAGCGTCACCACGAGGACCTTCTATATCAGCACTTTCATACTCAACTAACATGGTATAATGCGTATTCATCGCATATTCCAGTCCTAAAGCATAAGCAAATCCATCGGCATCACTATCAATACCCAAGTCATCAATCACTTCTGTTTCATATTCATACCCAGCTTTAACAAAAAGTCCTACCGTATCTGTCAAATGATGCGTATAGACCAAAAAGAGTGCCTGTGTAGAATAACTAGCATCTCCTTCATGGCTCGTACCTTCTAAATCTGTTTCTATTACTGTATTGGTAGAATAAGAGAAATCATACTCTACAGCAAAACCATTTCCGATTCTATATCCCACATCAATCCCCACTCCATAGCCTTGGTCTCCCTCTAAAGTATCGTGACCATGCGTAGAATCAGCACCCAGTACGGTCATGCCTTTGACAACAACATAATATTTACTCGCTGGATGATGGGCTTCTTCTACATGGGATTCTGCCACATAAGGCACAGGCACTACCGTCTCTACTAGAGATACAGTATTTCCCCCTGCATACACTTGTGAAGCCAAAGCACATGATGCTACAACTAATAATATTTTTCTATTCATTTTGTTTTCCTTTGTTAATGATTATTAATCATTCTAGCATCAAAAGATAAAACTTTCCTAGGTTGGAGTCCATAAATAAAAAAGATTGATATATGTGGGAGTTTTGGGAGTTTTGGGAAAATGTGAGGCTAAAGCCATCACATTTTATTGTCTTATACTGTCTCTGCTATAGAGACTGTGGGTCTTTTTTGAAAAAGGGTAAAGAGGTGAATCAAGGTTTGTTTTATCTCTGCACGACCGACTATCATATCGATAAGCCCATGCTCTAGCAAAAACTCCGAACGCTGAAAACCTTCGGGTAAATCTACCCCTACGGTTTGCTTAATCACTCTTTGCCCAGCAAATCCTATCAAAGCCCCTGGTTCTGCCATGATAATATCCCCAAGCATCGCAAAAGAAGCCGAAACACCACCCATAGTAGGGTCTGTCAAAATAGAAATAAAAGGCAAACCTTTCTGGTGTAAGCGATTTAGCGCAGCTGATGTCTTGGACATTTGAAGCAAAGAATAGGTACTCTCTTGCATCCTAGCCCCACCTGAAGCAGATACGATGATAAAGCCACACTCTTTTGCCATAGCCCTATTGATACCACGCACAATCTTTTCACCCTCTACAGAACCTAAGCTTCCACCCATAAAAGAAAAGTCAAATACCACTATCTCAATATCAAGCCCACCTACCTTACAAGAACCACTCAGCACAGAAGACGTTTTACCCGTTTTGGCTTTGGCTTCTTCGATACGTTTCTTATAAGACTTTTTATCAGAAAATTTCAATGGGTCCACGGGTGCTAGATTGTCATCCATCTCTACAAATGAACCTTCATCTACAATAGAGTCAATACGTTTTTGAGCCGAAATACGGAAGTGATGGTTACATTTGGGACATACATTTTGCTTTGCTTCTACTTCTTTATAATACATAAGTGAGGTACACTTGGGACATTTTATCCATTGGTTGGGTGTCTCTTGCTTTACTTCATCTTTTTTAAATAGGTTTCCAAACATCTTTCCATTCCTAGTCTTGTAATTGTGTTATTAATGCTTCTATCTTTTCTGCTATTCTTTTGTCTTTTGATACTATAACATAATCCTCTTCAACAATCACTTCAAGACCCTCACAAAGTGCCAAACCTGCGGCAAAATCATAAATACGGAATTTGCCCATAAACAAGACATAACTTACACAATGTGCATACGCCAATGAAAGGGCAATCGCCCCTGGCGCACGAAATTTGAGTTCTGCCTTGTCTAAGAGTGCTACCAAACGAGGATTGGCATAGGCTTTTTCAAAAAGCCCTACCTCAGGATGGGCTACACTATAGGGTGCATGAAAGGTATCAGCAAAAAGTTTGCCTTGCTGTACACCCTTGGAAGCTTGGGTAAAAAATATATCACCATTGGCAAGATTACACACCATCGCATCATCCAATACACCTGAAGCATCAATCTTTGCTACAGACGTACCATAATAAGGAAACAAAGAAAGTGCATTAGAAGAACCATCAATGGGGTCAATGATGATTCGCTGTTCCCCTGTACCCATAATCCCTGATTCCTCAGACTCAATCTGCCCAAAACTACCCAAATGTTTGACAAAAATCGCTTCTGCCATCAGGTCTAGCCGTGACGAGACATCACCCCCTGCACCCACTTGGGTTTTCTCAAACCATGAGGGGATAAATCCTTCTTTGAGGGCTAAGGCTATCTCTTCATTGGCTTTAAGTACGGCCTGAATAAAAGTGGTCATGCCTTTATTCTCCCTTTTTATCTGCTACGATAGTAGGCTTGACACCACGAGGGGCTACCATCCAAAACTTACGTATCTCTGTTCTAAAGTTCTCCAAAATATACAAGGCTCTATTGGAACCTGTTTTGGCTTGATAGTCTTTGAGCAAGGCTTTGAGTTCAAACATTTCAGCGTCCCATTCATCGGTATCTATACGTAAAGCTTCGACGAGTTCAGGATTGACTTTTTCATAGAACTTACCTTCGAGGTCATAAACAAAGGCTTTACCCCCTGTCATTCCTGCACCAAAGTTTACGCCTGTCTTACCCAAAATCACAGCCACACCTCCTGTCATATACTCACAAGGATGGTCACCTGTACCCTCAACTACGGTGGTAGCCCCTGAGTTACGCACAGCAAAACGCTCTCCGACTTGCCCATTGACATAGAGTGTACCACCCGTAGCACCATAAAGACAAGTATTACCACCCAAGGCGTATTGGTACCCTGCTTTTTCTGAGCTAATGACTATCTGTCCACCATGCATACCCTTACCGATATAATCATTACCAGCACCATCAATATTGATAGTAATTCCTTTGGACATAAACGCACCCAAAGACTGCCCTGCTGTCCCTTTCATATTGAGCGTAATCGTACCCTCTGCCAATCCTGCATTACCATAACGTGAGAGCTATCTCTCCCGAAATACGCGTAGCAAAACTTCTATTGAGATTGGAGATATTTTTATGCAAAACAATAGGCGTAGCAGGATTTTCAATCGTTTCCATCAACTCTTTTACTAAGTCATTCTCATAGGTATTTTTGTCATACGGCGCATTGGATGCGACTTGACACGTATTGACACCGTCTAATTTGTAGAGCATTTCTTCAAAGTTAAACTTCTTGGCAAATGCGTCATCTATGACTTCTAGCAAATGATTTTGTCCGACTATCTCTTCTAGTGATTTGTATCCCAAAGAAGCCAAAATCTCTCTAATGTCTTCTGCCATCAAGGTAAAGTAATTGATGACTTTTTCTACATTTCCAGAAAAGCGTTTTCGTAAGGCTTCATCTTGTGTCGCTACCCCAACAGCACAAGTGTATTGGAAGACAGACCTAAGCACCCAACAACCCACAATGACCAATGCCCCCGTACCAAAGGCATACTCTTCAGCTCCTAGTATCGCGGCTTTGACGACATCAAGACCTGTTTTGAGTCCACCATCAGTCTCTAGCGTGACATTGCCTCTAAGGTTGTTGGCTTTGAGTGCATTGTGTGCTTCTATGAGTCCTAGTTCCCAAGCGATTCACCTAAACGGATAGACCCAATAGGCTAGCGACCCCTACCCCGTACACACCATGGAACCAGAGATAATAATCTTATCAGCGCGCGGTGCCCAGCTACACCTGGCACGCGACTCGTACCTTACTCCTGCTGTAGAGGTCAAGCTTTGCAGCTTCACTCGTGCATGAGGATTGATTTGTTTCCAGGTCAAAAATAAGCTGTGCCCAATCTTCGATCAGAATAAATATCATGGCGGGGTGGAGGTGAAATCAACGTCACCCGCTTGGTAAATCGCAAAGAC
>JAUZSQ010000090.1 GCA_030949325.1 Sulfurovum sp.
ATATGGTCAAGCCAAAATTGGAAGATGAGTTCAGCTCATTCTCTGCAGAGGGATTCCAATATGGTGTGGGTACAACCTTTGCTGTGATGGCAGTCGATATGTTTGTCGATTATAGAAGACTCTATGATGCTGAAGACTTTGATGGTCTAGCACCTACACAAGATGTAGCAGTTAACTCCTTTACCATAGGTCTTAACTACGAATTCTAAACCTTATTTAGACTTCAAAGATTTACTCCTTAACACCCTATGTTGAGGAGGTTTACCCCTATTTATCCTCTCTTTTACCAAATTTTCGCTTAAATCACAGTATTAAATACTAGACCTCAGGTCTAAACCAAGGAAATTATATGGGACTAGGTATCGGACTTGTAGGACTACCCAATGTAGGAAAATCTACCACTTTTAACGCACTCACCAAAGCACAAAACGCAGAGAGTGCCAACTACCCTTTTTGTACGATAGAGCCAAACAAAGCCATTGTACCTGTACCTGATAAAAGACTAGATACTTTGGCCAAAATTGTCAACCCCAAAAAAGTACAATACTCTACCCTAGACTTCGTAGATATAGCAGGACTCGTAGCAGGGGCAAGTAAGGGAGAAGGGCTAGGCAATAAGTTTTTAGGGAACATCCGTGAGACTGAAGTCATTTTACATATCGTAAGATGTTTTGAAGATGACAATATCGTACATACAGAAGGCAGTATCGACCCTATTCGTGATGTAGAGATTATTGAACAAGAGTTACTTTTTGCTGATATTGATGCCCTACTCAAACGTATAGACTTACTTAACAAAAAAGCTAGAGGCAATGACAAAGATGCCAAAGCCCAACTAGAAGTCGCACAAAACCTACTCTTACATATAGAAGATGGAGCGCCTGTTTCTACTTTTGATGACCTTGAGTGTGATGCCTTTATCGCTATCAATAAAGAATTACGTCTTTTGACTGCCAAACCTATTATTTATGGTGCAAATGTAGATGAAGAGGGACTAGGCGAAGACAGTATCTATGTACAAAAGCTCAAAGCCTATGCCTTAGAGAGAGACTCTGAAGTCATCAAACTTTGTGCCAAAGTAGAAGAAGATATGGTAGATTTCGAAGATGATGAGCGTGATGAAATGTTGGCAGACCTTGGAGTCACAGAGTCAGGCTTAGAACAAATCATTCACAAAGGTTTTGACAAACTAGGATTAATGAGCTACTTTACAGCAGGAGTCCAAGAAGTACGTGCATGGACAATACGTAAAAATACCACAGCACCCAAAGCCGCGGCTGTCATACATAATGACTTTGAAAAAGGCTTTATTCGTGCCGAAGTGATTGCCTATGATGATTTTGTAGCATTCTCAGGTGATGCAGGTGCAAAAGAAGCAGGTAAAAATAGACTTGAAGGCAAAGAGTATATTGTACAAGATGGTGATGTCATGCACTTTAGATTCAATGTTTAAGCCTATGAAGATAAAAATGATAGCTAAACTCTTGTTTCTAGCGTCTCTAGGATTTATTTTTCTTGCTTGTGACAGTAAAAAAGGTGCATTTTTAGAAACTATTATGAGCCAAAATAGCCATGAAGTCTCGGTCAATAACCTCAAAAAGTACATCATAGAGCAAGAATTGATACTGTTTCAAACCATTGACCATCAAGCCAATGCCTCTGCTGTCAAAATGAACCTCAAACCAGAGACACTTCTCGTCTTTGGTAATCCAAAAATGGGGACAATCCTTATGAATTGTAATCCTTCGATGGGGCTTGATTTACCTTTGCGTATGCTTGTCTCTACCGATTATGAAGGCATTACCACTTTTACCTATACCAACCCAGAATATTGGTCGCTCAAACATAATATCAAAGACAAAAATTGTCTTGCTATTTTGAACAAAGCCAAGATTGCTTTATTTGCCTTAGCAGAAGAAGCAGGAAAAAATACTATAAAGAAATAATATGATAATTAATACCAATGAAATACTCTATAAAATACAAAAAACCTTAAAGCTAAGCCAAAAAGACATACTCACTATCTATGCCCTAGAAGCCTATGATATCGAAGAAACACATGTAGCCAAACTACTCTTACGCCATCAAGAAGAAGATTTTGTACTCTGTTCCTATGAAGAATTGGGTGTATTTTTGGACGCTTTAGTCACCTATAAAAGAGGTCCGTCTCCCAAGAAAGCTGAGAATACAGCTCCCATAGAACTAAGCAATAACCTCATACTCAAAAAGTTACGTATCGCCCTAGAACTCAAAGAAGCAGAAATAGCCATCATCTTGGGTCTAGCAGACATCACCCTAAGCAAACAACAACTCTCTTCACTCTTTCGCAAAGAAGGACACAAAAACTTCAAGCCTTGTTCAGACACATTACTTATGTCCTTTTTAGAAGGCTTAGATGAATTCTATTATGAGGGGAAAGAGGTTTAAATATCCAACACCAACTTCACAGGGCAGTGGTCAGAACCCAAAACTTGGTCTAAAATATCTGCATCTACGATGGCCTCTTTTAAGTCATCGGAGACATAGAAATAGTCTATTCTCCATCCTACATTATTGCCTCTTGCCCCTGCTCTGTAGCTCCACCAACTGTATCTTTCTTCTTCATTGGGGTGGATATATCTAAAGGTATCAATAAATCCTGCCTCCAAAAGTCTATCTTGCCATGCCCTTTCTTCGGGTAAAAATCCTGAAGTTTTAGCATTGGCTTTGGGTCGTGCCAAATCTATGGGGCAATGTGCCGTATTGACATCTCCACAGATAATAATAGATTTACCTTCTGCTCTCAATGCCGTAATATGTGCCAAAAAGCGTTCATAAAAGCCCATTTTATACACTAAGCGTTCATCATTACGTTGACCATTGGGGAAATACACATTAAAATAAGCGATATTATCAAAATGATAGGCATTGATACGACCTTCATCCAAAATATCTACCTCTTCACAACAACTAGCACTTCCTTTGATATCGGTATAAAGTGCCACACCTGATTGCCCTTTTTTAGAAGAAGAGTTGATACTTTGAAACTTATAGTCTCTTTCAAAAATACTCTCAGGGATTTGTTCTGATTCTGCTTTGATTTCTTGTAGTCCCAAGAAATCTATCTCTTCATCATCTATCCATTTGAGTGCACCTTTTTTATCCACTGCACGGATGCCATTTACATTCCAAGAAATAAAAGTCAGTTTTGCCATAAAGTAATCCTATATTGTATGAGTTTGGCTAGAATAATAGCCAAATAGCGATTATATCTACAACCAAAAAGAAGAAATAAGCCCCATAAGTCCTCCAAAGACAGCACCCCAAACAACCAACCACCCTAAATGGGCTTCAATCAGCTCTTTAACCAAGTCTTTGACCATCACTGGGGTCAATGCTTCTAAGCGTTGGGTAATAAGTACTTCTACAGAGGCTATCATATCCTCTGAAAGGGCAGAATCTTGAATATGCTGGTCTAATTGTGCTTTAAATGATTCTGAAGAGACGATTCTTACGACAGAAGATTTGAGTTTAGATGCAAAAGGCTCACGCAATCCTTCTAAGGCTTCTTCTCCACCAAACATATTGATAGCCCCTCCAAATTTGGATTCCATCACTGTTTTGGACAGTGCATCAAAAGCAGGAGAGAAATCTGCACCTTCTACCAAAGGGGTCAAATCTATCTTGGCTTCTTCTTTGGCAAAAAAGTTTCCTAACTGCTCTTTGCTAAAAAACTGTTTCATTATCATCGTACCAATAGAAGCTTTGAATGTTTCAAAATTTTTTTCTATTACACCTGAACCATAGAGATACGGCACACGTTCAAAAAGCATATAAATAGCCAATTGATTGGTAATCGCTCCAGAGAGTGCAAAGAGTCCTGTGAAAAGTAAGGCATTCATATAGGCAATAGGTACGATAAATGCTAAGGTAATAAGAGAAAGGGAAAATAGGTTAGTAATCAGGGATTTGGACATCATAAGCTTCTTTTTGAGAATTATACATCAAAAAGAGCGTCATATAGTTTATATCAAGCCAAAAGGCTCAATAGAGAAGTACTTAGAAGTTATAACCCAGACCTACTGTGATAATTTCTATTGTATCATCAAGGTAAGAAATAGATGTGGCTTCTGTATCATTGTATTGTACTGTGTAATCTGCAAAAAGTGCAAGATGATTTGCAAATTCATACGTCGTACCTACAGCCCAAGAGAATCCATCAAAAGAACCAGAATAATCATTGGTAATATCATACTCACTAGAAGCATATCCAAGTAATGCATATACATCCATCGCTTCTGTGATAGGGTACATTGGTTTAGCATAGATACCGTAAGAATCAATACTTCCTACAGATTGGATTCTGTTATCAGAAATAGTTGCCCAGCTTTCTTCATCTAGTCCAGCCCAATATCTACCTTCGATAGCTAAATAGTTATTGATTTTATATCCTGCTTGAAACATAATTTGATTATAGTCACCCGTACCTTCATTGTACGTATTATCTGTACCATATTGGTCAATAGTACGGTCTATACTCAAAAAACTATATCCAAGTCCCATATAAAAACCTGTTTGGTCTTCGACTACGATACTTGGTTCTGAAATAATCATAGGTTGCTCAATGATTTCAATCGCTGGTTCAATAGGAGCGATATCTCCACCTGCTATTGCAAATGTACTCATAGCTAAAAATGTGGTTAATGAAAGTGTTAATTTTTTCATTTTATATCCTTTATACGTTTTTTAATTACGAAACAAGTATAACACATATTAAATAATATATAGATGATATTATTTGATATTATTTAAATTTCATTAATAATTTATTAACCTATGCTATTCATAAATATCAAAATATTATATTGCTTCAGCCATCATGGCTTCAGCCACCCTCTTAAATCCTGCAATATTGGCACCATCGACATAATTACCCTCTGTACTATATTCTTTGGCTGTACTATCTACGTTTTCACAAATTTGAATCATCGTCTCTTCTAATTTTCTATCTACCTCATCAAACGTCCAGCGTGTCATAGAAGCATTTTGGCTCATTTCAAAGGCACTCGTAGCCACACCTCCTGCATTGGCTGCTTTGGCAGGGGCTAGAGATATATCACTTTTGAGCATGGCGTGTACTGCTTCTGTAGTTGAAGGCATATTTGCTCCTTCTGAGACACTTTGGCATCCATTCTCTATAAGATTGTGGGCATCTATAAGAGTCAGTTCATTTTGGGTAGCACAAGGAAAGGCACTATAACAAGGTATATTCCACACAGCATGTCCACCTATAGGATACTGGGATACAGGAATATACTCTGCATCAGGATGCTCTGCGATATAGCCCTCTAAAGACACACGTTGACGTAACTTTAAGTCTTTTAACAATACCAAGTCAATACCTTTGGCATCATAGATAGTACCCTTAGAGTCAGTACACGTGACAGGCACAGCCCCTAAGTGCTGTAACTTCTCAATCACATGAATGGCTACATTTCCTGCACCACTGACCGTACATATTTTGCCCTCCCAAAGAGTCTTTGTCACGAAGTTCCAACATCTTTCGTGTGAAATATACCACACCATACCCCGTAGCTTGGGGTCGCATGAGTGAGCCACCAAAGAAATCAGGTTTACCTGTAAGTACCCCTTCAAAAGAAGTAGTCATCTTTTTGTATTCCGAAAACAAATAGCCTATCTCACGTCCACCTACACCAATATCACCAGCAGGAACATCAATGCGTGGTCCAATATATTTATACAGTTCTTTCATGAAAGCTGTACAAAACTTCATAATTTCAAAGTCACTTCTGCCTCTAGGGTCAAAGTCACTCCCACCCTTACCTCCACCAATAGGCAATCCAGTGAGTGCATTTTTGAGAATTTGTTCAAAACCCAAAAACTTTAGAATCCCTTCATGGACAGAAGGATGAAAACGCAATCCCCCTTTATAGGGACCTAGTGCATTGTTAAATTGTACTCTATAGCCTGTATTGACATGCACTTTTTGATTGTCATCTAGCCATGTGACTTTAAATTTAATTATTCTATCAGGTACAATCAAGCGTTCTAAGATGGCATGTTTTTTTCATCTTTGTATAAACTTCATCTGATTCAAACAAAGGCAAGATAGACAATAGTACTTCTTCCATCGCTTGAAAAAATACATCATCCTCTTCACAATCGAGGTTCTTAAGTTTAGCAATCTCTGCTTTTGCATCTATATCATAAATACTCTCTAACATCTATATCCTTCATCCGTTTTATTGATTAATATTATGACAAAATAATACTAAAACCTAGTATATTAAGGTTATTTTAGGCACAATAAAATCTATTGAATCCAAGGACTAAACGATGTTACTCAAAGTATATATATTACTCTCTGTCCTAAGCGTTGCATCCGAACGTATTGTCACACTCTCCCCTGCTATCAATGAAATTGTCTATGCCTTAGGAGCAGGAGATAAAATCGTAGGCAATACCCTCTACTCCACCTATCCACCTCGCTCTGCATTGGTGAGCAAAGTCGGTGGATTTTTTAATCCCAATATAGAAAAGATACTCATACTCAATCCTGATATCGTCATCATGCAAAAAAACAATCAAAAACTAGCCAAGCAACTTCAAAGACTAGGTATCCAAACCAAAACGATTTATATAAATAGACTCAGCCATATTAGCGAAGCCATTCTTCAAATAGGTGAATTAGTCGCTAAAGTACCCAAAGCCCAAGAGATAATCAAAAATATCAAGCAACACTTAGAAGATATTCAACATATTATTCGTCACAAAAAAATCCTCATGGTCATGGGACACAACACAGAATTAATCAAGAATATTTTTGTAGTAGGCAAAGACCTTTACCTCAATGATATTATCACTCTCTCAGGCAATACCAATGCCATGGTCTCTACACGCAAAGGACAACCTATATTTAACCAAGAAAACCTTATTGCTAGTAATCCTGATATAGTCATACTCCTAGCCCACTCGATGCACCAAAAAGGACTCAGTGCGTCAGAACTACTACATCCATGGCAAGACTTACCTATTTCTGCTGTCAAACATCAAAATATTTATATCATAGACAAAGAATATTCAGGTATTCCTAGTGATAGACTCATCCTCTTCTTACAAGACTTCAAAAAGATACTCTATGCCTCTAAAAATCACTAACTTTTCCAATGCTATTTTATACAATATTTCTTTTAGCCTACCCCAAGGACATAATCTCATACTTCTTGGTTCTAATGGTGTAGGTAAAACAACTTTAGCCAAGATATTAAGTGGTATGATACCCTCAGATAGTGTAGATATTGATGGAATCTCACCTTCTACAACCTTTGGTCATAGCAGAGCCAAAAGTATCAACTATGTACCTCCTGTATTAGAGATATTTGATAGCTTTATATCGGTCAAAGCCTTTTTAACACTCAGCTGTATTGAGCCTGTATGCAATATTGAAGAAGTCCTCAATCAAGTAGGTATCCTGCATCTATCCCCCAAGCTTTGTCATACACTCAGCTCTGGAGAATCACAACTTGTACTCATTGCTTCAGCACTCTTACATCAAGCAAACTATACGATATTTGATGAACCTACGGCTAATTTGGACCCACAAAAGATACAAAGTATTTTTAGCCTACTGCAAAAGTCTTTACCTTCAAAGAGCAAAATTATTATTACCCATCATCTTGACCTAGCCTATCAACTAGGCTTTGATATACTCTTCTTAGCCCATGGTAAAATAGCCTTTTATGGGAGTTCAGCAGATTTTTTTGAGCCTCTACATTTAGAAACACTCTACCAAGGGGCTGTCATTAAAGAAAATCATTATATTAGAGTCAATCTATGAAGATACTCGCTATTATTTTCTCTGTCTTTATCCTCTGTATCGCTCCTTTTTTTGGGCAAGTGTCTTTGGATTTGGCTTCGGTGTTAGATACAAAGTCTATGCAACACAAGATTTTCTTTGATATTCGTCTTCCTCGTGTCGTCTTAGCATTTTTAGTCGGTGGGATACTAGCACTAGGGGGACTCATCTTTCAGATTGTCTTTAGGAACCCTATGTCCACACCTTTTACACTAGGTGTAGCCTCAGGTGCGACACTCTTTACAGCCATTGCTATTGTCTTAGGGTTTACGACTTCTGTACCACTCTTTGCTTTTGTAGGTGCGATGAGTACGGTACTGATACTCTTTAGCGTCACCCTGCGTCTAAGTCACCATGATTCTTCTTCCTTGCTTCTCATAGGTATTGCACTTTCATTTTTTTATTCAGCGTCTTTGATGCTAATGTTTTATCTGTCTAACCTACAAGAGAGTTATGAGATTATGCGTTTTACCATGGGGTCTTTGGATATTGTAGGTTTTGGAAGTATCCCTATATTGGTCTTTTGTGCTGTGCTACTCTTGCTCGTTATCTATACCTATGACTATGAAGTCAAGCTTCTACTAACTTCTTATGAATTTGCCTATCTCAAAGGTATCAATGTCAAGAAAACCACGTATATTTTACTCTTTACTGTTTCAGTCGCTGTTGGGGTGGCTGTAAGTTTTACAGGTCCTATAGGCTTTGTAGGGCTGATTATCCCTCATATACTCAAAAGTATTTATAAGGTAAGTGCCGATAGGCTTATCTATCCTATCTTCTTTTATGGAGGGGTATTTTTGGTACTTTCTGACCTCTTGGGAAGAAATATTACAAGTCATACCGATATTCCTATCGGAGTCGTGACCTCATTCTTAGGTGCACCCTTTTTTATCTATTTGCTTTTACGTTCACATAAAGTATAAATATTTATTGCATGTCACGCGTAAGGTTTTGTTGGACAATTTGATTGCCATAGACAGAGACTTTACTCGTAATACGAATACTTTTAGTAGCAGAGAATCCACATCTTTGAGCACACTTTACCGTTCCTATCAAATAATAACTGCCATTAGGTACACCATAAAAGTTAAATTTACCTTGCCTATCTGAGGCAGTAAATTTTAGATAATTAAACAGTCTTGTATCTGCTTTTGCCATCTTCTTTCCTGCAAGGTAACTTACTTCATACCACTCTTGCGAATAAGACGTGATAGGATTGAGATAGAGTCTAGTAGAAGCACCGACTACTGGCTGTCCATAGCTATCTCTAAGGTAAATAGTCCCAGTAATCGTTCCTTTGCCTATTTTAGGGAGAGAAGAATACTCTGCAATAGGAAAAGGCATACGCTGTATCTTTTCGATACCCCCATTTTCCGTGAGCATCATTTCTGATTCACTGAGGTTTTCGTCAAGGTCACTCATATCGACATCATTAATATTACTCGTTTGTGTACCCAGTCCCAAAGGGTAAGTTATACGCTTACTAGACACACAACCTGATAAAAGGAGTAAAAGTACAATGCTTAAAGTAGAAGTGAAAAATGATTTATTCATGGGAGTTCCTTATTTTATGTGTTATTATACTCAATTAACTTTAGTTATCTATCATTTACCTAAGCAAAATTCACCAAACATTTTGTCTAGTACCTCTTCGCTGTCATAGGGTTGGGAGATAGAAGAGATATATTTTACAGCTTCTTGTAAATGATAAGAGAAAAACTCCAATTCCCCTGAGGCTAAAGGTATCTTCGCTTCTTCAATCGCCTCTTTGGCTTTGGATACTGCTTCAATTTGTCTAGCAGAAATAAGCATAAGCTCATCGCTTTGTCCAATCCCATCAAAAAGTACTTCAAGCCTTTGCGTCAAACTTCTTACCTGCTGTTTTGCACTCATCTCTAATACATCAAAAGCCTCTAATAGAGGACTTGTAAAAGCAGAAGGTAAATCAGATTTGTTTAAGACTACCATAATATGCTTATCTTCCAAGGTCTCTAAGAGCGTAAATATTTGATGGTCTTCATCATCATAGGCTCTTGATGCATCAAACAAGGCTATGACCACATCGGTATCCTCTATGGAAGACAGCGAACGTGCTATGCCTATTTTTTCGATGACATCTTCTGATTCACGGATACCTGCTGTATCTACAAGCTTAATAATATGCGAACCTATACGGACTTCTTCTTCTATCGTATCCCTAGTCGTTCCTGCAATATCACTCACAATCGCCCTATCATAAGAAAGCAAAGCATTCAGAAGTGAACTTTTACCCACATTAGGCTTACCAATAATAGCCACTCTAAAGCCTTCTATCAAGCCTTTTCTTCGCTGACTTGCCTCTACAATAGTCGTTATTTGTGTGCTAAGTCCCTCTAATTGTGTGACAATACTCTCCATAATATCTGTAGGAATATCTTCTTCTGCATAATCAATCATCACCTCAGAGTATGCCAATGAGCGTAATAGCCCTTCTCTACTCTCATCTACAAATACTTTGAGTTCACCTTTCATCTGCTTCGCCAAAATCTTCGCAGCATCGACCGATTTGGCTTCTATCAACTTCGCAATGGCTTCTGCTTTGGTCAAATCAATCTTACCATTAAGAAATGCTCGTTTAGAAAACTCACCAGGTGTAGCCATTTGAACACCATACGACAAGATAGTATCGAGTATCTCTTGGGCTACTATCAGTCCACCATGACATTGAAATTCGACAATATCTTCACCCGTAAAACTCGCAGGTCCTGCAAAATAAATCATAAGGGCATGGTCAATAAGGTCTTGATTGGCATTATATAAAGAAGTCAAATGGGCATGTCTAGGGATGATGTTTTGGAGCTTAGAAACTTTGTGAGCAATCTCCAAAGAAGCCTCTCCACTGACCCTAATAATAGAGATAGAAGAGACCCCATGTGCTGTAGCAATTGCCACGATAGAATGGTTCATTATTTCTCTATTTTGGGCTTTGAAGGATTATTAAAATCATTAATCACTACAAACTTCTTACCATCTTTGCTTGTCTTAATCGCTACATATTTATTAGGAAATCTCTCACGCAATTGCTCTAGTGCAATCTGTACCAAAATACCATCAAGAAAATGTGTCTTCCCTTTACCACGTTTTTCAACGTTTTCAATGATAGGTACCAAATGAGAGGTAATCATCTCTTCTTGTTTGGTTAAGAATTCTGCAATTTCAAGCTTAACAAATAGCTCATACTTAGTATATAACCAGTTAAACAACATATAAGAGAGGGCATTATAACGGTATCCTTCTTTACCAATAAGTAAAGCAGCATCTTCACCATCAAGGAAAATTAATGCTGTATTGTCATGTACATCGACTTCAATAATATCAATATCAAAACAAAGGTGACTCAAAAGCTCTTTAAGTTGATTTTCTATCATGAGAGCAAGTTCATCATAGATAATATTTTCTTCCTCTATCGCTTCGCTTTCCTCTATTGCCTCTTCTTTTTTTTCTTTTTCAAAAAAAGCATCTAACACAGCATCAGGCTTAGGCGTTTCTTCTACTTTTAGCTCTTCTACTTTTAGCTCTTCTTCTTTTACTTCTGGGACTTTGATGTTTTTAGGAACTTCTTTTTCCACTTCTACTTTTTTTACTACTTCTTTTTTTACTACTTCTTTTTCTTTAGGACAAGAAGCGACAATAATCGCTTTCTTTTTCATAAACCCTAAAATTCCACTTGAAGGATGCTGTATTACTTCACATTGTAATTTAGAGATAGCACAATTTAATAGTTTAGATGCTTCTGCATAGGCTAGTTCAAGTGTATCTGCTTCAATCTTTTTCATCTCTTAATCCTTTTGTTTTTTGTGTGCTAAGGCATTGTCTGCTTTGTGCTTGGCATACATATAATTGATAAAATACTGTTGTCCAATCGTAAACAAGTTATTGATTAACCAATACAGTACCAAACCAGCAGGGAAATAGATAAAGAATACCGTCATAATAATCGGGAAAAACTTAAATATTTTTTCTTGTAATGGGTCGGTAAAGTTGTTAGGCGTAATACGTTGCTGAAACCACATAGAAGCACCCATCAAAAGAGGCAAGACAAAATAGGGGTCCATCTGAGCCAAGTTTTCTATCCACAATATCCAAGGAGCCCCTTCAAGCTCAACAGCATTTAAGAGTACTCGATACAAAGCAAAAAATACAGGAATCTGTAACAACAAAGGCAAACAACCCCCCATAGGGTTGGCTCCATGCTTTTTGTACATATCCATCATTTGTGCATTCATCTTGGCAGGGTCACCCTTGTATTTCTCTTTGACTTCTTTCATCTTAGGTGCTAAGTCTTTGAGCTTTTGCATAGACATCATCCCTTTATACGACAGAGGGAATAAGACAAACTTAACCAAGAGTGTAAAGAGGATAATAGACCAACCCCAATTGCCTACATAACCATTAATCCACAACAATACAGCAAAAAATGGTTTAGAAAGAAAAGAGAACCAACCAAATTCAATCGCATCGGTGAGTTCTATATGAATCGCCTCAAGCGTATTTTGGTTTTTCGGTCCAATATAAGCATGAAGCATAAAATCCTCTGTCCCTTGCACAAAGAGTAACGGGTCTCCATTGGCTTGTTTGAGTACAGAAACATTTAAGCCCTTGTCAAAATCAAAAAACAGTGAAGCCATATATCGGTCAAATGCCGAAGCAATTTTTGCATGGTTAAACTTCTCATACCCTTCAGCATCATCATCTTCAATGGTATTAATAATATTGTCTTCACCCTTAATCAATACCCCACGCACAAGCATATACATAGAAGTATCTGCCATAGGACGATGTCCTGGGGTAATAAAATAAGGGGTATCAATAGAAGTCTTCACCGATACAGTATATTCCCCTGTAGATTTGAGCGTAATCGCCTTAGTCACCACGACTGAAGAGAGTGTTTGTGTCAGTGTAAGGGTTTGTGTCCCCGTGTTGACATCTATGACTTTTTCACCGTTATTTACATAGGGTATAGTAAACGCTTCTTCATTAATCTTAGCATCAGAAAATCGTATTTCAAGTGGTTTGACCATATCTGTACCCAAAATTTGAAGATTTACCCCTTCATCTCCTTGATACTTCTTTTCCAAAAGCTCGAATTGTGCAATACGTCCAAATTCATCAATACGCATAATAAAGTTATCCGATTTAAGTTCTGCAAGTAAAGGAGAACCTTGTTGTATAGGTGCTTTGTTATGCATACTTGCTTGTGCTGTAAGAGGTGCTACCTTAGTGCTATTTGTCACCGTGGGTGTTTGATGTGTAGCCGTACCCGTTGTACTTACACTTTCTTGTGTTTGTGTAGGTTTTTGTACAGGGAAAAAGTAACTATACCCTACAAATACGAAAAATGAAAGTACCAGTGCGAGAAGAAGTCGTTTATTTAAATCTTGTTGTTCCAAGGTTTTACCTTTAAATGATAAATTTTATTATGTTAGAGATACTAAGGCAGTACACTTTTTAAGTGCATGAAGATAAGATTTTTGGGTCTCTAAAAAGCTTTGATTCAACAAATCTAGCTTTGCAACCAAGACATAAGACCCCTGTGATAGCTGATCAATATTTTCGATGAAATGTGCCTTCATCAAACGTTTTGCTCTATTTCGATGTACTGCATTTCCAACTTTTTTAGAGGCAACTAACCCTACTTTATACGTATCATCCTTCTTAAAGAACAATACGAAGTAAGGTGTATGCCATACTTTTGTAGCCTTTCTATAGACTACATTAAACTCTCTTGTCGTTTGAATTCTCGTAAAATGTTTTATTTTGCTGATAATCTAAACTCCAAAAGTGGTATTCAAAGACTTATACTGCTAGTCTTTTTCTACCTTTAGCACGTCTAGCAGAAATAATTTTTCTACCATTTTTAGTTCTCATTCTTGTTCTAAATCCGTGTGTTCTCTTTCTTGGTGTACTATGGGGTTGGTAAGTTCTTTTCATTGTAAATCATCCTTGAATATATTTTTACCTAGATAATTAAATAGGTATATTTGGACGAAATTTTACCGTAAAATCCCTTAAAAGAAGCGTATATTATATAAAAATGACAATAGTTGTAAATTAAGTCTAATGATGATAGACTTAATTAAGATAAAAAATATTTTAAAAAGGCAATAGATGACTATTACATTAAAAATAGATAATCCCGATACAGAAGAGAGACTTCAAGAATTTATAAAAGAACAAAAAGAGATAACACTTGATGTATTGAGTCATTTTATCAATACCTTTGTAAAAAAAGAGCCATTAGAGTTCAAGAAAAAAGACCCAAAAAAACATAGCCGAATCATAAAAAGAGCATATAATCCTCAAGATGTTGATACTCTTGCACTATTGCATATAGATAACAGTGCTGAATATATACACAATGCAAGAAGAGAAAAACGATAAATGCTTTGTTTAGATAGTTGTATTCTCATTGATTATATTAATGGAAAAATAGAAATTTTAGAACATCGAAAATCCTCTCTTTATATAAACTCTATACTAGAAATTGACCAAGAAATATTATCTTTATCTACAAATCTTCTTAACCGATATACACTTTCTCATGGTATGACCATCTATGACGCAATCATCGCTTCGACCTCTATGGTTTATGATTTACCCTTATGGACATACAATAAAAAAGATTTTCGATTTTTAGAAATAGCATTACATGAATAATCCTATCCCTCTTACCTTACCCTCGCCTTGCTGGTTGTTAGATGAACAAAAGCTCAATAATAATATGCGTATTATTGAGCATATCAAGACCCAAAGTCATGCCAAAATACTTTTGGCTCTTAAGGGCTATGCTTTGTGGCAGAGCTTTCCTCTGCTACAGCCTTATCTTGATGGTTGTTGTGCTTCGGGGCTTCATGAAGCACAATTAGCCCATGAGGAGTTTGGTAAAGAGGTACATACTTATGCTCCTGCTTTTAAAGAAGAAGAGATAAATCAAATTGCGTCTATCTCCCATCATCTTGTCTTTAACTCTCCTGCACAATTTAAACGTTTTGCATCCAAAGCCAAAGCGATAAACCCTAAGCTATCTTTGGGTTTGCGTGTTAATCCTGAGTATTCGGTATCTCCTACGCAGATGTATAATCCTTGTGGTTTGTATTCTAGGCTTGGTACGACATTGGCAAATATGGATGATTCTATCATGGAAGCTTGTGAGGGTTTACATTTTCATGCTTTATGTGAAGAGAGTGCGGATGCCTTAGAAGCTGTACTCTTACATTTTGAAGAAAAATTTGCGAAGTATCTTCCTCGTATGCAATGGATAAACTTTGGTGGAGGTCATCATATCACACGGAAAGGCTATGATGTAGCAAAACTCATCCAACTCATCATCACATTCAAAGCCAAATATGCTGTAGAAGTCTATCTCGAACCAGGAGAAGCCATAGGATGGCAAACGGGCGTACTTGTGAGTACCGTCTTAGATATAGTTGATAATGGTATGAAAATTGCTATTTTGGACACTTCAGCCGAAGCCCACATGCCTGATACTCTACTCATGCCTTATCGTGCCAAAGTCCAAGGGGCAGGGAAAGCAGGACAAAAGGCTCATACCTACCGTTTGGCAGGAAATACTTGTTTGGCAGGGGATATTATGGGGGAGTATAGTTTTGATACCCCTCTTCATATTGGAGATAAAATCATCTTTGAAGACCAAATGCATTATACTATGGTCAAAGCCTCTACCTTCAATGGGGTCAAGCTACCAAGTATCGCGATACAAAGACTAGATGGCAAAATAGAGGTACTTCGTGAGTTTGGCTATGAAGACTTTAAGCATAGGCTTTCGTAAGCAGTGTTGCTTATCAAGCTAGATTTTCTTCTTGTAAATTTGCCAAGAACTCCAAAATACGTTCTTGAAAAAGTGCCTCATCTTCATTACTACAGCTTTGTAATTCTTTGAGTAAGCTCAGATTAATTTTTTTGGCAAAACGTTTGACTGTTTTGGTTTCTCGCTCGACTGACTGTATAAGGTCTTCAAAATCTAGTCCATTATTCGTAATAATCTTTAGGTGATATTCATACACCGTATCAATCAGAATTTCGGCACGTTCTGTATCTTCTCCATAAATACTATGGGCAATATGTACCAGTTTTGCTTTTTCACATTCACACATCTCTCCATTAGAAGAAATCATCAATGTCAAAAGCTTAGCTCGATATTCCATTGAACTATGATGATGGACAAGATATTCTCTAAACATTTTTTTTATCCTGCGTTTGAGACTTTTAAACATGGGCTATTCCTTTGGGCATTAACATACTTTTAACAA
>JAUZSQ010000089.1 GCA_030949325.1 Sulfurovum sp.
GGCGTGAGTATGTTGAGGTTTTGGCTTCTATGTATGATTTGTCTTTAGAATGGCATATTGATGATGCAGAGCATTTTAGCAAAGGGGAAAAGCTTTTACTTGTCTCTGGGGATTCTAAGTCTATACTTTCTTTGGAGCGTTCTATTTTAGATATAGTACTTCATGCTTCTTCTATTGCGACGCTTACGGCACAATATGTAGAGGCTATTAAGGGAACGGGGGTAAAGCTACTTGATACGCGTAAGACTAGACCTTTGTTGCGTGTTTTTGAGAAATATGCTGTGCGTTGTGGGGGAGGGATTAACCATCGTATGGGGCTTGATGATTGTTTGATGCTCAAAGATACGCACCTCAAAACCATTGATAATTTGGATGTTTTTATGAAAGAAGTACGCCAAAAGATTCCTTTTACTTCTAAAGTAGAGATAGAATGTGAAGACCTAGCTATGGTCAAAAAGGCGATGAAAGCAGGGGCTGATATCGTGATGTGTGACAATATGAGTATTGAAGCTACTCAAGAAGTAGTCGTGTATCGCAATGCTCACTATCCTCATATCTTGCTAGAAGCCAGTGGCAATGTGACTTTGGAGACTATTGGGGCTATTGCTAGGACAGGGGTAGATGCAATTTCTTCTGGTTCTGTCATTCATCAGGCAAAATGGATTGACTTATCTATGAAAGTAGAATAGGGATATGTTAATCCAATTAGGCTATAGTATGCATACTATAAAGAGGTGACTATGCCAAATCCACTATTTCCTTTTGAGGAAGTAAAAGAGCAGATTGCTCAAGCTTCACATATTACAATTCTGACACACATCAATCCTGATGCGGATACTATAGGTACAGGATTAGGTATTTATGCCATGCTCAAAAAAGACAAGAGCAAAAAGATTGAGATAGTCAATGTCTCTCATGCTTTGCCTGTGTATTTAGACTTTTTGCCCAATTATCATAAGATTAAAGATAAGATGGATTATCATGATAGTTTGATTATCGCCTGTGATGCTGGAAGTGCCGATAGGTTAGGCGTAGAGGTACAAGGCAGAACCTTACTCAATATTGACCATCATCATACCAATACAGGCTATGGAACTATCAATGTGGTTCTTGGTGAGTATGCATCTAGTTCACAAGTGGGCTATGGCTTATTTGAGTCTATGTATGAGATAGGGCTAGAGACAGCGATTTGTTTTTATACGGCATTGTTATCAGATACGCAATATTTCACAAGCAAAACGGTCAACAAAGAGGTATTTGACTTCGCTCAACGATTGATAGAAAAAGGGGTCAAGCCTGATGAAGTGGCGTATCATTTTACCAAGAGGCGTTCTTTGGCATCTTTGCGTATTTTGGAGCGTGGATTGGCTTCGTTGAGCTTATATGAAGAAGCAAGGGTTTCTGTGATTTGTATAAGCAAAGAGGATATTGTGGCAACAGGTGCGAAAGTCCACGATATGGAAGGGCTTGTAGATTATGCACAGTCCTTAGCTACCGTAGAGATTGCTATATTGGCAATGGAATTAGAAGGGGGGATACGTATCTCCTTACGAAGTACAACGATAGATATTTCAAGACTGGCACTTGTCTTTGGTGGTGGTGGACATAAGGGGGCTTCAGGGTTTACTTTATCTGAGGCACTATTAGAAGAGAGCATTGAGAAAATTTTACAACAAATAAAGATATTAGGGTATATGAATGGCGTATAAGAGTACAAAAAGTAGTGGATTGAAGATGGTAGTAGGGCTAATGTTTTTGGCATTGTTGATAAGTATAGGATACATTTATACAGCAGAAGAGTTTGAACGCGTAGCACCTACAATCAAAAGTGCAGATAATATGTATTGGAATAAGATAAAGCCTATCAAAGTGGTATTACATGATAATATTGGCTTGAAAAGTTTTGACCTCATTTTGAGTGATGGTAAGAATAGTGTAAGTGTAGGGCGTGGAGAAATAGATGCAGAGACTAAGAAACAAACGCTGTTGATTAAGTATCCTGAAGGTAAAGGCTTAGACCCAGAAGCAAAGAAATTGATATTACAAGTCTCAGTTTCAGACCGTAGTTTTTGGAACTTTATGCAAGGCAATAGCAATCGAAAAAATATTACTATTTTACTTGATTATAAAAGACCCAACGTCAATATTTTGTCAAACTCTTATAGTATCACCCAAGGAGGTTCTGCCCTTGTAGTCTTTCAAGCCGAAGATGAAAACTTGGATGAATTGTATGTTGAGGTAGGCAAAGTACATTTTAAAGCACAGCCTTATCGAGAAAAAGGTTTTTATGTGGCATTGATTGCTTGGCCTTTTAATCAAGATGACTTTAAGGCACAACTTATTGCTAGGGATATAGCAGGGAACAGTCGCAGCGTAGATATACCTTACTATGTCAAAACGCATAAGTATCGTACTTCATGGATACAAGCCAAAGATTCTTTTATTGATGGCAAGATTACGGACTTGGCATCAGAAGACCCTAAGTATGCAGGGATTACAGACAAGATAGAAAGATTGAAAGCTGTCAATGAAAAGATGCGTTTGGCTAATGAAGAGTTGATTCACTCTTTGGGAAAAAATCTCTCTACTGATTTTTTGACAAGCTGGAAAATTACTAAGTTTTATCCTTTACGCAATGGACAAAGGGTCGCTAGTTATGGGGATGAAAGACATTATTATTATAAAACCAAAGACAATATAGTCTCCCACTCTTACCATGTCGGATATGATTTGGCAAGTACTAAAATGGCATCTATCAAGACTTCTAATGCAGGAAAAGTAGTCTTTTCTAGTAGCAATGGTATTTATGGAAACATGCCTATGATTGACCATGGGTTAGGACTCTATAGCCTGTATGGACATTGCTCACAAGTCTTGGTCAATGATGGAGATGATGTCAAAGCAGGAGATACTATTGCCAAAACAGGTGTTTCTGGCTTGGCATTGGGAGACCATTTACACTTTGGTCTTTTGGTACAAGGAATAGAGGTCAGACCTGTGGAGTGGTTTGACCAAAGTTGGATTAGAAAAAATATAGACAATATCTTCAAAGAAGCAGACATCATTATCAAGGGTCAATAATTTAGAGGATTATGCTATAATAAGAACTATTTAAGACAAAGGAGAGGGTATATGCAACAACGGACGATTAAAAAATCGCTTGAAGTCGTGGGTATAGGTTTGCACAAGGGCAACCCTATTAAACTCAGACTAGAACCTTTAGGGATAGATGCAGGTATTGTATTTTACCGTGAAGACTTGGCATTGAGTATCCCTCTTTCTCCTGATGCTGTCATTGATACACAGATGGCCACGGTCATTGGTACCAAAGCAGGGCGTATTTCAACGATTGAGCATTTTTTATCAGCAGTATATGCCTATGGTATTGATAATATGCGTGTCATTGTAGATGAAGCTGAAATGCCTATTATGGATGGCTCTTCCATCTCTTTTTGTCTTTTGCTTGATGAAGCAGGAATCCAAGAACAAGATGCTCCCAAAAAGATTATTTCTATCAAAAAAACGATTGAGATTAAAGAGGGCAATAAATTTGTACGCCTTACGCCTCATGATAAAGCCGTATTTGATTTCAAAATCAATTTTGACCATCCTGTGATTGGTGAACAGTCCTCCTCTTTTGAATTCTCTACTAAGAATTTTGTAGAAGAGATTGCAAGGGCTAGAACCTTTGGTTTTGCTCGTGATATTCAATATCTACAGAGTCGAAATCTAGCCTTAGGTGCGACACTACAAAATGCCATTGGATTAGATGACTATAAAGTACTCAATCCCGAAGGTTTACGTTTTGAAAATGAGTTTGCAAGACATAAAGTCTTAGATGCTATGGGTGATATGATGGTATCGGGTTATAATATTTTGGGTAAATATGAATCCTTCGCAGGAAGCCATGACCTTAATTATAAATTGACTAAAGCCTTACTTGCTGACAGTAAGAATTATGATATTGTGGCTGTTGAATCGTTACAAAGTAGAAGTTTTGCAAAAGCCTTTGCCTAAGCGTTATAGCATAGTGGTTATCGCTATTTCTTCTCCTTTACTTTTGGGAGTGTATGAAGAAGATAGTCTGATTGAAACGATTAGCTCAGAAAAAAAAACATCAGAAATTCTCTTGCCTTTACTGCTGGAACTGCTGGATAAGTATGCAATACATCGTGTTATTTATACTAGAGGACCAGGTTCTTACATGGCGATTAAGCTCACTTATATTATGCTAAAAACCCTTGAAATTACTAGAGGGATACAGTGTTTTGGTTGTAGTGGATTTTCTTTTAATGGAGGCAAACCAATCAAAGCGATAGGAAACCTTTATTTCTTCAAGGAAAAAGAGACTATAATGACACAAAAATATGAACAGCAGGTTTCTATACCTTTTGTATTATCTCAAAGTATTCAAGACTTGGTACTAGATGATGCATCCATTCCTGAGTATCATTTACCTGCTGTTTAAAATGGAATTATTATGTTTATAAGTGTACCTGCTACTTCTGCTAACCTTGGACCTGGATTTGACACCCTTGGTTTGGCTGTTGATTTAAGAAATGAAATTATTATTACCCCTTCAAAGTTTTTAAGTTTATCCACACAGGGTGAAGGGAGTGATAATCCCAAAATTAAGAAAAATTCTCTTTTCTTAAGTATATTTAATGAAAACTATAAGCGTTTATCAGGTAGAGATGACAACTTTAGATTTGAATTTCATAACCGTATTCCTATTTCACGAGGCTTAGGCTCCTCTTCTGCTGTGATAGTCGCAGCACTCTCTGCTGCGTATACAGCAGCAGGTAAGAAGTATAACAAAAGAGAAATCCTCAATCAAGCTTTACGCTATGAGCCACATCCTGATAATATTACGCCTACGGTTATGGGAGGATTTAATGTCGCTTGTGTAGAAGGTGATAGGGTATATAGTAAGAAAAGACGGATGCCAGACTATCTCAAAGCTGTGATAGTTGTACCCAATCGTACGATTTCTACAGCCAAATCAAGAACAATTTTGCCTAAAATGTATCGCAAAGAAGAGACAGTATATTCTTTGTCTCGTTCAGCCTATATGACAGCGTTGTTTATGTCTGAATCATGGGACTTGTTGCGTATTGCATCCAAAGATAAACTACATCAAGCCAGACGTATGAAAATGATACCTGAGTTGTTTGATGTACAGAAATTGGCACTCAAGCAGGGGCATTGATGTCAACACTTTCAGGGTCAGGTTCTACATTTTTTAATCTTGTTTATGAAAAAGATGCAGAGAAAATGGCACAAGCCCTTCAATCAAAGTTTCCCCAATTTAGGGTTTTTACCTTGGCTTTAGATAACAGTGGTGTTATCACCAAAAATTAAGCGATAAGCTTAATCTCTTTTTAGGTATAATACGCATGAAAAAATCACAGCCAATCCGTATGTGCATTACTTGCCGAAGTAGATATCTCCAAAAAACTTTGATTAGATTGAAGTTTTCTGCTAAGGAAGTGATAGCCTTTGATGGCATAGGTAGAAGTTTTTACCTTTGTCATGAATGTAGTCAGAATCAAAAAAAAGTCAGAGGCTTAGTGAAACGTTTTAAGCAAAATGAAGAACGGTTCACTAAGTTATTGATACAATGCACTTAATTTAAGGAGTTAATGAAGAATGGATAAAGTTAAAATCCAAGATATAGCTGCAGAAGCCAGTTTATCAAACGCCGAGTTACTAGGAGAAAGCCAAAAAGTTGGGCTTTAATGTCAAAGCAGGAAATAGTACTATTAGTATAGAAGATGCAGGTATTCTTGTAGAATATGCTATCACTGGTACTTTACCAAAGAACTTTAAGAAGCCTAGTCTCAAGTCGGGTATTAGAATAGTGAAGAAAAAAGTAACTATGATAAAGAAGGTGGCTGACCATCCCACAGGAGTCACTCGAAAAGAAGTGACAAAAGTCAATCTGACTCCTGAGAAAACGCCTATCAAAGAAGCTGTTCTTGAAGTAGTGGAAGAGAAAGTTGTAGCCAAAGCTATAGTAAAAACTGTAGAAGAAAGTATAAAATTCATAGAAGAAGTGAAGATACCTTTAGAAATTATTAGTCCAAAAGTAACTACCGAAGCGACGAAGGAAGCTGAAGTAGAAGCTACACTTGTCCCTAAAGAAGTCAAAAAGCGTAAGGGTATTTCTGTTGTCAGTAAAAAGCCAGAAGTGACCCCTGAAGACAAAGAGACTACAGGAGAAAAGAAGCCTTTACGAAGAGTACTTTCTCGTGGTGGCATCAAAATTGTCAAAAAAGCCAAACCAGTACCGATGCGTGCAGGGAAGAGAATCTCTTTTGGTTCTACGAATTATGAACCTTATATAGGGAAGAAAAAACCGAAGAAAATAGCCCATGCCAAAGAAGCTGGAACAAGAATGGATATTTTCAATCATGACAGTATGTCTTCTGAAATTGACAGTGGTTTTGGTGGAGAAGAAGTAGTACTTTTGGATTTCTCAGACAAAAATATCTATGAAGATATGATGCGTCAAGAGCAAAAACGTAAAGAAGAGATGAAAAAACGTGAAGCCAAAAATGGTGGTCCCGGTCAAAGGAAGACAAGCCTTCCGTCCTCAACAAAGACGTTCTTTAAAGCGTGGTGGTAAACGTAAGAAATATATCAAAGAAGAAAATACTGAAATCATTACAGCGATTGAGATTCCTGAAAATGTAGAGTGTATGAGTTTGCTGAAAAAGTAAACCAATCGATGAGTAGTGTCATTAGTGTCTTGTTTGCTTTAGGTATGATGGTTACTAAAAATGACTTCTTAAGTAAAGATGAAATAGAAATCCTTGCAGAAGAATTTGAAGTTGAAGTCGTTACAGTTAATCCATTGGATGAGCTAGTTGTAGCAGATGACTATGATGTAGAAGAAGATGAAGAAGCAGTAGAGAGACCTCCTGTAATTACTATTATGGGTCACGTTGACCATGGTAAAACTTCACTTCTTGACCGTATTCGTACCTCAAAAGTAGCAGACAAAGAAGCAGGTGGGATTACACAGCATGTAGGTGCCTATCAAGTAGAAAAAAATGGTAAGAAAATTACTTTTGTAGATACACCAGGTCACGCTGCCTTTACAGAAATGAGAGCGCGTGGTGCGCAGGCTACAGATATTGTTATTATCGTAGTCGCAGCCGATGATGGGGTGATGCCTCAAACCAAAGAAGCTATCTCTCACACCAAAGCAGCAGGTGTACCTATGATTGTAGCTATCAATAAGATGGACAAAGAATCCGCCAATCCAGATAATGTTAAATCTCAGCTTTCAGAGCTTGGGGTGATGGCAACTGATTGGGGTGGAGAGCATGAATTTGTGCCTGTGTCTGCACATTCTGGTATGGGAATTGATGCTTTATTAGAGACTATTTTACTTCAAGCTGAAGTGATGGAACTCAAAGCAAATCCTACACGTTCTGCCAAAGCTACAGTAGTGGAAGCTTCTGTTGCCAAAGGTTTCGGACCTGTGGCGAATGTCATTATCAAAACAGGTACTTTGCGTATCGGTGATAATGTGGTGGTAGGAAATACCTATGGACGTATCAAAGCGATTAAGCTGGATGACGGAAGCAATGTCAAAGAGATTTTACCAAGTACACCTGCGGCTATCGTGGGACTCAATGCTGTACCTAAAGCAGGAGATGAACTCGTTGTGATGGATACAGATAAAGAAGTCCGTGAACTCGCAGAAAAAAGAGCAGAGTATGACAGAGCCAAAGTCTTGTCCAAGACGACTAAAGCTACGATTGATGACCTCTCAGCACTTATTGCTGAAGGTCAGTTAAAATCTCTACCAGTGATTATTAAAGCCGATGTTCAAGGTTCACTTGAAGCGATTAAAGGTTCTTTAGAGAAGCTTAGAAATGATGAAGTCAAAGTCAATATTATTCACGAAGGTGTGGGTGGAGTGACCGAAAGTGACTTGACACTAGCCGATGCCTCTGAACATGCTATTGTGCTTGGATTTAACGTCCGTCCAACGGGTGCTGTGAAGAAAAAATCCAAAGAATTGGGTATTGAAATTCGTAGTTATGCGGTTATTTATGATTTACTTGATGAAGTCAAAGCCCTTCTTGGTGGTATGATGAGTCCAGTCATTAGTGAAGAAGTCACAGGTCAAGCAGATGTTCGTGAGACCTTTATTGTTGGTAAAGTAGGTACTATTGCAGGATGTAAAGTCTCAGATGGTTCGATTTCCAGAAATGCCAAAGCCAGACTTATCCGTGATGGTATTGTGATTTATGAATCTAAGATTTCTTCACTTAAGCGTTTCAACGAAGATGCAAAAGAAGTCAAAAATGGTTATGAATGTGGTATTATGATTGAAAACTTCAACGATATTAAAGAGGGTGATGTAATCGAAACCTATAAAGATGTTGAAGAACAAGTGACACTCTAAGATGACAGCCGAAGAGATAAAACGCCATAGGGTAGAGTCTATCCTCAAAGAGATTCTACCCGAAGCCTTTGCAGGATTGGGTGATGAGCGTATTCGAGGGTTGAGCGTGACAGAAGTCAAGTGTTCTCGTGGACGCTCCAATGCCAAAGTCTATCTTGATAAATCGTTTCTCAATGAGAAAGAACAAGGTGAAGCACTCAGACAATTACGAAAAGTCGGTGCGTATTTACAAAATCATTGTAAGCAAAGTGAGGGCTGGTTTAAAGCCCCTATTTTTACTTTTGAATTTGACTATCAACTAGAGCAAGTCTCACGGATAGAAGACCTTTTCAAACAAATTGAAGGACGTACCAAACCTAAAGAGGATAGCCAATATGAATCTTGAAGTACAAATCGCTAAAATTATCGAAGCCAATGGAGCATTTTTGTATGATACAGAAATAGTCACAGAGTTTGATGAGACTATTTTTAGGGTACTTATTACGAAAGTAGGAGGAGTAAAGCTTGATTTATGTGCCAATATTTCACATGAACTCTCACCCTTTTTAGATGTACATCCTCCTATGAGTGAAAGGTATAGATTAGAAATTTCCTCTCCTGGAATAGAACGTAAACTTTCCAAAGCTTTACATTTTCAAAATGCCATAGGTGAAAAAGTAAAGATAAAACTAGGTGCTGGTCAAAAACTCAAAGGTACACTTAAATCTGCCGATAACCAAGGTATTACCCTAGAGACTAAAGCAGGGGATGAAAGTTATCCTTATAGTGAACTCAATACTTGTAAAACATATTTTGAGTGGAATTAGGGTATATTTTAAAAAGTAGGTTGTGATGGCAAAGCGTACGGCGATTATTGATATTGGTTCCAACTCAGCAAGACTGGTCATTTTTGAAAAGACAAGCCATTATGGATTTCACCTTATTTGTGAACAAAAATCCAAAGTACGTATTGGTGAAGGTGCCTATGCCAAAGAGGGTTATTTGCAGCCCATTGGTATCAAACGAGCCTTTCTTACTCTCAAAGCCTTTTTATATACTATCAAAAAATATGAAGCCCACAAAACCCTTTGTGTGGCTACTTCGGCTATTAGAGATGCACCCAATGGCAAAATATTTGTCGATTGGATATACCAAGAACTAGGGCTACCTATCAAAATTATTGATGGACAAAAAGAAGCCAAATATGGTGCTATCTCTGCGTCTAATCTCTTGCCTATTGATGAAGGTATTAGCATTGATATTGGTGGAGGTTCTTCGGATATGGCTTTACTCAAACAGGGTCAAATTATAGAAACCTATTCTCTTAATCTTGGTACTGTGCGTCTGAAAGAGCTCTTTTTTGACCATGAAAAAGACAATCCTTATGCTAGGGAGGAAGCCAAAGCCTATATCAAAAATGAACTTCAAAATCTTCCTTCTACCTTTAGACATGCTTTAGCTATTGGTATTGGTGGTACGGCAAGGACACTTAGCAAAGGGATTATGAAGCTTTCTAGCTATCCTTTGGATAAGCTTCATGCCTTTTCGTATTCTATCGAAACCTATCATAAGTATCTTCATGCGATTCCTCTGTCTTCCATGAAAGACCTCAAACAATTTTCACTCAAAAAAAACCGTTATGACACCATACGAGAAGGGACACTTATCTTTAATCAAATCCTCTCTCATATCGGAGCCAAGAGGGTAATGTGTTCTTCTGTAGGTGTCAGAGAGGGCGTATTTTTGGAACACTTACTCAAAGAGGATAGGCTTAAATTCCCCGACCAAATAAATCCTAGTGTTGCTTCTATTTTAGACAGGTTCAAACCTCTTGTATGGAGTGAAAAAAAACGAAAAAATAGACTCAAAATTGCTTCTGAACTCTATGAAGTATTGACTCCCGTCATTGAGTGTGAACAAAATTACAAAAAAAAGAATTACGTTGGGCATTACAACTTTCCAACATAGGCAAAACACTCACCATCTACAAAACACACCAACACGCCTTTTATATCGCCATGCACGAACTCAATTATGGATTTACCCATAGGCAAATGCTCTTGATTTCTGCATTGTTAAGAATGCATGGTCGTGTACTACTGTATAAACCTCTATATGAACAATATAAAGCACTTCTCCCTCCAAAGCAAACCTTGGCTTGGTTGTCCTTTATTTATTCACTGTCGGTCTTTTTACATGAAGCTTCTAATGATGCGAATATTCACTTTAGCTATGAGAATAATACCTTACATATCACAGCAGACAAATCCCTCTACCTTGCCAATGAGCGTATTCACACCATACAAAAGCCTCTTGATTTTGAGATTGTCATAGAAGATGCTTCTAGTGTACCTAGCCATAGCGATTTGGGTATATTATGAGGTTATCAAATAAAGAAATGAATGCAATCAAGCATAGTTTTGATAATATATTTAATAGTGGTGAGATTTATATTTTTGGTTCGCGTGTCGATGATAGTCAGAAAGGTGGAGATATAGACCTTTATATTTGTACAGAAGAAACAGAGAATCTAAGAGAGAAAAAGATAGATTTTTTGACAGAGCTAAAAGAATGCATAGGTGACCAAAAGATAGATATTTTGATATCAAGAGATAAAAGTAGAACGATTGAAAAAGAAGCATTATATCAAGGAGTAGTATTGGATACCAAAATATTAAAATTACAAAAATATTTAAATGAGTGTAGTAAACATAAACTAAGAATAGAAAAATCGTATGCAAAAGTGAAGCATATCTTTCCTCTATCTGCACGAAGGTATGAAAACTTAGAAGATGAGGAAGTTGAAGCTATTGACCAATATCTTTTTAGATTCTCTAAACTTCAAGATACTTTGGGCAAAAGAGTATTTAAATTGATACTCTCTGAGTATGAAGATGGTATTGAACAGCTCACTTTCTTGGATATACTCAATGGATTAGAAAAAATAGGGGCATTGGAAGATGTCAATATATGGAAAAGGTTGAGAGATATTAGAAACGATATTTCACATCAATACGATGATGAACCCGAAGATATGGCAGAAGCTTTAAATAATATTTTTGCATACAAAGAGGAACTTATCGGTATTTTTGATAAGATAGAGTATTTTATCAAATAGGGCTTGAATTTGAGAGGAAGCAAAGATACTAAACTAGGTTTAGTATCTTAGTCTACTATTTTACCCATAAAAACTTCACTCATTTAAGTTATTATTTAGTGAAATATTGTAAAAATACACTTGTGTAGATGCATACCATTTACTAGAGAGAGTTAGGTCGGAAACTTATTACTCCTTCTTTTTTCAAAGCTTCTGTATCCTTTTGGGTATAGGAGCTTTTTTTTTGGGTGTAAGGGGAGATTGTCACATCATGATGTACAGTCTCATGGGATAAGGAAAGAAGAAGGAGGACAATATGCATTCCGACCTGCATACTATCGTGTATCTTGTGATAGCTATATCTTATATAGTTCTTGCATTTTTGCATTAAAAAAGTCAGAGGATTTAAATCCTCTGTCTCTCGCCTTAACAAATATCAAATAAACTTATCTCTTCAAATTCAAACATAACAATTTCATATTTTTCTAAAAACTTATTCAAAATTTCTGTTAGTTCTATTGGTATCAAAAGTATAATCTATTTCATGGACATCTAAAAACATTGTAGCAACATTTGCTTTTATAGCTAGATTAACATTTTCTGCTAATTTAGCATAAATAACACCTACAATACTACCTGTATTATCTAAAAGAGGTCCTCCACTATTACCAGACTGTACAGGTGCAGTTAATTGTAGTGTTGTAGTATCATTAAATAAATCTGTAAGTGAACTAACATTTCTACCACTTCTGAATTTTAGATATGTTTCACTATGTTCAGTGGATGTTAATATTGCTAAATAATTTGTCCTGACAATAAATTTTATTTTTGCAGAAGAGATAACTCCATCTCTTATAATGTTAATATTACGACATGAATCAACAACATGTTGATTTGTGATTATATGTATAGGATACAACTTCTTTTTTAGGTTTTTCTTGTTTTGTATAGGTATAATCATATATAGGTATTGATAATCTTCCAACAGGATATCCCTGTTGATCTTTATACTGACTGCTTATAGGCAGTTTAATTTCTACTCGACGTTTTTTTGACTTTCCAAAAACTAATACACTTCGAATATCAATAAAAAGATTATTAATATCTGTTGGTACAACAATTATATTAAATCTACTCTTTGGTAGATAACGGGGTATGTGCCATATTTTAGAGAGAGTAGTTTATACTTGTAGCTGTCTTTTTGGGAGTCATTATGGGGAGAGAAAAGGCTTAAGCCTTTTCTCTTTGGTCTTAGTTCGTATCTTGATTTACTATCTTACCAGCAGAAATCCAAGGCATCATTTCTCTTAGAGAATTACCTGTTTTTGTGATAAGTTTTTCTTTGTCATTTGCACGTTCGGCGTTCATACGAGGGTAGCCTGATTGACCTTCTAGGATGAAGTCTTTGGCAAATCTACCATCTTGAATTTCTGTTAAGATGTCTTTCATTGCTTGTTTTGACTGAGCATTGATGACACGATTACCTGAAACATAGTCACCGTATTCTGCTGTGTTGGAGATAGAATATCTCATGTCTGCGATGCCACCTTCAAACATAAGGTCAACGATGAGTTTAAGCTCATGAAGACATTCAAAATAGGCGAGTTCTGGAGCATATCCTGCTTCTGTAAGTGTCTCAAATCCTGCTTGGACGAGTGAGGTTACACCACCACAAAGTACGGCTTGTTCTCCAAATAAATCTGTTTCAGTTTCGTCTTTGAATGTAGTCTCAATAATCGCAGTTCTACCACCACCGATAGCTGAAGCATAAGAAAGTGCCAATTCTTTTGTCGTGCCTGATGGATTTTGTCCTACAGCGATAAGGTCTGGAATACCCGCACCTTTGACATATTCAGAACGCACAGTATGCCCTGGAGCTTTGGGAGCAATCATGGTTACATTGATATCAGCTCTTGGGTTGACTCTTCCATAATGGATGTTGAACCCATGTCCAAATGCAATCGTAGCACCTTCTTTAAGATTAGGTTCAATTTGTGCTTCATAAATCTCTTTTTGATTTTCATCTGGAAGCAAAATCATCACCACATCACCTTTGGCAGAAGCTTCTGCTACAGTCAATGTTTCAAAACCTTTGGCAACGGCTTTGTTCCATGACGCACCATTTTTTCTAAGACCTACGATAACAGTGACACCAGAATCTCTAAGGTTTTCTGCGTGTGCGTGACCTTGTGAACCAAAACCAATCATGGCTACTGTTTTTGACTTGATAAGATTGATATCACAATCTTTATCATAATATACATTTAAACTTGACATGTATTATCCTTTGTGAATTGAAAATTTTGAGGATTATACCGAAAGATTGCTTATTGTTTAAAGATTTTATGGATTTATGTTATAATTAATGAGAAGTGACAGGAAGGAAAAATATGTTTATACTACTCAACGAAACCATTTTATGGTGGCATTGGATTGTTTTTGGCGTTGTCTTGTTGATAATAGAAATGAATACAGGTACTTTTGTGACTTTGGGTTTAGGACTTGCGATGATGATTGTAGGACTTTTAGACCTTTTTATGGATTTGTCATTTATCACAGAAATCATCATTTTCTCTGTCTGTTCTATTTTGTTTTTTGTCACATGGAAGCGTTGGTTGAAAACGCCAACGGTGACAAGTATCGGACAATCTAATCATACTTTTGACACCTTAGGTACGGTTAGCTCTGAGATACTCAAGCACCAAAAAGGCAGGGTAACATTTGATACCCCCGTCCTAGGAACAAGTACTTGGATAGCTACATCGGACGAAACCCTTAGCGAAAATACACGTATTAAGATAGTAGATATTAAGGGACAACTTATGCTTGTCTCACCTCACACACATTAGGAGCAAACTATGGAAGCATTAACCGTCGTCAGCGTTTTAGCAGTACTTATCATCATCACCCTTTACAAAGGTATCAACATCGTCCCTCAAGGGGAAGAGTGGTTGGTAGAGAGACTTGGGAAATTTTCTCGTGTGCTTCACCCCTGGACTCAATGTCATTATCCCTTATTTGGAGTCAGTACGACAAAAGATTACGACTAGAGATATCATCTTAGATATTCCACAGCAAGAAGTTATTACGCGTGACAATGCTGTCATAGAGACCAATGCCATTGCCTTTATTCGTGTAACCAAGCCCGAATATGCTTTGTATGGAGTAGAAGACTTTAGGGTAGCGATTCAGCAGTTGATTATGACTACTTTGCGTTCTATCTTGGGTGAGATGACTTTGGATGAAGCCCTTTCCAATCGTGAACACATCAAAAATAAGCTCAAAGAAGCTATCTTGGATGATGTAGCAGATTGGGGTGTGACGGTAAAATCTGTAGAAATACAAGATATAAATCCTAGTGCTTCTATGCAAGAATCTATGGAACGTCAAGCAGCAGCAGAGCGTGAAAGACGTGCGATAGAGACCACGGCAGAGGGTCAAAAAAAACGCAGCGATACTCGAAGCTGATGGTAAACTTGCAGCTGCCGAAAGAGAAGCCAAAGGACAAATCCTTTTGGCAAATGCTTCAGCAGAAGCGATTAGAGTGATAAGTGAAAATATCAAAGACCAAGAACTCCCTGCTATGTTTTTGTTGGGTGACCGTTATATCAATACCTTGGAGAAAATGACAGAGAGTCCCAATGCAAAATTTGTGGTCTATCCTGCTGACTTACAAGTTGCGATTAAAGGGATGCTAGGGAATGTCTTCAATAAATAATATGAACAAGCAAAGCTATCCTAGCTATATCAAGACACTTAAACAATGGGCATATGCCTATTATGTAGAAGACAATCCTCTGGCAACGGATGAAGAGTATGATGAGCTTTATCATGCTGTCTTAGACTATGAGACAATGTATCCAGAAGAAAGGGCAGAAGATTCGCCTACTTTACGTGTGGGGGGCATGGTGCGTGAAGCGTTTAGCAAAGGCACACATATCAAACGTATGTGGAGTATGGAAGATGTATTTACGCTTTCCCAAGTCCAAGAATGGCTTGATAGAACGCATAAAAAAGTAGAATCCTCAGGGTATTTTTGTGAGCCTAAGTTTGATGGTGCCAGTATGAATCTACTCTATGAAAAAGGTGTCTTGGTCTCTGCGATTACGCGTGGCGATGGCTTAATAGGAGAGAATGTCACCGACAATGTACGCACCATGCATTCTGTACCTTTACGTATTGATTATGAAGAACGCATTGAAATTCGTGGAGAAGTGGTGATTCGTAAAGATGATTTTGAGGCGATGAACAAAGAAAGAGCAAAAGAAGGATTATACCTCTTTTCCAATCCTCGTAATTCAGCCTCAGGTAGTCTTCGACAATTGGATTCTAGTGTTACAGCCAAACGCCGTTTGGTATTTTATCCTTGGGGTTTGGGTGAAAATACGTTGAGTGAAACAAAACTCTCTAGTAAAATGGATTTTATTTATACGCTAGGTTTTCTTTCACCTCCTCATGTGCAGTTGTGTCAAAATACACAAGAGATAGAAGCGTTTTATCAAAAGCTCATTACTCTTCGTGAAGACATCCCTATGATGATGGATGGTATGGTCATCAAGATTGATGAAATAGACAAGCAAGAGATACTAGGCTATACGGGTAAATTCCCTAAATGGATGTGTGCGTATAAGTTTCCTGCTGTAGAAAAGGTTACCCAAGTCAATGCTATGACTATTCAAGTAGGACGTACAGGGGTTCTAACTCCCGTAGCAGAACTTGAACCCGTAGAGATAGATGGTGCAATCATTTCCCGTGCGACTTTGCATAATTTTGAAGAGATAGAACGTAAAGGGCTTATGATACACGATAGTGTGATTCTTATCCGTTCTGGTGATGTCATTCCCAAGATTACCAAAGTCTTGAGCGATAGAAGAGATGGAACGCAAATACCAATACTGCGACCTACACACTGCCCCACTTGTCAAAGCGAAGTCCTAGACGAAGGCATACAAATCAAATGTCCCAATATGGAGTGTTCTGATAGGGTGATTATGGCTTTGAGTCATTTTGCCTCCAAAAGCCGTATGAATATTGACGGTTTGGGTAGCAAGATTGTAGAAATACTCGTCACTCAAAACAAAGTCAAAGATATTTTGGGACTTTATACACTCAAAGCCGAAGATTTAGAAGGATTAGATGGCTTCAAAGAAAAACGTATTAGCAAATTACTTTTAAGCATAGCCGATACCAAAGGCACAGACTTGGCTCGTGTACTCTCTGCTATAGGTATCGAACATATTGGTCAAACCGTGAGTAAAGTCTTGGCAGAAACCTTTGGTTTAGAGATTATAAATGTCAGCCAAGAAGCCCTTATCGCCATAGACGGCGTAGGTGAAGAGATGGCAAAATCGCTTGTTGAGTATATGCAAAATAATCAAGCCTTTGTTTTAGCATTGTTTGCACATATTAATCCCAGCATTATCCAAAAAGTCCAAGCCAAAGAAAATCCTTTTAAAGGTAAGTCTATTGTCCTAACGGGTACGATGAGTCAAGGTAGAGAGGTGGTGAAGAAGATGTTAGAAGATTTGGGTGCCAAAATCGCTTCTTCTGTGAGCAAAAAAACCGATTTTCTTATCTATGGAGAAAAAGCAGGAAGTAAACTGACCAAAGCCGATACTTTAGGGGTCAAGACTTTGGATGAAGAGGCATTTATGAGGCTTTCATCTTTCTAAAGAGGTGATATTCTTCATTTTTGAGTGCATTTTCTACCATGATATTGGGCATGAGGTTGGCATCTATCCAACCTCCTGCTGGACTCATCATTTCTAGCTTATCTTCATGTTTTAGGGTATTGATTTTTTGTCTTTTGAGTATCTTTTTCTTAGGCTTAGTATCTACTTTATCAAAGTTTACTTCTTCTTTATAATAGATAGTTAGGGTACAATTTTCTTTGTCTTGACACCAATCAGGTTTGCCATCTTCGGTATAAAATACTTTTTGTCCATTGTGGTATTCGACTTCAAGGATATAGTATCCTTCTAGTCTAAGTGATTTGGTCAGTACAAAGACGACTTTTCCCATACCAAAGACAATAGAGTAAAGTTCATCATGGAGTTTTATATCTTTAAATTTATGCATGGGTTATCCTTTTATGTGTATGCTTAGGTGAGTAAAATTATAATGATATAAGCATACCTTTCTACACAACTAACTCAAAAGAAAAAGTGCTATTATACAAGTAAAAGAAAAGACATGAATAAAAGACTAAAAAAAGATATCAGAAGTTAGTAAGAGGTGAGATGAATACAAAACATAAAAGCCAAAGTGGAATGAACCTAGTATTGGAGACAGATGGATGGAGTCAAGTCCAAGCGTCATGGCGATTTTATAATAATGAAGAAGTAACAATTCCCTCACTCAATGACCCAATCATAGAAGAAGTGGTAGAGCAAAGTAACAAAAGAGTAGGTAACTATACCTTGGTAGCCTATGATTGGTCAAGCATTTGGACTATAAAAGCATACAAAGAAACAGGAACTTGTGACTAAGAATAAGAAAGGGAATGCGAAACAAATAGGCTATGATTTGCAAGGTTCATTGGCAATGGATGAGAAAGGAAATCCTTTGGGTGCCTTTAGCCCAAAACTTAGCAACAAGTGAGAAGATATACTCAACTTATGATAGCAATATTGATACAAACTTAACGCATTTAGAGGAGTTGGTTCAAAGAACTAAATACATACGAGAAAATTATAAGTTTGAAAAAGAGTTGGTTGATATTATTGACAGAGAAGGAGATAGTGTAGCCTTAATGAGAGAGTATGAAGCTAATGGTTGGTGCTATCTGATTCGAGCTAAATCAAATCACAAAGTTTACCTGCCTGACGAGGATAGAGAGGTAAAACAAGGAGATTTGGCAAAAGAATTAACGCTAGGAAGCTACCTTAAAACCATTAAATATAAAGTGGATAAAAAGATGCAAAAGGTGAAGATATTTGTCAATGAAATAGAGGTAAATATAAAAAGAGATGCCACCAAATCAGTACTTGACGAGGACGGTAAGCGAAAAACTATCTTCACAGCAGGAAAAAGTATTAAGGCAAGGTTTGTGGTGGAGAGATTGGTTGATGAAGACAATAATATTGTTGCCCAATGGATGCTTTTGAGCAATGTTCCCAAAGAGGTCACAGCCACAACTATTGGTACTTGGTATTATCATAGATGGAAAATAGAAAGCTATTTTAAACTTCTAAAATCTTCTGGATTTAATCTTGAAAGTTGGCAACAAGAAACTCCAATGGCTCTGTTTAGAAGACTTCTTGTGGTCTCCTATGCTACATTGTTTGTTTGGAAGATTGAGCGTTCGGAAGAGAAAATGCTCCTGCTGTTAGAAAGTTTTTAGTGCAACTCTCAGGACGACTTATTGAAAAGAACAAAGAATTTACAACACCTGCTTTTACTATCAGGTCTTTGGGTTTTTATGAAGATGATGAATGTTTTAAAGATTCACGATGTTGAGGCTCTTTTTTGCCTTTAAAGAGCAAATCGGATATGATGGGCATGGAACTTTGAGTTGTGTAGAAAGGTATGGATATAAGAAGGATTTTATGTTTAAAATCATAAGGATTTACGGAATCAATGTTATAATAGCTTTAAACTTGACGAAAGAAATAATATGAGATTAGATAAATACTTGGTAGATGAGGGTTACTTTGAGAGCCGTAATCGTGCAAATGATGCGATAAAAGCAGGATTGGTCAATGTCGATGGCAAAAAAGGGAAACCTTCCAATAAAATAGATAAAAATACGCTAGTCGAAGTAGAAGACAGTAAATTTTATGTCTCTCGTGCAGGGAGAAAACTGGATAGTTTCTTAGATGCCTATACTATAAATTTTGAAGGTAAAAGAGCTTTAGATATAGGCTCGAGTACAGGAGGGTTTGCTCAGATAGTTTTGGCACAGTCTGTAGTATCGTTAGATTGCGTAGATGTAGGGTCAAATCAGTTACATATCTCTTTGAGAGAGGAAGCCAGACTTTCTTTGTATGAAGAGACAGATATACGAGACTTCAAAAGTCCACAAGCACAAAGTTATGAAATGATTACTTGTGATGTGTCTTTTATATCTATGCTCAAAATCCTTGACAGTATTGATGGGCTTAGTGCAGAGGGTACAGATATTATCATCCTTTATAAGCCTCAGTTTGAAGTAGGCAAAGATGTGAAACGTGATTCTAGGGGCGTAGTACAAGATACCGATACAATTGCTAGACGCAAAGAAGAGTTTGAAGCCCAAGTCCTTACTTTGGGTTGGATAGAACAGTATCAAGCCCAATCAACAATACAAGGCAAAGAAGGCAATCAAGAATACTTGTACCATTTTGTAAAGCAAGGAAAATAGATTTGTCCTTTAGAAATACGATTAAGTCTATTGCCATAGGTTCATTTGATGGCATACATATTGCGCATCAAGCCTTGATAGAAAAAGCCGATGCGTTGGTGATTATAGAACGCAATGGAGGGTATTTGACAGCAGGGTATAAACGTGCCAATTTTACCTCTAAAGTCTGTTGCTTTTATCATTTTGATAGTATTAAAGGACTTAGCCCCAAAGAATTTGTCGAAATGCTCAAAAGTGATTTCCCCAAACTTGAGACGATTGTCGTGGGGTATGATTTTCATTTTGGCAAAAACAAATCAGGCAATGCAAGACTTTTGGCATCGCTTTGTGATAGAAAAGTACTGATTATTGATGAGGTAAGTGTTGACGGTATTTCTGTGCATTCTCGTACGATAAAGACGTATATCCAAGAGGGTAATATGCTGTGGGCAAAGAAGCTTTTGGGACGCAGGTATCATATTGAAGGCTCTGTCATTAGAGGACAAGGTATAGGCAAAAATGCACTTTTTGCGACTTTGAATCTTGAGGTAAAATCGTACGTTTTACCCAAAGAAGGTGTGTATGCTACACAAATGTGTATCGCAGGGGTATGGAGAGATTCGGTGAGCTTCTTGGGGCATCGTGTAAGTACCGATGGTGCTTTTGCCATTGAGACACATATTTTGGACAAGGAGATAGCCGAAGTCAGAGGGAGAGTATCCTTAGCCTTTGTCGGACATATACGAGCCAATGCGAAGTTTAAAAGCCTAGCCTTACTCAAAAAACAAATAGGAGAAGACATCATGAAAGCCAAGGAGATATTATCATGCTAAGTACTTTGCGTACACTAGGAATAACAGTGATTATACTGTATGTTGCTATAGGGATTTTTCTGTATTTGAAACAACGTAGTTTTTTGTATTTTCCTACACAAAATAAGGTAAGTACTTATCCTAGTATTATTTTAGAGAATGAAGAAGAGAAAATACAAGTACTAGTCTTAAATAAAGGGAAAAGTCATGGACTTTTGTATTTGGGAGGCAATGCTGAGTCTATGGCAAGTAGAGCGTCTGAGATAGAAAAGCAGTTTCCTGAGGCTACTGTGTATTTGATGGACTATAGAGGATTTGGAGGAAGCACAGGAGAACCTACTGAAAAAGGCTTATACAGTGACGCACTCAAACTCTATGACCAAGTAGCCCCCCAACATGAGCAGATTAGCGTCCTAGGACGCTCGTTAGGGACAGGAGTAGCTACGTATGTATCGGTAAAAAGAACGGTGTACAAATTGGCACTAGTCACCCCTTATAATAGTATTTTGGCTCTTGCCCAAGCACAATATCCTATCTATCCTATTGCATGGATATTACATGATAGCTATGATTCTGCGAAGAGGGTCAAAGATATTGAAGCCAAGACCTTGATAGTTTTGGCTGAGTCTGATAAAGTAATTCCCTACAAGTATTCCAAGACTTTGATAGAAGCTTTTGGTACAAAAGAGATGGAAGTGATAACTATCAAGGGTACAAATCATGTGAATATTACATCTAATAAAGACTATGATACTGTCTTAAAAGCATTTATGAAAGAGGAATAAGGGTGAGTACAGACAAGGTATTTAGCGAAAAAATCACCAAGAAATTTGAATTTGATGAAGCTGTAGCTTCGGTATTTGATGATATGTTGAGCCGTTCTGTGCCTCTTTATGATGAGGTGCGTAAGCTCAGTATTGCCTTGATATTGGCGGAACAAAAAGAAGGGAAACACGTCCTTGACCTTGGGGTTTCTACAGCCAAGTTTTTGTTGGATTTACACAGCAAGATGGATGTCAAAATGGAGCTTAAAGGCATTGATAATTCCCAAGCCATGCTAGACAGAGCCGAACAAAAATGCCAAGCCTTTGGAGCAGATATTGAGCTACAATTGGCTGATATGCTCTGCTATCCTTATGCCAATGAAGAGGTGATTATTGCAAACTATACCTTGCAGTTTATTCGTCCTATGCAAAGAATAGAATTGGTCAAAAAACTTTTTGATGGACTCAGTGAGCATGGGCTGTTTATCTTTTCTGAAAAAGTGGTTTTTGAGGAGAGTACTTTGGACAAAGAGATTATCAATATCTATTATGACTACAAAAAAGCCCAAGGCTATAGTGAGTATGAAATAGCCCAAAAAAGAGAAGCTTTAGAAAATGTACTCATCCCTTTTACGATAGAAGAAAATATAAATATGTGTAAAAAAGCAGGATTCACCCAAATTTCTACCGTCTTTCAATGGGCAAACTTTGTAACTTTTGTGGTGAGGAAGTAATATGTTCATATCTATCTAAGCCCTGTGTATGAAAATAACTAGCACTTTGGTAATAATCTATCGTATCTTCCAAGTCTTGAGCTAAAGGTATAATTTCTTCGTAAGTGTTGTGATGTAATCCTAATTCTTTGACTTTATAGGCTTTGGATGTCCCGTTAGGTAGTAGCATGGTAAGTTTATTATTTTGATAAAGTCCTAGTTTTTGGTACGTACCTATTAATGCTCGTGGTTTGAAGTGTTTACTTAAAATATTTTTACCATAAAACTTACTTTGATAGTCCCAATTAAGTAAAGCTAAGAGTGTAGGAGCTAAGTCTATTTGTGAAGATAGCTTTGTGATTTTTTGTGCCTTAATAAGCTTTGGGGCATAGATGAGGAATGGAATTTTATAGCGATATAGAGGTAAATCATTTTTACCTGCACTACCTCCGTTATGGTCTGCTACAAAGATAAAGAGTGTATTCTCAAACCATGGTTTTTTGGAGGCTTTTTCTAAAAAGTTATGGACTGCATAGTCTGTATATTTGACACCCCCCCAACGTCCTGTATGGCTAGGAATATCAATTTTCCCCTCAGGATAAGTAAAAGGTCTATGGTTGGAGGTAGTCATTACAAAAGAGAAAAAGGGTTGGTCTTTATGATAGGAATCATCTGCTTCTTTGATACTTTTGTTATAAAGGTCTTCATCACAGACTCCCCAAACATTCGCAAAACTAATTTCTTCTTTGGCAAAATTCTGTCTATCTACAATTTTAAAACCATTATTACCAAAATAGGCGTTCATATTGTCAAAATATCCATGTCCAGCATAGATAAACTTATTGTCATAGCCTTTTTCGTGGAAAATCCATCCCAAACCAAACATATTATGATTGTCTGGTCGTTTTACAATACTTCTCCCTGGCGTAGGGGGTATAGACATGGTGACTGCTTCCATACCTCGTACAGTACGCGTCCCTGTAGCAAAGAATTCAGAAAAGAAGAGAGATTTTTTACTCAATGCATCAATATGAGGCGTAATATTTTTTGTATCCCCATAGATTCCCATATACGAAGCACTAAGGCTCTCTATCATTACTAACATGACATTGTATTTCTTTTCTTGACCTTTGTTACTAATATTACGTAAGGTATGGTTTAAATCATTAGAGATAAATTGACTATTCTTTGTCTGTACCAAGTTTCTATACGAGGTTAAGAGGGCGTTAGTCTCTTTGGTTATATAAAACTCATCATAGTCTAATTCATTATTTCTAAAGGCAGAAAAAAGTGAATAAAAACCATTTTTGGATAACTCTTGGTTGTATCTATTCTCAGAGATATGAGTAATAAGCGTTTGTTTATGAAGGGTATTAAAAAAGACTAGGGGAATAGTTAATAAAATAATACTCATTATAAGTCTATGTGTATAACTACTATTATCATTGAAGAAGCTTGAAAATTGTGCACTTTTACGAGAGATAATGCCAAATATAAGACTTGTAAGTGCAAAAACTATAGCCAATAACCAAGGAATAGGATAGGATTCTCTAATATTTTGAATAACCTCATGGGTATAAACCAAATAATCTACAGCAATAAAATTAAATCTTTTACCAAATTCTTCCCAAAAGAACCATTCACTAATAGCATTGAATACGATGCTATAAATGACGGAGAAAAAAATTAGAAGTGCAATTATCTTATGTGTTTTTGTATTAAATAATCTAGAAGGGACTACAAATAAATAGACAACAAAGGGAATGATATAATAAGAATATGCAACAATATCATAAAACAAACCTAAAGTAAATATTTGTATTATAGAAAATATATCTCTATCAATTAATGTCCAAGAATCTATCAAGAGAACACTTCTACTTATGAGACTCACACTCAAAAATATAAGCAAAAAATAGTTTAAAAAATTATATCTATTCATATCTATCCTATTATTTTAATTAAAAAGAATTATACCTTTATATTGATAGTCTTTTGTTAATTTATTTCTATTTGTTGTAAAATAAATAAATTTTTAGCTATAATAATTCCAATTAATTTTTAGGCATCTATTATAGTTATGCCTAGTATAAGGATACACTATGACTTGGACACCAAGTAGTTGGAGAAATTTCCCCATAAAACAACAACCCACTTATCAAGACCAAACCCTGCTCAAAGAAGTAGAAGCTACATTGAGTACTTATCCTCCACTGATTTTTGCAGGGGAAGCCAGAAAGCTCAAAGAGAAACTAGCAGCAGCAGGACGTGGCGAAGCCTTTTTACTCCAAGGTGGAGACTGTGCTGAAAGCTTTTCTGAATTTAATGCCAAAAATATCAAAAACCTTTTTAAACTTATGCTCCAAATGAATATGGTGCTGATGTATTCTACAGGTAAACCTATCGTCAAAGTAGGACGTATCGCAGGACAGTTTGCAAAACCAAGAAGCTCTGACTTTGAAGAGATAAATGGTGTTAAATTGCCTTCTTACCGTGGTGACATCATCAACGGTATGGCATTTACAGAAGAAGCACGAATCCCTAACCCTCACAATATGATAAAAGCCTATAATCAATCTTCTGCTACACTCAATCTACTTCGTGCCTTTTCTCGTGGAGGATTGGCAGATTTAAACAAAGTACATCAATGGAACTTGGACTTTATCAAAGACAATCCTTTAGGGAAAAAATATGATGAACTCTCCGATAAAATAGACCATTCGATGAAGTTTATGGCAGCTTGTGGACTCACTTCTGACGTGATGCCACAGCTTCACCAAACGACACTTTATACTTCCCATGAAGCACTTTTACTCAATTATGAAGAAGCATTGACACGAAGAGATACTGATACAGGTGATTATTATGACTGTTCGGCTCACATGCTTTGGATTGGTGACAGAACAAGAGATTTGAGCGAAGCACATATCGAATACTTTAGAGGTATTGCCAATCCTATTGGCTGTAAAGTAGGACCTAGCATGAAAGAAGATGAACTCATCGAACTCATTGATGCACTAAACCCAGAAAATGAAGAAGGAAGACTGAACCTTATTGTGCGTATGGGTGCATCCAAAATCCAAGAGTATTTCCCAAAACTCCTCAAAAAAGTCAAAGATTCAGGACGCAATGTCGTATGGTCTTGTGACCCTATGCACGGAAATGTAGAGAAGTCTTCATCAGGATTTAAAACACGTGACTTTGCCAATATCCTCTCTGAAATAGAGCAATTTTTTGCCATTCACAAAGAGATGGGAACAATAGGTGCAGGTATACACCTAGAAATGACAGGAAACGATGTTACCGAATGTACAGGAAGCACTTCCTCGGCTATCACAGCCGAAGGCTTAGCCAGTCGTTACCATACCCAATGCGACCCAAGACTCAACGCCTCACAAGCCTTAGAACTCTCGTTTATACTCTCCGATACGATTAAAGAAGCTGAGTAGTCTGACTTAGGGCTTCTTTGTCTTTACCACTATCTGAATATACCCCTCAGGCTTAATTTTAAATATGGCATCTTTGATAAGGACGATGTCGCCATCTAGTTCTATAAAGTTGTAATGATTTTCTACATTGACGGACATAGCTACAACTTCTCCACGAAAGCTACCTAGTTTTTTGATAAAACGTGCAGGAGTGAAGATGAAGAATCGTTTGGAGCTAAAGAGCATAAATGGTGTCAGGATGAGATGTAAGGGGAGCAGAAAGAGTATGGAAAGTAGGTATTTGAGTATGCCTTTTTTGAGGATGCCTAGGCGTAAGGTTTCTGCTAGAAGGATGTGCTGTAAATCACCCATATTACCTGCTGAAAAGAGAAACATTTCGTGATTGAGACTAAAGTAATGATGCTTTTGTGTAGGCAAAGTCTCTTGCTTGGAGAGTCTTGTTAAGACACTTTCTAAGGATGGTACTTTATGTATCTTGGCAATCACATTAAACGAGCCAATAGGGTTGAGTATGATTTTGGCATGATGAGGAAGATGATGAATGAGGGTGGTGACACGTCGTATGGTACCATCTCCTCCATGAATAATGATGTAGTCATAGGCTTCTAGTGATGTATCTTTAGACAGTAGAGATTCGCTAATAGAATCAATATCAAGTGTATCATGTGTGATGGTTTTACCAATAGATAGAAGTTTCATTTGAACCCTTATTTTTATTGGCTATAATTATAGCCATGAAACTTGAAAATGAAGATGCCTTAGACAATTATATTATCTGTCATCAGTGTTTGACGCTTCATGAAGAAATAGCGATTGCTGATGGTTCTCATGCTTGTTGTACAGGATGTGGGGGAGTATTGTATCGCTATAATACCCAGCGTATAGACCATGGTTTGGCATTGAGTATTACAGGGTTGATTTTCTTTGCTTTGGCAAATTTTTTTCCTTTGGTGCAGATTGAAGTCTTAGGTACAGAACAATTTATCACTATTTCCAAGACCATTTTTACCCTTTTTGAGAGTGGATTTTATCTGGTAGGTTTGATTTGTGCTTTTCTTATCTTTATTTTTCCTTTGATGATTTTTCTTATTAATCTATGTGTATTTGCTTTACTCAAAGCACAAAAAGGCAAGAAAATCACCAAAGAACTGTTGGTTTTGTTGGCATATATTACCCCATGGAGTATGACAGATATTTTTCTCGTGTCTATTCTGGTGGCATTGGTCAAGTTGATAGGCTATGCTCAGATACATATTGGTGTGGCTTTTTGGGCTTTGTTGGTTTTTGTGTTGATTGATGTATATTTGGTCAAGCGTATTCAGATTTTTGAAATATGGATGTTGCATAAGCGTATCTTTGCTCATAAGGATGAGGTATGATAGAGGTCGATGAAAGTACACTGATACGTTGTGCTATTTGTGGAGCAGTCAATATGGATAAAGGCAAGAAAAATATCTGTAGGCGTTGTCATTCGTCTATTAAAGATAAGCATTTTAGCACACAGAAGTCATGGGCATATTTGATTACGGGCATGATTGCGTATATCCCTGCAAATATGTATCCCATTTTGATAAGCACCCAATTTGGGCAAACAGAGGGCAGTACTATCTTGGGAGGGGTGATATTTTTGTGGGAACATGGTTCTTATCCTATTGCGATGGTGATATTCTTTGCTTCTATTATTATTCCTGTATTGAAATTTTTGATTTTGATATATTTGTTGATTTCGGTAAAATACCCTTTGGGAAAGGATAAAAAAGTGACTAAACACAAGCTTTATTATATGACAGAAGTGATTGGCCCTTGGTCTATGATTGATGTGTTTGTGGTGGCTGTACTCTCTGCACTTATTCACTTATCTATGGTATCTATTGTCGCAGGAACTGCGGTAACGGCATTTGCCATTTCTGTATTTTTTACACTGTTATCTGCACATGCATTTGATGCACGTCTTATCAAGGAGAACTGTTAATGTCACAAGATATACCCAAAGTAAAAGTATCTAATAAATTCAATCTTTTAACGTCCATTTGGATAGTACCTTTTATAGCCATGTTGATTGCTGGGTGGTTAGCTTACCAATACTTTGAAGACTTAGGAGCAGAGATAGAGATTGTATTTGCTCGTAATGAAGGATTGATTGCAGGGCAAAGTGTGGTCAAATTCAAAAATGTACCTATTGGCAAAGTCACCAAGATATATCTTAAACAAGATATTGATGGGGTAGTCGTACGTGTGCGTATGTATTCCAAAGCCTCCAAGCCTTATCTTTCGGAATATGCCAAATTTTGGATTGTCAAACCAGAAGTGGGATTCTCAGGTATTAGTGGACTCGATACGATTATCTCAGGAACATATATTGATATTTACTCCAAAGAAGGAGGAACATTTAAAGAAAATCATCTAGGGCTAACCGTACCTTATCAAGATACGAGCCAAGGTAAATATTATCATCTGCTCTCTGAAAAGGGCAAAAATATTAGTGTAGGAATGCCTGTATTTTATAAAAATATACAAGTGGGAAAAGTACAGTATAAATACCTCTCTTTAGATTATAAACATATAGAGATTATTTTGTTTATTGATAATGAATATACTTCTTATATCCATCAAGATTCCAAATTTTGGATAAAAAATGCTATGAGCTTAGATTTCTCTAAAGGGAAGTTTGATTTGGATATTGCTCCGTTAAACTTTTTGTTGACAGGAGGGATTGTTTTTGATTCTTCGGGAGATTATCATACTCAAGTACTTAGCAAAAGAGCTACCTTTGTTTTGCATGACAGTGAAACGATAGCCAAGAGTCATGTTTTGGGTGCTATACAAAAGGAACATCGACTTTTTGTACTCCTCACCCAAGAATCTATCGCTGGATTATCGGAGGGTTCATTGGTACGTTTTGAAGGCTTTGATATTGGTAAAGTAGTCAACATGAAGCTCTCTTATAGTAAAAAAACACATAAAATGCTAGGAGAGGTCTTGGTCAAAATAGATACATCGGTATTTCAAGACCATACAGATAAGCATAGTACAGGAGAAGATAATCTATATCTTGCCGTCAAAGAAGGACTTCGTGCCAAGATTACTGACCTAGACCCTATTACAGGGGCACAATTTGTCGATTTGACATTTGAGTATCAAGATAAAGCAGGAACACTGGGACAAAGAGGACAATATGTGAGCCTTCCGATGAGTAGTCAGAGTGCCAAAGGGATTATGGCAGCGGTCACAGAGATATTGGATACGCTCAATACCCTGCCTTTAGATGCCTTGTTGGCTTCTGTGACTGAGGTTATTGAAGCTAGTAAAGTGCCTATTGCTACGAGTAATACTTTGCTTCATTCCTTACTCGAACCTGTAGAAAATGCCAATACTTTATTGCTTTCTTTACAAAAGTCCGTTGAAGATATTAATCGTTTGACGCGTAAAGAGGCGTTTCATGTCATGCCTGATGAACTCAATAAAGTCTTGCGTGAAATGACAAAAACCCTCAAAGAGACTTCTTCTGTGGTCAAAGGATATGATAGTAATTCTTTGGTCAAAGAACAATTGACACAAACACTAGAAATATTGAGTCAAACATCTGCTGAAATGCAGTTTTTCTTACGAATGCTCAACCGTAAACCTAATTCACTTATATTTGGAGACAATTAATGAAAATATTACAAAGAAGTGTACTGCTTTTGGCAGTGTTTATCTTGCAAGGGTGTTTCTCTAGCAATCACTATTATATTCTTTCCGTAGCTTCAAATCCTAGCCATACCTATCCTAGTCACAATTTGATACTAGCAGTCAAGAAGGTGACGATACCTGCGTATTTATACAAAAGAGAGATTGCTATTGCTGCGTCTTCTTCTAAAATTATCTTACTGCCTTCCTCGCAATGGGGTGAAGACTTGGATACGGGATTGACCAACCGTATCATAGGGTTTTTGCAAAAGAAGTTTAAAAATCCTCATGTGTATCCTTATCCTTGGGGACTCAATACCCAAGCAGATATCAAAATCTCTATTCAAGTGACCCGTTTTATTGCAGAAAATAACAGCGTCTATTTGGATGCCACATGGAATATAGAAGACTTAAAGACCAAAGAAGTACGTGCGAAGCTTTATAGTGTGCGTATTGATACTACAGCAGAGATAGAAGATATCATCAAGAGTATGGACAAGGCCATGAGCGACTTTGAAAATAGTATCGCTAAAGGTATCTATCAGTTTAATCAAATGAATCAATCAACAAAGGAAAGAGAATGAAATTTTTGGGTTTTGGAAAAGAAGAAGAGACAGAAGTATTAGAAAATCGAAAAGCAGGGTGGGATTTGGCAAGTGCGAAGATTAAGACTTCTATGTTTATCTTGGCAATTGTTGCTGAGGTAGCCTTGTTGCTCTTTTTGGCAAAGACGTATGGATTGTTGGGGGAGAGTGTGCCTGTAGGCGATAAAATTGCTGTGATTGACTTCAATGAAGCTGTGACACAAAAGTTTGTCAATAAAGTCATCAAGCAAATGGAGAAAGTCAAGAAAGACAAAGAATACCATGAAGTACTTTTTATTATGAATTCCCCAGGAGGGTCTCCCACGGCGTCAGAAGAGTTAAGTGCCTATCTCAAAGACTATATCAAAGATAAAAATATCACGATGTATGTACAAGCTATTGCTGCGAGTGGAGGGTATTATATCGCTTCTGCTATCAAACCCTTAATTGCCAATCAAAATGCTATTGTAGGTTCTATTGGGGTAATTTTACCTCATTATAGTATTGGCAAATTAGCAGATACGATAGGGATAGAAGAAGATGATTTGAGTTCAGGTAAATACAAAAAGCCTTTGAGTCTCTTTAGAAAAGTCAGTGACGAAGAACGTACCTATCTTCAAGAACAGTTACTTAGCCCTACATACCAAAACTTTATCCAAGCCGTAGCAGACAATAGAGAGATGGAAAAAGAAGCATTACTTCCTTATACTGAAGGCAAGATATTTGTAGCCAATGCCAAAGAGATTCGAGGGATATTAGTTGATGAGATTTCAGTACTATATAAAGTCAAAAAAGCTATTAAGAAACGTTTGGACAAAAAAGTAAGCTTTGTCAATATTATGCCTTCAGATGAAGTAGGGTTTTTCAAAGACAAGATAGAGTTTAAATTTTCGTTAGACTCCCAATTTGATGAGGGGTTGAGATAATATAAGATGATAGCCATAGATTTGGGTTCAAATACCTTGCGTGTGTTAAAGTATGATTGTGAAAGTAAAGCTTCTTTACAAAGCTATGAACGGGTGGTCAAAACGGCTGATGGTTTGGTGGATTCTGGACGGATTAGTGATGCAGCAGTGTGTCGAATTATCAATGCCATACACACAGCACAAGTAGAGATAGATTTTGCTGAAGATTCTGTGTCTGCTGTGACTACCGAAGCGATGCGTAGGGCAAGTAATCGGGCTGAGGTACTCAAAGAGATTTATACGCTGACAGGTATTGGCTTTGATATTATCTCAGGAGAAGAGGAAGCGAGGTTAACACTTCTAGCAGTCAATCAAAGGTTACAATACCTTGCAAGACCTAGTGATAACTTTGTTTTAGTCGATATTGGAGGAGGTTCTACGGAACTGATTTTTAATTATGGCAAAAAAAGTATCACGAAAAGTTTTCCTGTAGGTATTGTGACGATTGCTCAAAGCTATAAAGACCTAGAAGCGATTGAAAAAGCACTACCTAGAGAAATGTTAGAAATGGAAGTATTTTGTAAGCAGATGTATGCGACTAAAGGCATATCGCAAGTGTTTGTAGCTACTGCTGGTACGCCTACTACGGTAGCGAGTATGAAATTAGGACAAGATTATGCTCACTATGATGCGAGTAAAATCAATGGCAGTACTTTGTCTAAAGAAGAGTTAACTTTTTATCTACACAAACTCCTTGATATGCCTTTTGAAGCACGAGAAAAGGCTGTAGGTACAGGACGTTCTGATTTGATTGCAGCAGGGATACTTATCTATAGACATCTCTATAGTTTATTGAACTTTGAGAGTTGTATTATCATTGATGATGGGCTTCGTGAGGGTGTGGCTTTGGACTTTTGCCATAAACTCTAATCTAAATTTAGCTATAATCAAACTAAAATATAATATTGGAGTGTGTAATCATGCAAATGTCTGGTGCACAAATGGTGTGTGAAGCAATTATCGCTGAGGGTGTGAAGACCGTATTTGGTTATCCTGGTGGAGCTATCATGCACGTTTATGATGAAGTATATAAACAAGAGGGGTTCGAGCATATCTTGAACCGTCACGAACAAGCATCGGTTCACGCTGCTGATGGTTATGCAAGAGCTACGGGTGAAGTGGGTGTGGCAATGGTCACATCTGGACCTGGCTTTACCAACGCGGTGACTGGACTGGCTACTGCGTATATGGATTCTATTCCATTGGTGGTTATTTCTGGGCAAGTGCCTTCGCATCTTATTGGAACCGATGGTTTTCAAGAGATAGATGCTGTGGGGATTTCACGACCGTGTACCAAGCATAACTTTTTGGTGCGTTCCTTAGAAGAATTGCCTCGTGTTTTAAAAGAAGCATTTTATATCGCACGTTCTGGTAGAGCAGGACCTGTACTTGTGGATATTCCCAAAGATATTACGGTGGAGATTGGTGATTATGTCTATCCTGATGAGGTAGACCTACCTAGTTATAAACCGACGTACAAAGGCAATACTAGGCAGATAGAAAAAGCCGTTGAAGCGATAAAAGCTTCTAAGAAACCGTTGCTGTACTTAGGTGGAGGTGTCGTACTTTCTAATGCATATGAATTGGTACGAACACTGGCCAAAAAGACACAGATACCAGTGGTTGAAACGCTTATGGCAAGAGGTGTGATGGGTGATAAGAATCCACTCTTGCTAGGAATGCTAGGTATGCATGGTAACTATTCTTCCAATATGGCAATGAGTGAAACGGATTTAGTCATTTCATTTGGTGCTAGGTTTGATGATAGGGTCACAGGTAAACTTTCCGAATTTGCCAAGTATGCCAAGATTATTCATGTAGATATTGATGCTGCGAATATTGGTAAAATTGTGGCTGTAGATTATCCTATTGTAGGAGATATTACCAAAGTGATTGAAGTGATGCTTCCTTTACTTGATGGCATTGATACCGATAGATTTGAGGCATGGAGAAGTATATTGGCACGTTATGAAGCCTTGCATCCTTTGTCTTATGTAGATTCTGATGAAGTGATTAAGCCACAATGGGCTATAGAGCGTATTGGTGAGCTTGTGGGCGTTGATGCCATTATCACCTCTGATGTTGGTCAGCATCAAATGTGGGCTGCACAGCATTATCCTTTTGACAGACCTCGTCAATGGATAAACTCTGGTGGGCTTGGTACGATGGGCTTTGGTTTTCCTGCTGCTTTGGGTGCAAAAAAAGCCTTTCCTGATAAGATTGTGATTAATGTCACTGGGGATGGTTCTATTTTGATGAATATGCAAGAACTCGTCACAGCAGCTGAGTATAAAATACCTGTGATTAATCTCATCTTGAATAACCATTTTCTAGGCATGGTCAGACAATGGCAAACGTTCTTTTATGAAAAGCGTTATTCGGAGACAGATTTGAGCTTTCAGCCCAATTGGAAAGCCTTGGCAGAAGCTTGTGGAGGGATTGGCTATGATGTCAAAACCAAAGCCGAGTTTGATTTTGCTATCAAAGATGCGATTGCACAAGATAAGGTATGTTTTATGAATGTTATTGTTAACCGTTTTGAAGATGTACTGCCTATGGTACCTTCTGGTGGGGCATTGTTCAATATGATGTTACCACAGACTACAAAAGATGAGGAGGCATAATATGGCACAAGTTATCGACGAAAGACGTGTTATTTCTGTCATTGTCCTCAATGAGAGTTCTGTTTTGGCGCGTATTACGTCTTTGTTTGCAGGGCGTGGTTACAATATCGAATCTCTGACCGTTGCACCCATTCCCAATACTCAGATGTCGCATATTACGATTGCTACGAATAGTTCAGCACGGACTATGGAGCAGATTTCCAAGCAGTTACATAAACTCATCCCCGTCTATAAAGTCATAGAACATGAAGAGATGATTGAAAAAGAGATGGTCTTGGCAAAGTTTCCTATCCAAGAAAACTTGGCAGATATTTCTGTACTCGCTTCTGCGTATAATGGAGGTGTCGTCAATGTAGGCAAAGAGATGATTATCGTAATGGTAGCAGATGAACCCAAGCGTATCAAGCACTTCATCGAAGCTTCTGAGCGTTATAACCCCTGTGAAATAGTACGTGGTGGTGTCGTGGCTATCGAGAGATAATGCACTATACACTTTCTTATATTGCTAAAGCTATTGGGGTAGAATTTAAGGGAGAGGATATCAAAATAGAGGGGATTCATACACTCAGTGATGCCTCTGCTTCACAACTCTCCTTTTTTACCGATAGTAAATATATCTCAGAACTCTCGCAAACCAAGGCAGCAGCTGTACTCATTGATGCAAAACATGCTCCTCTTTTACCTTCTACTACTATTGCACTTATTAGCGATGAAGCCTATCTCAAATTGGCAGAGGCTTCAAAGTTTTTTGCTCATAGCTTGAGTATTGATAGTCAAAAACCTACATTAGGTGAGTGCTGTGAGATAGCCCAAAGTGTCTCTTTTGGCAAAAATGTCATATTGGGAAACCATATTATGATTATGGCAGGATGTTATATTGGTGATGATGTGACGATAGATTCAGGCACACTTCTCTATCCCAATACTACACTTTATCATCATACACAAATTGGAAAAGACTGTATTATTCATAGTGGTACAGTCATTGGCTGTGATGGCTATGGTTTTGCACATACAAAGCAAGGTGCGCATATCAAGATTCATCAAAATGGTATCGTGGTAATAGAAGATGACGTAGAAATAGGGGCAAATTGTAGTATAGACAGAGCTGTTTTTGGTGTGACGTGGATACGCAAAGGCACGAAGCTAGACAACCTTGTGCATATCGCACACAATTGTGACCTAGGAGAACATACACTCTTAGCAGGACAAGTAGGATTGGCAGGGTCAACTACCTTAGGACGAAATGTAATCATGGGTGGACAAAGTGCCTCCGCAGGACATTTGCGTATAGGAGACTTTACGACCATCGCAGGTAAAAGTGGCGTTACCAAATCTCTAGCAGGAAGCCAAACCTATGCAGGTTTTCCTGCGATAGAACATAGACTTTGGCTCAAAATACAAGCAAAAATATCGAGGCTTATCAAAAAGATGTAAAACTTTACTGTTACAAAATAAAAAGTGTGCTATACTAGATTACAATACATTATACAAAGGAAGAACAATGAGTGGAAACGTGACGAAAATAGATGAGATGACTTTACATGGAACAAAAGACGGTCAGATTAGTATCTCTACGCTAGAACAGCCTTATGGTCCAAAGAGTGAGACAGTAGTGAGTATTGGTATTTCTCTCCAAGCAGATTCAGCTGAACCAGATTGGAAAGTACATATTCCTGCTTCCAATATTGATGCTGTGATTTCAGCACTACAAAAAGCACAAAAGCAGATATAACGCTTTGGCTTTTACCTCTTTTAGAGGTGAAGTCCTTGATAGACCTTATCCCCTTATTTTAACCCTACTTTTTAACCCTACTTTCTACATACTTTGCTACAATTATAAAATTATGTTAAAGGGATATTTATGGCTATTACTGAAACAATTCAAGCACTCTTAGAAGAGCGTATATTGGTTATCGATGGGGCTACAGGTACGCAGATACAAAATTTGGAGATTCCTCAGGAAGCATGGCTAGATGCAAAAGGGATAGACCAAGAGGGATGTAACGAGCTTCTCAATGCCACAGCTTCGGAACTTATGGAAGGTATTCATAATGCCTATGCCAAAGCAGGGGCTGATATCATTAAAACCAATACCTTTGGGACGATGCCATGGGTCTTGGATGAGTATGATATGGGGGAACGATGTTATGAACTCTCTTTCAAAGGTGCTCAAATTGTCAAAAAAGTGTGTGATGCCTATAGTACAGCAGAGAAACCTCGTTTTGTTTTGGGTTCTATTGGACCAGGGACAAAATTACCTTCATTAGGGCATATTCATTATGATGAAATGTATGAGGGTTATAAACTCACAGCATTAGGGCTTATTGATGGGGGTTGTGATATTTTTATGCTAGAGACTTGTCAAGACCCTTTGCAGATTAAAGCAGCACTTCATGCTTGTGAAGATGCCAATATTGAGCGAGAGATAAAGCTTCCTATTATGGTATCGGTGACGATTGAACTCTCAGGCTCTATGCTTATTGGTACGGATGCTGCTACGATTGTGACGATTTTAGAGCCATTTGATATTATGTCTTTGGGGTTCAACTGTGGGACAGGACCAGACCAAGTCAAGAAGCACCTCAAAACACTTTCCCAACTTTGTAAGTTTCCTATTTCTGTGCATTCTAACGCAGGATTACCTCAAAATAGGGGAGGATATACCTATTATCCTATGGGACCTGATGAATTTACCAACAAGCAGTTAGAATTTACAGCCTTTGATGGAGTGAGCTTTTTGGGAGGATGCTGTGGGACAACGCCTCAGCATATTCATGCCTTGCAAAAAGCTGTGAAGGAGATTAAACCCAAGAAGCCTACAGGGAATATTCCTCCAAGTATTTCTTCTTTGTTTAATACCACAGAACTCTTTCAAGAACCTGCCCCTCTGCTCATTGGAGAGCGTTCTAATTCTACGGGTTCCAAGGCTTTTAGAGAACTGATTATTGCTTCGGATTATGAAGGGACGATAACCGTCGGTCAAGCACAGGTGCGTGATGGCGCTCACTGTTTGGATGTCAATGTGGAGTTTGCAGGGCGTGATGGTGCTAAAGATATGAAAGAGATTATGGGATTGTATAACCAGAAGATTCCTCTGCCACTCATGCCAGATGCTACGCGTGTGCATACGATGGAAGAGGGGCTTAAGTGTATTGGTGGAAAGCCTATTATCAATTCAGTCAATCTTGAAGATGGTGAAGAAAAGTTTCATGCCATTTGTAAACTTGCCAAACGCTATGGTACAGCATTGGTCTGCTTGACGATTGATGAAATAGGTATGGCAAAGACTACGCAAGACAAAGTAGCCCAAGCTGAACGTATGTATGATATGGCAGTCAATATTCATGGCATTGACCCAAGAAACCTGATTTTTGATATGCTTACATTTACAGTAGGTTCGGGAGATGTCGAATACCGTGACGCAGCGATTCAGACACTTGAAGCGATTAAACAATTGCATATTAGACATCCTGAAGTAGGTTCTACCTTGGGGCTGTCCAACATCTCTTTTGGGCTAGATATTCATGCAAGACGCTTTTTAAATTCGGTCTTTTTGCATCATTGTTTGAAAGTAGGACTCACGACGGTGATTATCAATGTCAAGCATATTGTACCTCTGATGAAGATGAGTGACGCTGACCGTGAGATATGTGAAGAATTACTCTTTGCTCCTGATGAGAAGACACTGTTTACCTTTATCGAACACTTTTCAGATGTCAAGATAGAAGATGAGGGTGCCGATGAAGCCTATGAAGCCTTACCCAATGAAGAGAAAATTGCCAAACTTTTATTAGATGGTGACAAAGAACGTATGATACCTTTGGTAGAAGAATCACGTCACAGTATAGCCCCTGATAAAATCGTCAATGAAATTCTCATTGATGCGATGAAAGTCGTCGGTGAACTCTTTGGTTCGGGGCAAATGCAATTGCCTTTTGTCTTGCAAAGTGCCGAGACGATGAAAACTACGGTAGATTATCTTAATCCCTATCTCACCAAGCAAAAAAAAGAGACAGAGACTACCTTAGTCATTGGTACAGTCAAAGGGGATGTGCATGATGTGGGGAAAAACCTTGTGGATATTATCTTGTCAAACAATGGTTTTAAAGTCATCAATGTAGGGATTAAAACCCATTTAGAAACCTATTTGGACGTGCATGAGAAAAACAATGTCCAAGCCATTGGTATGTCAGGACTCTTGGTCAAATCTACAGCAGTGATGAAAGACAATCTCGAAGCGATGGCAGATATGGGCTTGGAAGTACCTGTCCTTTTGGGGGGAGCTGCTTTGACACGAAGCTTTGTAGATGATTTTTGTCGACCTATCTATAAAGGACCTATCTTTTATTGTAGAGATGCTTTTGATGGGGTAATCTCAATGGGACGTATCGAAAAATACAATGAAGACCCTAGTGTTGGACTTGATACACGTTTGGCAGGAGATATGAAAGAGCGTGAGGTCAAGGTCAAAAAGAAAATCGTTATTCCTCCTTTTGCCCAAATTAAAATGCCAGAACCCCAAGCTGTACCCACCCCTCCTTTTTGGGGAAGACGTGTCTTACAAAAAGCAGATTTGGATTTGGAAATGCTCTTTTCTTGGGTCAATCAACGTACGGTGATTAAATTTCATTGGGGATACAAATCTAAAGGCATGAGCAAAGACGAGTATCAAAAGCTTTTGGACAAAACTGTTTATCCTGCTTATGAACGACTCAAACGAGAATTTATAGACAAAGACCTTTTTGACCCTACGATTATTTATGGCTATTATCCTTGTCGTTCCAACGATAAAGAGCTTTTACTTTTTGATGAATCCCAAGGCTGGAATGTCGATGCCAATGCCTCACGAAAAAGTTTTGAAGAAGCCAAAGAGGATGCTATTGCGAAGTTTAGCTTCCCACGTCAAGGGCGTAAACCCCATCGTGCATTGAGTGATTTCTTTCATCAAGAGAGGCATGATGTGATACCGATTACTTGTGTGAGTGCAGGGTCAAAGTTTTCTGCCTATGAAAAAGAGCTTTATGATGCAGGAAAATACCTAGAATACAATATGGTACATGGATTTTCTGTAGAACTAGCCGAAGCCCTAGCCGAAGTAGCCCACAAGCAAATACGCCTAGACCTAAACATCGCAGACAATGAAGGTAGCTCTTTGCGTGATGTGCGTATGAACCGTTATCAAGGGGCTAGATACTCGTTTGGTTATCCTGCTTGTCCTGATTTGGAACAAAGTCGTATTATCTTTGATTTACTCAAACCCGAAGAGTTTGGGATAGAACTCTCTGAGACTTTTCAGATACACCCAGAACAAAGCACGACAGCGTTAGTCGTGCATCATAAAAAGGCTACTTATTATGCCGTGTAGAGGATAAAAGATGCAAATAAAATGTTATTGTAAGAGTCAAAAATTATTTTTGGAATGTTGTGAGCCTTTGTTGCGTGTCGATAGCATTGCCCAAACAGCGTTATTGTTGATGCGTTCGAGATATTCGGCGTACTGTTTAGGAGATGTCAATTATCTTCAAGCGACAACACATGACCATACATGGACAGATGAAGAGTTAAAGTTCATAGAAGATTGGGCAGATAACAGTACTTGGCAACATTTGGAAGTTGTCGATTCTTCTGAGACTATGGTAGAGTTCAAGGCGTATTATATCTTTGACGGAAAGCAACATCTACACCATGAAAAGTCCACTTTTCAAAAGGTCAATGATATGTGGAAATATATTGATGGAGAAGTCTTTGAAGATAAAGTTGAATTTTATAATGTACCCCATAACCAGCACCAAAAAAAGTAAATCATTATTCCAAAAAAGCAATAAAATGCTAAAATATAAATAATAAAGCAAGGGGTATAAAATGAGTAGAAAAAGAAAAACATATAGTGCAGAGTATAAAGCCAAATTAGTAGTGGAAGTTCTGAGAGAAGAAAGGACCCTCAATGAGATAGCCAGTAGTTATGAAGTTTTACCTAAGAGTCTCCAAAATTGGAAAAAGCAATTTTTAGAAAATGCTTCACTAGCATTTGATAAAAGTGCAGTGGTCAAAGAGTATAAAGAATAGATTGAAACTCTTGAAAGAGAGAAAGATGCAACTTCAAAAGCTGGGTGAAGTGATAGTAGAGAGAGACTTCGTCGTGGGAAAGCTAAAAAGCTCGGTATCCTCTAAAAGTAGAAAAGAACTACTGGAAACTGGGCTTGAAATATCCAAAAATACACAGCTAAAACTATTGAGTATTCCTAAGAGTTCAATCTATTATAAAGCAGTAGTACCATTCAGTAGTGATACAGGTCAAGAGATACTCAATGTGATAGATAAAATCTATACAAAGTATCCCTATTATGGACATAGAAGAGTGCATAAAATGTTAGGTAGATTTGGCTTTTACCATCGGACGAAAGAAGGTTAGGACTGCAATGAAGCTCATGGGTATCATCGCCTTATATCCGAAGCCTAAGACAACCATAGCCAATAAAGAGCATCAGAAATATCCATATTTATTGAAGGCATTTAAGAATGATAAAAATCAAGTGGTTATTGATAAACCCAATCAAGTTTGGAGTACCGATATTACCTATATCAAATTGGACAAAGGCTTTGTCTATTTGGTCGCAGTCATTGATTGGAACACCAAAAAGATACTCTCTTGGAAGCTCTCAAATACGATGGATGTATCACTCACAACTGGGGTACTGAAAGAAGCCTTGGAGAAGTATGATAAACCTGAGATATTTAACACAGACCAAGGTTCTCAATATACAGCAAAAGAGCATATTCAAATATTAGTTGATAACAATATTTCTATTTCAATGGATGGAAAAGGAAGAGCGACTGACAATATTGTAATTGAACGATTTTGGAGGTCACTTAAATATGAAGATGTTTATCCTCAAAGCTACTCGACCATCAAAGAAGCTAGAACAAGGGATAGGAAAGTATATCAATATTTACAACACAGAAAGACTTCATCAAACTTTGGACTATGCTACTCCTGATGAAATGTATTTTAAAGGGGTGAATAATCAGGTATTTCAGAGTAGGGAAATGTTACTAGATGTAGCATCCTGAGGTGGAATAAGGAATTGGATTTTATTGGTCTTGACTTTGGGGTACATTTTATTTTTACGCAATAGCAAATGTATTTGTGGCAGTGGAGAAAAATACAAACGCTGTTGTTTTATAAAGATAAGCTAGAAAAGTGAGGCTAGATTAGGGGACTAAAGCACTTATCTTCCCCCATGAATCATATCAGAAACACTCCCTTTTGCATCTGTATTTTCTGCGATAATCACCCCAATAATATGTAAAGGTACAAAATATAGTACGGCATTAAAGACGAGTTCATGTATCTCTTTGATATCATGGGCTGTACTTTTGACCAAGCCTAATTCTTGATAAAAATGCATAATAAGACCTGAGAGAGCCATGAATCCTAAGACAATATAAAGCAGAGTATAGCCTAGAGTGACGAGCTTTTTATGCAAAGTCTTTTGGCTAAAATCTTGATAGTTTTGTCTGCCACTTTGGGTAAAAAATAAGACGATTCTCCAAATAAGCAAAGCTGTCAAGGCATAGCCCAAAAGAATATGCCACTCCCACATAGGAGCACGTATCGCCTTTGCCAAGACCTTGGCTTGTACTTCTGTGACTTCGATATTGATATGAGAGAGTTGTTGTAAGAGGATATGTGAATTGTCTCTCCATGATAAAAAAGTCTTGCGTAACAATACCGTAGCCAACAATCCCAAGACAACCAAAGCATGAATCCAATGCCATATTCTAAAATCTAATCGCCATTTGTACATATCTTAGCCTTTTATAATAGTGAATACTCTATTATATCACTAAAAGAAAGAAGCATAGCAATGGAAATAAAAAAAGGCATCTATCAACACTACAAAGGTGAAAAATACGAAGTCTATATGACCGTACAACACTCAGAAACCGAAGAATGGATGGTAGTCTATAAAGCCCTCTATGGGGAGCAAGGCATGTGGGTACGACCTTATGATATGTTTGTAGAAGCAGTGGAGGTTCGTGGGGAGAGAGTGCCTAGGTTTGGGTATGTTGGCGATAAGGGAGAGGGAAATAGATGAAAATTGAGCAAGTAAAATCAGCAAAGAACATAGAGGAACTCAGGCGATGTTCTATATGCCACAAAAAGAACAAGCTATCAAGATACAGATTCTTTAATCAGAGGGTGGCTTAGAGGGTATTTTGGCTAGGGTGTTGACTTTAGCTAAAGCAATTTTAAACCTCTTTCAACCCCACCAAAAGCTCCGAAAACACAGAAGCCCTTTCTTTCTTATTTTCGTGTGTCATGTTATAAAGTATTTCGCTTAGTTTTAGGGGGATGTTTGGGTTGAGTTTGTGGGCTGTGTCTCTTTTGATGCTTGTGGGTTTGAGCATGTTTGCATTCAGTCCTATGACGGAATCGTAGCGTTTTTCGTTTGTGAGTAGTTTGTAGAGTTTTAGTCCAAAGTTGAAGAGTTCGTATTCTTCTCTTTTGCTTGATTTGGGTTCTGCTTCTAGTTCAAAAGGGATGTGTAGAGAGAGCTTTTCATTGAGGATGTAATTGATTTTGGTATAAAATCCTAAGGCTTGGAATGAGTAGTTTCTTGAGAGAAACCTATTGTCAAAGGCTTCGTAGGTTTCGCTTCTTAGCTTGTGCGTGGCATAGGTTTGTAGTAGGTATTTGATATGGTATTTGGCTTCTGTGATAGGGAGTGCTTTGTGTAAGATATGGGCTTCTTTGGCTTCTCGCGTGATTTTACCTCCGATGAAGATATGTACGCCATCAACGCGTGTGCCATCACTGAGTTTCGCCTTGCATCCTTCTAGCCCTATATCAGCGATACCGTGGACTCCACAGCCCTTGGGACAGGCAGACCAATTCATACGTACAGAGGCATTTTCTATAGGGACTTCAGAACTAAGATAATGTGCCATTTCTATGGCATCAGGCTTATTGGGGATGACTCCAAAGCTACAAGTCGCAGTTCCTGCACAGGCTATCATATCTGCAAAGTAGAGGTTGTTAAACTGTGCATAGTGGGTGATGAGGTCTTGACTTTCAAATGCTTCAAGGTTTTCTTTGTCTATATTTACGATATAAATATTTTGGTCATAGCTCAGTCTTAAATCCCCTGAACCAAAAGACTCTGCTAAGTAAGTAGCATCTATGAGGTGTGAACCTGTATAAATACCCGAAGGCACGATGATTTTATAATTGAACTTAGCATTTCGTCCTAGTACTTTGTTTGAACCTAGTGCGATATTTTGAGACTGCACCATCGTAGTCCCTGCTGTAGTAAAGTCTGTTTCTGCTTCTGCTTTTACTGCCTCTATAAAGTTGTCTATCCCCACATCATTGATGAGAAAGACCAAACGGTTTTTGTTTCTATTGTCTCTGTAGCCGTAATTTTTGAAGACCGTGAGTAGTGACTCAAAAAACAGAGGCACTTCATGACTTTGCACAAAAAGGTTTGCATCTTGTGACTGCATACCCACCCTTGCACCAAGATAAATATTGAAGCCAAAAATACCATCTTTTTGAGCCAAGATAAAGTTACAATCATGACCATAAATATTACATGAGTTGGAGAGTGAGCCTAATATGCCTGTGTTAAATTTCCGTGGCAATACAGAAAGCCATTCGGGATTTTCTCCAAAGATAGCTTGTAATTTATCTATGATGGGTTTAGTCTCAATAATATTGTCATAGGCAATGCCATCAAGTGGGTCGGTGACAATATTACGAGGATTATCAACACCTGTTTGAAAAGTGGAGATGCCTACGTCTTGTAGTGCTTCGAGTACTTTGGCTATATCTTCTATCTTTAAATAACGCAGTTCTATTTGCATACGTGTGGTGATGTCTATGTAGTCATTGCCGTATTTTTTGGCTACTTCACCGATGCGTAGTGCTTGTGCATTATTGAGTTGCCCAGCAGGAATACGCACACGAAGCATGAAGTCTTCGCCTTTGTCAAAGAGTCCAAAACATTTGAGGAAATACGTCGAGTCTTCTTTGGCTAAACCTTCATATCCATCCGAAGCAATTTGGGCTAGTTTGGCATGTACATCCATAGGCATTTTAAGTGCTTTGGTGATTTCTACTTTATTGACTTTTTTACTTCGTGCTTCTTTGGCTTTTTCCAAAATACTCATCTGATTTCCTTTAATTGTTCTGGATAGTTTACGACTTCGCCAAAGACAATAATCGCAGGTCTTTGGGCATGTTTTGCTTCTTGTGCTAGGTTTTGTAGTGTAGTAATGATAACGCTTTGTGTGGCACGACTGGCATGAGAAATAATGGCACAAGGTTTTTTCTCGTCTATGCCATATTCTTGGGCATAGTCTTGTATCTCTTTGGCACGAGAAAGCCCCATAAGGACGACTACGGTATGGTGTTTGAACTTAAGCTGTTCTATCCATTCAAGATTCAAAGATGCACCTTGAAGATGGGCAGAGACTACGCTAAATGATTGTGCAATCCCTCTAGCAGTCAGAGGAATATTTGCCATAAGAGGGGCAGAAATGGCAGAAGATATTCCTGCGATGACTTCTGTTTTTATCCCTTTGGCATGGAGATATGCCAATTCTTCTGCACCTCGTCCATAGATAAAAGGGTCTCCTGATTTGAGCCTTGCAACGCTATAGCCTTCCTTGACATATTGTAATATAAGGCTATGTATTTCTTCTTGGGGTTTGCTATGAAAGCCCTTTTCTTTGCCTACAAAGACTTTGTGGGTCTTCGTTGGGAGAAGCTCCATAATCTCATCTGAGATGAGGTGGTCATAGAGGACAACTTCTACGCTTTGTATTATTTTGTAGGCTTTGAGTGTGAGTAATTCAGGGTCACCCAAACCACAACCCACGAGATAAACTTTGGTCTGCATTTTTTGCAAAGTTTCTAAAGTTTCTTCTTTGTTAATGATACCTTGGCTTCGTTTATCTGAGAGTTTTTGCATAAAGCTATCTAGGTCTTGGGGAATCTGCTTTTCACAGAGGTCACGAAAATGTTGGGCGAGGGTAGGACTAGCTCCAGAACTTGATACGGCGATTTGCAAAGGTCTATTCGCAGTTAATGCCATAAAATAAAAGTCACAATAGGCAGGTTTATCTACAATATTGAGTAAAATATCGTGATGCTTTTTATAAGTCAAAAGCATTTGAGCCACGCACTCTTCACCACTTGCATCTATAATAATAAAAGTATCGCCGATGTCATTTAGGCTAAAAGACTTTTCTCTAATATAGGCACAATAAGAATGCATTTGTGGCTGAATAACTTCTGCAATGACCGAAAAATGTATATTATTATCAAACAATACTTTTGCCTTTTGTAAGGCTACTGTTCCTGCCCCTATCAAGAGTATTTGAGGGGATTTTAATAATATAGGTAAAGTGCTTCTATTTTTTAGCATGATTATCCCTCTTTAAATTCATAGTATTATAGCTTATAAGATAAAAGAGAAGGTATAAAGGAGTGATTACTTTTTATATAATTTCTGAATTGGACATTTTTTTGATGCCTCATACTTTTACCTAAGGCATAGGATTTGTGTTATACTATGTAATATTTTACATACAAAGGCATAAAATGGTAGCATATAGAAGAGATGAAATTATATCAGCGAGTGAGATGGCAAGAGGTTTTTCCTCTGTCTTAAATGAGTTAATCCAATACACAAAAGAAAGATTTGTAATTTCTAAAAACAATAAACTAGAAGCCGTCATCGTCCCCATAGAAGAGGGTATGGGAAGTGTATGCTAATGCTTCTTTGAGGGTTTGAAATACTATGATGCTAGAATAGTATGATATTTTTTGTAATAACAATACCTTAGCCAAAAACACTCCCTAAGACACCCTCTCACGAGAGTGAATCGCCCCTAAATTCGCAATCTTAATGGATACCTTCTGAATTAAATACTCGTTAGCTAAATGGGGAAGCAATTTAAATACCTCTTTGACGTATTTAAGCCCGTGATAGTGGGCTTTTAGGTCAAGAATACTCATCTCATTCATATCAGAATTTTGGCGTAATCCATGAGAGAAATTGACCATAAAAGTAGAGAGATTTGCCCAATTATGGATAGGTATTTTCTTAATGTTCATAGAATCCTCCATTCCCCAATACTGCTTGGCATCTCTAAAGACAAATTCAATCTGAAAGCGAAGTGAATAGTAATCAATAACCTTTTCATAGTCCAATGTTAACTCGGTAGAAAAGAGATTCACATGAGAGATTTTACCTGTGCTTAAATTTCTCTTTTGGATAATCACAACATTGAGAGTATCAGCAAATTTACGATGGGACATTTCCATTTGATAAATTCTTGTTTGGATATTCTTATCTTCGTCTATGCTATCTGCTTTTAGATAGTCTTTTGGAATGTTATCATAGTCAATAGCATCTCCATATTTCCTAGGAGCTCCTCTTCCTGAATACTCTCTACTATAAGGAAATAGCAGTGCAGAATTTTTTTTTGAAGTTTGGAAATGATATGTAATCCACATTGCCTCACCATTTGTACAGCAGGATTATTTCCAAATGCTCCATCAAAGACAAAATAGACAATATCAATATGCTTGTCAATCCGTTTAAGTGCCTTGTTTACGGACTCTTGGACAAATTTTAGATAGGGAGAGAGTTCAATATCTTTTTTATCTTGATTCCCACTTCCTTTAGGTCTTCCGACTTTAGCATCCTTTTTTTTCTTACTCTTCTTCACACTTTTATCTTTGATACAACCTTCTTTTTTTGTCTCGCACTATCTGTTCTGTACTTAGTGGATAGGCTTTTCTTGTCTCTACGCTTATCAACGAAAGATTGAGAAATGCCAAACTTTTTATCACTTGATTTTGGATAGAAGAATAAAACCTATCTACCCCATAAGTATGCTTCCCACTTTTGCTTACTACTACTTCATCTCCACCCAAAAGATAGATTGAACCCTTTTTTGTTAAATGCGTTTTGATAAACATCCAATTGATTTCTTCCCAATTTATCTTTGAATGAAAGAAGCGTGTAATTGTCCGATAACTCCCTCCTTTTTCACTCCATCTGCTCAATCCTAACATTGTAATCCGTCCTCGCATTGAGAGCAAGGCTTGGATGATTATTTCTAGTTGTTTATGCTTGTTTTTTGCAATTATAGGTGCGATACATCTTAAGAGTGTTATAATTTCTGTCATGGGATAACTTTATGTTTTTTTGGTTTAAGATTATAGCAGTTATCTCATGACCTCTCTTTATTTTTGGCTTTGCTTTTTGGCTAAGGTATTGAGGCATAGAAACCCCTTTTTAATTTTTGAACTATTATATCGAAAGTTTTAGATGAATAATACCCAAAGCCAAAATCTACTATAATAAAAAATGTTAATACCTAGTACAATCACAGCTACCAAAACCCTTATTCATGCGATGGCACTCCTTATGCTTACCTTGGCATTGAGTCTTGCTAGTTATTATTTGTATAGTCCTTTTTTACGTGAGCTGACACTCGCTGTGATGATTTTGGCTTTGTTTGTGTTGTTTTATGCCATGTATCAAGACTTAAAACAGAGCTGTTATGCTTCTTGGGTGATTGTAGGTATTTTGCTAATTCTGTTGGGTTTGTATTTTGTACAAAGAATGGAACTACATCGTTTTGATTTTATGGTGGGGGATGCTTCTGATTATTTTGCAGCAGGGATTTGTGCTGTGACTTATAGTCAAGATATAGGGTATATTTTGCCTCTTTCTGCTACTTTTACGGCTATAGGTTATGCTATTTTTGGTATTGAGTATGCCTTGCTTCCTTATGTGATATTTTATGCCTCTAGTATTCCTCTATTTTATTTCCTCTTTCGTTTGTTTGGACTCTCTCGTCTTATAGCGTTGATGATGACCCTTCTCATGATTGTCTTGCCTTTGAGTATTTGGTATGCCAAGTCTTCTTTTTCGGAAACACTTTGGCAGATACTGCTTTTTGTTTTTGTACTCAATAGTTATTTTATATTACAACAACCGCGTATTGGCTTGATTCAGCTATTTATACTGCTACTCATCCTCGGACTCGCTCCTCTTTTGCGTGTCGAAGGGGTATTTTTTTATGCCTTGCTTCTCTTTCTTTTACTCTACCACTTTTGGAAATTCCAACACTTTTTTAGTATGCTATGGCTCTCTTTTGGCTTCTTTATACTTGCTATTTCTATACATATTAGCCTCTATCTGCGTCCCTCTTATCTCTTGGATAGACAGTATAGCCGTATCTTAGCCGATGCTACCCAGCAGAATGTCATGCTATGGCTTTATAGTTTGGCTCTGCTGTTTTTTGTCTTTATTTTCCTATGGTCATATAGCAAAAAATATATGAGGAAGTACCCTATCTCTAGGTGGATTGTCCTCCTTAGCCTTGTGAGTAAAGGCTTATTGGCATATATCTATTCAGTCAAAAAAGATGTAGACTTTATAGATATGCTTTGTCTCAATGAATATGGTTTTGCCTTGGGTAACTTCGGATGGGTACTAAGTAGTCTTATGATAGTAGGTATGCTTTTACTCTATATTCGTGCCTATAGTGGTGAAGATATGGCTGTGATTTTTGTCGTGATTTATAGCGTGTTTTATCTCCCTTTCCTCATGCAATCGGTGAGGTTTGAGGATGCTCATGCCTTTTTGTTTTATTGGAACCGTTACTATTTTTCGGTCTTGATGGTAGTCCATATCTTTGCCTTGGGTCTCATCTTACAATATGCCTATACTCTCATGCACAAAATCATGCACTATTCACGTACTATGAAGCCCCTCTTTATACTAGGTCTTGTTTTACTCTTAGGACTTTCTTTTGATACCAAGCTACATCAAATAGTTGTCAAAGAATCCCATCTCAAAGGCTCTTATGCCTTGTATCCATGGGTACAAAAGTATGTAGGACGACAAGGTATCTCTCTTGTTACCCAAGCAGGGGTTATTTATACCCAAAATGCTAGACCTGAGGGACGCCAACAGATAGAATACCTCATCGGCAGAACCTTTAGCCTCTACAAGATGCCTATCAAAGGACATCATAGCATTCCTAGCCAAAGCGACTTTCCTTATGCCTATCCTCTACATCATGCCAAAGCCAAGTTTGTGCTTTGTGTGGCACAAGAACCTTGCCTACTAGACAATCCTGCCTTAGTCAAGCTTGATAGTCTAGTCTTGCCTTTGGAGTGGAGAGAACACTTTGGACTAGCTACTGATGCCAAGCAGAACCATGAGTATAGACTCAGCCACTCTCTAGTCCAAAAGCGTACCCTATATGCTACCCTTTATAAGGTCATGAAATATCCAAAACCTTAAACTTCTTTTTCTATAATATACCGTGGTCGTCCTTTGCCTTGCTCGAAGCTTCGTCCTACATATTCTCCAATGACTCCCAAGCTCATTACTTGAATCCCTCCGATAAAATAGATAGATACCATCGTAGAAGACCAGCCTTGTACGGCATTGCCCAAGATGAACTTTTCTATCACTACCCACACGATACCCACTAAAGACAAGAGAAAAAGTACAAACCCCGTAAGCGTAATCAATCTCAAAGGTCGCACAGAAAAAGAGGTAATCCCATCAAGGGCAAAGAGAAGCATTTTGACCAAAGGATATTTACTCTCTCCTGCGAAGCGTTCTGCACGTTTATAGTATAAACTACAAGAACGAAATCCCAACATAGGTACTATCCCACGCAAAAACAGATGTATTTCACTAAATTGACTCAGAGCCTCTAAGGCTTTGTGACTGAGTAACCTATAATCTGCATGATTTTGAATACTCTCTATCCCCATAAAATGCTGAAAACGATAAAAAAACTCTGCTGTACGACGCTTAAAGCGACTGTCATGCTCTCTCTTGTCTCGTACCCCATAGACCACATCATAGCCCTCATGATATTTTTGTACAAAACCTTCTATGAGCCTCATATCATCTTGTAAATCAGCATCCATAGAGATAAGTGCATCAGCCAAGTCTTTGAGTTGCATCAGTCCTGCGATGAGAGCATTTTGATGTCCGAAGTTTCGTGAGAGTTTGATACCTCTAAAGCGTGTATCTGCTTGACTGAGGTTTTCTATGTTTTCCCATGTATTATCCTCACTTCCATCATCGACATAACAGACAAAACTCTTGCTATCAATATGCCCTTGTGCTATCAATCTATCCAAGATAATACAGAGCTGTTGGCTACTCTCTTCTAAAGTGTTTTCTTCATTATAACAAGGTATCACGATGCCTAATTTCATTACCTTCTCCTTTTGACTATTTGTTCTTCTCATCAAAACCACCATCCGTCAAACCATTGTAGCCATGCTATCATCGTACTATTTTCTATAGGATAGCCAGAAAGTACAGGATAAAAACCCAAAAATAACAAAGCCACTAAGGCTAAATACCCCCTCCACAGTCTAGACATAAAAGCAAAGCGTTCGATACTGTCTCTCATCATATACACAATGCCCAAAAGTACAAAAGGCAAAGCATAATAAAAATGATAAATAAACAGCAACCTACCCACAAACATATAAGGCAAGTATAACGCCATAAAACCAAATAAAATGACTGAAGCTTCTATACTCTTAGGCACGATAACAACCCAACACAGATACAAAATAGCCACAATCCCTAGCCAAAATAAAGCAGGATTGCCCAAAGCATTGATGGAGCTAAGTACCCCATCGTCCAAGACCTTATAATATCCCATAGGTTTCATATCTAGCATCCATGACCACCAAGGGGAGCTATAGGGGTGCGTGGCTTCTAAGGAAGCATGATAATGATACATATTGAGATTATAATCTATAATACTTTGTAGCGTACCCGTATGGCTATAGAGTTCCCAAAAGCTTAGTATATACACCACAAAGCTCAATCCTCCATACGCTATGAACCCATAGCCCAAGAGACGAACCCCTCTAAAACGCTTCTGCAAAGGATAACGTATCCAAAGCAGATACAAAGCAATCGCCACAAAGCCAAAGACTGCGAAAAGTGCCGACCACTTCACCCCTATACCTAGACCCAAAAATACAGCACTAAGCCACAAATACCCTAAGCGTTGCTTCTGAATAAAAACATAAAGATAATAATAAGCGATGACAACAAACAAGACCCCAAAAGTATCCACAAGCCCCATACGAGCTTGTGCAAGGTGCATAAAGCTATACGTCATCAAAAAGCCAGAGACAAAGCCATACAAAGGTGTGCCAAAGAGTTGTATGGCAAAATAATACGCCATAAAAACCAATATCCCTGCAAAGAGTACATTCATAAAACGCCAACCAAAAGGTGTCATCCCAAAAGCCTTGATACCTGAGAGAATCAACACCTTGCCCAAGTAAGGATGGGTATTTTCATAGACCGTCTCATCATACATAAATTCATATGCCGTTCTGGCAAAATAAATTTCATCAAAAAACATACCCGAATAGTAGCTTGTATCTATAGCTAACTCTGCTTCATCATTGAGATACTTTTTAGTACTCGTATAAGGAATATCCATGCCTTCAAAAGAAAAATGCACTTCACTTAGCATCATCTCATTGCTTGTAATACGCCACAATACTTTAGTACTCTCAAAACCAGTATCAACACATCGCCAACGAAAGGAATAAGGATAATCCTCATCATAGCTATAAAAATGCTTCCAGCCTTGGGCTGTCTGTCTCTCTAGGCTAAATTTGACATTTTTATCTACCCCTACATAATAACAGACCTTATCAACTGCCACAGAACTAGCAAAATCAAAGACTGTTATACTCTGATGGGTAGTGAGTATATGTGCCGTCTGAGGGGTATGCATACTCCCCAATCCCCAAAAACTATAGAGATAAAAACTCCCCATCAAAAGTACCACAAAAGGCAAAACCAAAGGAGGTTTATGGGTCAAGACACGATACCCTATCAGAACCAAAAGCCCCCCAAGTACCAGCGTCCCTAGCCCAAAGACTATCCCTTCAGTATAACAACATAAAAAGCCCAATATTGGCAAGATAGCCAAGATTTGCATCCATACTATTCTAGCCAAGTGTCACAGGCACTTTCTTCGGCACAATCTTAAAATCTGCCAAATTCATAAAATCCAAATCTGAAATATTATCTCCCGCTCCTAAAGTCAAGATAGGTTTATATTCTTCTATCAGATAAGCTACAGCAAACTTTTTATTGAGAAAATGGGGGAAGTATGGCAAAAGAGTTATCATTTTCATAGAGGTAAAAATCTTGATGCGTGGCTAAGAAAGTATTTAATGCATTTTTGACTTCGCTTAGAATCCCTTTATCATCAAGATTAAATTTATTGTAAATACTAATATAAAAATCATCAATCACTTTGACCACGAGTTCTACATCAAGAGAATCCAATACAGCATGAAGTGCTTTTAATACCTTGGGGATAGAGAGTATTTTTGCATAAGAGGCGTTCATTTTTTTTTGCCATACTTTGTCTATTTCTCCCTCTTTTAAAATGAGTCCTCCAAAATTTAAAATCACATGCTTAATGGCTTTTTCTTTGGCAAATACTGTCCGATGATAAGAGTCCAAATTTCTAGCTGTGGTAGGAATAAACGTAATATTAGAAGCAATCAGCGTATCAATAAAAAGCTTTGTGCCTTCATAAAAAAATGAGTTTTCTTTCCCCTCTTTGGTATATCCTCCCACGACTGTGGCTTGGCTAAAATCTGTTTTGCGTCTTGTTTGGATGAGTGTATCATCTATATCACTAAAAAAAAAATATTCTATTTGGCATCTCTTACTCCATAGTTTTCGTATCGTTTGATGATAGACTTTGCCCAATTTGAGTGCGTCGTTTTCTCATACATTCTGCCTTTGTGGCTAAAAATAGCAGACTTTTCTTCTAAAAGTTTATCCGCAACATACTTTTCATCTACATTGATTTGGTAACTCTCTTGAATGTTTTGCACCTGCTTAGGATGAATAGAAGTCTTGTTAAAGATTTGATGTTCAGCATCACTTTCTAGCTCTCTTTTGAGCGTTTCCATGGCTTCAAAACAAGCAAAAACAGGAGAAGAAACCTCAAATCCATTGGCTTTAAAAGATTGATAATCGTAGAAAAAATGAGATACAAAGGCAATATCTCATAAATCGTTTTGTCACAAGTTCGCATCATTCCAAGCATACTTAATATATCTTCTCCACCCATGCGTATCACTAAAATACGCTCTTTAAAAGGCTCTAACTCTTGCATGATTTTGCCAAGTTGTACATGGCTAAACACATCTTTGGTTTCCAAAATAGGCATAATATAAAAATGCTTTTGAGCAATAAAAAGTGAAAGATACTCTGCGATATTCTGCGTGTCAAACTTCGCCAAAGCAAAGCCATCAATACTATTAATATTTTGTAGCCTAAGTATCACTCTAAGGTTTTCAATATTGCGAGGACGGATAAAAACCTTAAGAGGAGAAAGTGTTAAATCCTTGATAATTCTCTCTAACCTTTGCATCCCCTTTGGCATATCAGACAAAGCCGTAGAGTCTTCTAGGCAAATGACCACAGACTTTAAAAAAAGGATATTTTTCAGCAGTCAAAATCGCTTCTAAGTTCTTTTGCAATATCGGAATATAGAGCGTCGCACCCAACTCAAAATAATCAATTTTTCTCAACACTGTCCTTTGTCATATTTTTAATAATCGCCAAAGCCTTATAAGGCAAGGCTTTATCTTCTATCACTTCTACCTCTTTTTCTTTGGCAAGAAGCAGTAAATGCCCTATCTCTTGGGAAGCTAAATTTTGCACAAGTATCACATAAGGCACACGCCGAAGCAAAACTCTCGTACTCTCTCCAATACCTGGTTTGATATGATTTATATCGCTAATCTGCCACTCTTTTTGTAGTGTAAGCAAAAAATCACGCATCTTGCTACGCAAAATACTATCTCTTGAAACCAATGGCTTTGTATCTATCGTTAACCCTTTAATAAGCGTTGTTATCTCATCTATAAACCAAAGACTCAAATCACTTTTGGCATATTCTGCGTAATATTTACAACCATGAAAGTCACCCTCTTTTATATGCTCATCATTTAAAATACTCCGAGATACCAAACCTGAAATCGTAGAATTGAGTGCCGAAGAAGGGATAAGATAATCATCATTATTCACAGCAAAATCCGAAACCGAAGCAATATCAGAAATGACATAAAGCTTGTCACTTATATTTGTTTTATTTTCCTCATTAAACTTCTTGATAAAGACTTTAAGTTCTCTATTTATCACTCCTTTACCCGTCCACCCATCTATAAAAATGAATTCACTTTCAGGGTTTTCTTTGAGTATATATTTGAGTGCCAACTCGTCTATTTCTCTGTCTCTAATAATCGAAATAGAATAATGATTAACCTGCGTATCAAAAACATCTCTAAGCGTTCTTTTGAGCAAAACCCCAATCGGAGTCCCTGCACGTAACAAAGAAACCAGCACAATATTCTTCTTTTGACTTAGATGATAGGCTAAAGTCAAAATATCAGAGGCAAAACGTTTTTTATTGTCTGCATAAGCCTGATAAAAAATCTCCAAATACGCAAGACTAGGCTCATATTCAGGACTAAGCATCTGCGAATAATGCGACATCCCACTCTGAATAAGCCTCTCTTTCTCATCAATCTGCGTAAATTTCATATCAATCACTTTGACCAAGAATGACACATCCTCTTTGAGATAAGAACCGTGGAACATGATTTTGGTGTTCATTTTTTATAGTCCTTGCTATATGTGCTGTAATTCTTTTCTTAGTAAAGCATTAATGAGTGTTTGATACGGTACTTTTTTCTCACTTGCTAATTTTTTAAAATATAAAACGATATCGTTATCTAGCCTTAGAGAAACAGGTATTTTTTTGGGTTCATAAAATCTACCACGCACACCCTCAGAAAAGTCATATTCATCTTGCATCTCATAGCTATCAAAGTTCTCTCTTTCTTTAATGTTCTTCATAAAAAAATCCTTTCTTTTTGATTTGCTTTTCTTGCACTTATTATTCTAATAATTTCTTCACCATTTTCATCAAAAAACATATTAGCAACAACGAGAATTTTATCTTTGCTTGTTTTACCTAAAGTAATCCATCTTTCTTCAAAATAATCAAAACGATGGTCTAGTCGTGAAATATGCATAGCATCTAAAAAAACTTCTTTTGCTTCATCAAAACTAATTTGGTGCTTTTCAATATTTATTTTGTTCTTCTCATCACTCCATTCAATTTTCAAAATAAACCTTTTATAGACATATCTCATTATAGCAGTTCGTATTTACAATGTCAATATTTATGAAGCTCTATTAACAGAGACTTATGATAAATTAATTGTGGCAATGAAAGTTGTTTTGAATATGGTTTGAGGTTTGGTAGGTATGAATTTATATAGTCAGTTCACTACATTTTCTTATAGATTCCCCACAGAGGATGGCAATGCCAATGAATTAAGCTTTTTAGCTCTTCGGAAGTGAGGTTTTAACCTCGCCAAATAACCTACCGACGCTAAGGAATAGAAGTAAATAGTATAGTCTTTTGAAGATTAAACTTTTATGAAATGATATTCCCCATAAAAACCTCCTCAACATCCCCAAAAACTTCCAAAAGTTGCTCTTTTAAATTACAACTTTCAGGTACTTTTGTGGTCTCATAACAAAGCAATATTTTATCATAGTCTCTATCTACAACATTATAAAGAAAGTTGTCTATTTCTTCAAAATAATTGTCTTTAAATGAGAGTTTAGAACTAATCGCTCCGTCTATGTTTACTGGGCTTCGGGTGGTGGCTTGGAAGTAGCTTTCTATGCCATTTTCTTCAAGATATTTTGCCAATAGATAAGGAGGATACATGAATTCTGCTGTACCTAGGACTAAGACTTTTTTTGTCTTTTAGACTTTTTAAACTTTCGCTACTTACATACTCAGAGAAATCTAACTCTAATTTTTTGACTCCATAGCGTCCAAAATTGTGGGGGATGATTTCGTCTAGGTCTTTGACTTCTTGGGCTTCGGAAATGACTGTGGTTTCAAAATCTATGGCTTTAGGTGTAAAGCTAAATGACCCTTTGTAGAGTGAGAGATAGTTGAAGTTCTCATAAGGAGTCGTTGCCCAATTGAGAATGGTGAGTAGATAATATTCTTTGACTAAGGGAAGAACCTTTTTCATTTCATTGACGAGATTATTGGCTGTGTTTCCTGTGGAAACTTCATCGTCTATCAAAATAACGCGTTCTATCTTGCCTAGTAATACTTTGAGTTCTTCGTCTTTTGGCTCATAAAAGATATGACTTGGGGCATGACAATGTTCTTCGTAAAAAGAGAAAAATACCTTTTGAGAGGTTTGAAATCGTGTAGAATGTATGTAAAAACTATTTGATACGTTCGCTTCTTCAAAGACCCCTTGACCCAATGCCGTGGCTGTTTCTGCAAAGCCAATAAAGAGTGTGGGTTGCGAAGAGGTGGGAATGAGTGAGGCAAGGGCTTGATAGGTATTTTGCATGGTAGAGGGTTTTGTGGGCAAGTGCTTACCTAGCACTTTACTCACAAATAAAAACCCTCTTTTTTTGTTGATACGCGAACCATAGTCCACGAGTTTTTCTAAGGTTTCATCAGAGTGTATCTCTAATGTACCTGTTTTTAACGCAATTTTCATTTTAAACTTCTTCTTTCTCTTCTGCTTTTTCTTTTCTATTGGCTAGAACAGAATGATAGGTCGCAACAGCGATAAATCCTACACCGATTGTTCCTACGATAATTTCATTGATGTGCATAAACATTTTGGCGAACATAATGAGTGCCAATGCCAAAATCGCATATTGAGCCCCATGTTCCAAATAACGATACTCTGTAAGCGTCTTTTTCTCTACAAAATAGAGGGTCATACTTCTTACAAACATTGCTCCCTACACCCAAACCTATCATAATAATAAAGATATTACTACTCAAAGCAAACGCACCAATAACACCATCAAAACTAAAGGATGCATCTAAGACTTCTAGGTATAAGAAGCCCATAATACCACTTCTTACGCCATCAGAACCCATCAAGTCATCAAGTGAAGAGATGAGTGAATGCAAGAACATTCCACCAAAGTATGCCAAGGCAATTCCTGCACTTGAAGTTTCGTAAACCAAGCCTAGACCAATAGCTACAGCGATAATAATTTCAATATTGTTGACGCTTCCTGCTTTGTTCAATACTTTGCTATTTTCGATAATTTTAATCCATTTTTCTTCTCTGTCTGTATCAAAGATGAAGTCTAAAAAGACCATAAGTAAAAATGCACCACCAAAGGCATAAATAAGACTTCCTACGGATTCGAGTGTATGTTGATATTTGTCAGGGTCATTGAGGGCTAGATTAAATGTTTCTACCACTCCCAAGTTTCCTGCAACGGCTACAATGACGATAGGGAAAACAAAACGCATACCAAAGACAGCAATAGGAATACCAAAAGTAATAAATCGCTTTTGCCATTTGGGTTCCATCGTCTCTAATACTTTGGCATTGACCACAGCATTGTCAAAAGACAATGAGACTTCCAAAATGATAAGAAGTGCTGTAATATACAGAGCATAAAATCCACCAATATAAAAAGCCAAAGCCAAACCGATAAGCGTAATGACTATGGAACTATAAAAATACTTCATTATTTAATGGCACTCAATATTTTTCTTTGCATTTCTACTTCTGTATCATCCAAATGCCCATCACTTTGTGCAATATGTGCAATCAATGCTTCTATCATTGGTGGATATTCAGGATAGGCTTTCATCTTGCCTAGTTCAGAGAGTAGTTTTGCTTCCATCAAAATCCATTTGGTAGGGTTATTGACTACTTCAGACATCGCTTCAATGTGAAACTCATAAAGCTCTATCGCTTCTGTTGTCAAATTTAGGTCATTAATCTCATCAATATCTTTAATCAAATCTAAAGCAGTAATAATCTCTTGTGTGTCTGCTTTTTTGTCTGCCATAGTCATCAATGCCATACTGACAACAAGCGAATTTACAAACTTTTTCTCTTTTGAAAAGCTCTCTGGTGTATATTGTTTAAATTTCTTACCTGCTTCACCCAATAACTCTGTACTTCTCGTTTTTATTTTATTCCAATCTAACATTTTTCTTCCTTATCCTATAAATTTATCTACAAAACCTTGTAGTCCTGCATTGAAACCAGCACCCACAGCCTTGAATCTCCATGAACCTGATTTTTTGTAAAGTCTTCCAAATTCAATTGCTGTCTCACTTGAAAAATCTTCTTCCAAATCATATTTAGCAATCTCTTTATTGCTGTCTAAATCATACATTCGGATAAAAGCATTACGCACTTGTCCAAAATTTTGATTTCTTTGATGTGCTTCATCAATGGTTACCACAAAAACCAATTCTTCAATCCTAGAATCTATTTTGCTCAGTTTTACAAATAGGCTTTCATCATCACCATCGCCTTCACCCGTTCTATTGTCACCTTGATGGGCAATTGCACCTTCTGGGGAGTTTAAGTTGTTGTAAAAAATAAAATAGTTATCCGCAGGTATTTTTCCTGTACTCTCTAGCATAAAAACCGAAGCATCTAAGTCAAAATCTACGCCAGTATCACTGTCGTTGGTATCCCAACCCAAGCCAAATCCTATATTTGTCAAACTCGGTGCTTCTTTAGATAAATCTATTCTGCCACCTTTACTTAAACTAATCCCCATTCTTTATCCTTTTATATTTTCTTACAAATAGGTACTTTCTACTGTTTTTAATGTTTGTGCCAATTTGGCATCTTTACTTGGTTCACCAATCGCTGAAAATTTCCATTCTCCATTGCGTCTATAAAGTTTACCCAAAATCATAGAAACATATCCAGCAAATTTTGGATCACTAGCGATATTGTAAGTCGCTACAATTTCATTGACTCTACTCGCTGTTCCTTCATAAAGTCTAATAGACGCAAAAGGAACAGTAGCAAAATCTTTCCCTTGAAATGAGTTGAGTACAAACACTACATTATCAATATTGGCAGGAATTTGAGCAAGGTTAATCTGAATCACTTCATTATCAAGTCCATCATCACCATCCATATCACCCGTAGTATCATCACCAGAATGTGAAATACCTGCTGATTGTAGCTTACCAAAATAGACCGTATCTACAAGTTTTTTGTTATTGTCAAAGATACCTACAGATAAATCCAAATCTACAGGTACTTTTTTCATTCCACCAAAGAGACCTTTTTTGTCAATTGCTCCCCAGTTTGCACCAATACAAAAAGAGTTTAAATCGCTACCATTGCTTTTTTTGAGGTTTATTTTTTGACCTTTTGCTAGAGAAATTGCCATTATACACTCACTCCATACGTTTTACAAAACCCAGCCAAACCGTCATTGAATCCAGCACCTACGGCTTTGAAATTCCAAGAACCATTTTTTCTATAAAGCTCACCAAAGTTAATCGCTGTTTCACTTGAATAGTCTTCATCGAGTTCATACTGTGTAATCACAGAACCACCATCTTTGTTCAGGATTCTAATAAGTGCATTATTTACTTGTCCAAAGTTTTGATTTCTTGATTCTGCTTCATCAATAGTTACTGTAAAAATAATTTTATCTACAGCAGCATCTACTTTGTCCAAATCAATTTCAATAACCTCATCATCTCCATCACCTTCACCTGTTCTATTATCACCTTGATGTACGATAGCACCACAGGGAGACGTTGCGTTATTATAGAAAATAAAGTGACTGTCTGTCAATACTTTACCATCTGTTCCTACTAAAAAAACCGAAGCATCAAGGTCAAATTCTGCACCTGTATCGGTTGCATTTGCATCCCAACCAAGACCTACTATGATATTTTTTAACCCTGGAGCCTCTTTACTTAATGATACTCTTCCACCTTTGGATAGACTTACTGACATATTATTTCCTTTGAATTAAAATATAGATTAACCTATTCAATTATCTAGGCTAAAATATATTATATCCTATAGATATTAACAGAGTATTTTATCCCAATAGGCTATAATACGCCAAAATTATAAGTAGGTAACAATCATGACAGAAGAGACGCAAAGTTATACATTTCCATGGGGATTTCATTTGGGAGATTTATCTCAAGGTAGAGAACGCATACCCCTTTATACTCCTAGCAATGACGGTGGGTTTTGTTTACTCTATGACAAGGCTTCTGAGAAACAAGCAGATGACCTGATAGAGAGTCTGTGTTTGGAGCTTTTGTCTTCTATGCCCTATGAGCATCTCAAAGTCAAGATGTTTGACTTTGGTAAAAAGAAGTTTTACCACCTCTCTCCTTTGCAATATATTCATCTCTATCACAATTCTCACAACACAGAAATGATTGAACAAACCTTTCAAACGATAGAAGAGTTGGTAGTCTCACGCCATACAGACCTCTTGTGCTGTAACCGTAAAACTATTGATGAACATAATCAAAAGTCCAAGCTAAAACAAGGCTATCAGTTGCTACTTATCAACCTAGAAAACTTCCCAAGCCAAGACTTTAGCCTACGTCGTATCCAAAACTTTGTAGAATCAGCACAAAAAGCAGGAGTCTATGTCATTGCATTTGGCAATCAATCCATACAAGAGAGTCAAAATCCCAACGTCCAAGCTATACTCAAATATTTCAAAACCATCAAAGTCACGAACAATGTATTTGACATTAACGTAGAACTTTTTGAATTTATGGAACTCTTAGAGACACATACCTTTGCACCTCTGTCCCTCAACAAACCAGAACTCCTACAGTCGACCCTCACCAAGGCAGACCTAGAACAGCTAATGAACCCAGAGAATATAAAGCTAGAATCCGATACTAAAGTGTAGCAGTGACCGTCTGTTGCCCAATCTCTTTGTATCGTGCATAATAATGCTCCACAAAGGCTCTAATTTTTGTATTTTTAGGTAAATATACTCCTGCTTCTTTTTGGGTATATTGCCCTAAATACTGCTGTGCATCGACTTTGGCAAGATAATTTTCTGCCAAATCTTGATATGCACTTTGATACCCTGCTTTCATCGCTTCATATTGACTATAATCAATGATTATCTGCTTGTCATAGCTAATAATACCTGAGGCAAAGAGAATATCCAAATGAATCAAACCTTCACAATAATACGGCAAGACTTCACTCACTTCTCTCCATGCCATAAGTCCTACAGCACGAGAGACGACATCATCCACGATATGCTTTTTGAGGGCTTCTTTTTCATTGGCAAAAAATGCCATAAGCCCTCCTGCTGTGGCTTTGAACTCTTCGATGTTTTTGAATTGTCCTGTAGTATTCATACGTGTTTCTGTATCCATATCTATCCACAAGATATGCCCATACTCATGTCCCACGGTAGAGATGTCATAGATTTCTTGCCAAAGTGTAGGATTACTAGCAATAAGAGTTCTTTGGGCAGTAACAAAATCTTCACCCATCACCTCAACACTCAATTTCATCATAGGTTTAGATTTCTTAGATTCCATCACAAAGTCTGCGTAAGCAAAGATTTTCTTGCCTAGTTCATTGGAGACTTGCTCATCATTGGGAACCACTTGTGCTGAGAAAAGTCCATTGAACTCTGCTCCATAATATAAAATAGGTTGACCGATATAAAGCTGTGTTTCATCAACTTGTGTGAGGTTCTTTGCCATGAGTTGTTCTGCCATAGCGTATTGGCTACTTTTACCCAAAGATTCTGCCATGAGTAGAAGCAAACTTTTTGATATTGTCTCGCGTAGGTGAACCTTCTTGAAGCGTAGGATTGACAATACGCAAATCCCACTCCAAAGCCACAGCCTTACGATAATGGTCTTCATAATACTCCAAAGGATGCCCCACCTGCAAAGGTGCTTTGACTGCCATCCACTTTCTATCAACCTCTGCCCACTTACCTATGAGTGCATCCGTTTGTTTATGGGTAAAGGCTTCTTCTAAGGCAATGAAATACGCTATCCATTCCTCTTTTTGCCCAAAGACTTCATCTTCTTCTTTCTCCAATCGCTTAATCAACTGAAGCAACGAAGTACTCACCCCTGCTACATGCTGAGGAAATGCCTCTGAATATGCTACAGATTGATAGGCACCTGCTTCATCTTTTTGTAAGACAGAATAACATCTATCCCCTACATTGCCTTGTGTGTCCTTATCAAGCAGACCTTCGTCTTGTAACATCGCTAAGACTTGACTCTCATCATTATCACAAAGTGCAGAAAGTTCAGGATTAATTTTATTGATAATCTGACGTGTCCAATCGCTTTGCCATAGCGTCATCTGTCGTCCTACATAATGCACACCAAAAATCAAAGAACGATAAAAAGGCGTAAGCAATTGTTCTTGCTCTATCCACTGTATCAACTCTTCATGGCGTTCTAAGTGAAAGTGACTCACAAATCCATACGCCACTTCTTTTTTCATCTCTATCTTTCGTGCATCAAAGCCATTCTTTTGCATCACCTGCTCCAAGGCATCCTCACGCAACCCTACAAGACGTGTAAGCCCTGCCATATACCCTTCACTATCCCTAGGTATATTCATTAGCGTCAAGAAAAGTTTTATCAACTTTTCTGCTTCATCATTCCCTTTATTCTCATCCAAGAGGTCATAAAAAGCATTGAGCTTGGCTTGTCTTCGTTGTAACTCATCATAAATCGTTTGTAGGTCTTGCATAAATTGTTCTGTTTTCATTGAATCGTTCCTTTGTAATAGTTGTCTAGTCTAGTGATATTTATCTAACAATAAAATAAAGAGAAATGACTATTAGACTCATAGGCATCAATATTTTAAACACATAATATTTAAAAGAAGCCTCTTTCAGACTTACCCATGAAATATATTTATAATGTTCATAACTGCTATAATACTTATAGAATATATAACTTTTAATATAACATTTCCGTAACCAATAAAAAATACTCAAGCCTAGAATAGCTACTATAATTACGATATTATACCATGGGATAATCAAAATATCTTCAAAAATCCTCATGTTGCTGTCATAGCTTGTGATATGAATATTTTCTTTAAATATTTTCAATAAAAATAAACTAAAGGAAAGAATCAGTGCAAAAATTGTCAAAAATGTTGTCTTAGCAATATCTAAATAGGTAAAGTGATTGTTCTTTTTAGCCACAGTAGATTCCAAAGAAATGACTACATTTTTTCATATTCTCAACAATTACTTTAGATTCTTGACTGAGTTCCTCTTTATATAAAGCAAAAAAAGTGTTTACATAACTCAGATAACCACGAATTTCTTCAATAGCATTCATCGCCTTTAAATGCCCAATACAAGTATCCAAAGATTTTATATCCCTTTCTACATTTTTGATATGCTTCGCAAAAGTATTAATAATAATATCAGCAGGAAATATATCTCGGCTCACTTTGAGTACGTAATCAATTTTCTGATGATGATGACTATCACCATGCAAACTCTGCTTAATCATCATATAGGCAATTTGTGCAAAAGTATCCATTAATGCTGTATCAATATCTTTAATTTGATTTGATTTTCCAAGATAAGGGCTATCAATACGTATTTTCCCATTTCTCTCTAAAGAGTAATTAAAGCCAATAGAAAAAGTATCAGCATAGTAAATACTTACCCTGCCTTTAAGGCTAGAGTCTAAAATTTCAAAAGAAATCGTACCAGTAGGGGAAATTTCTTTGATATGAGAAGTTGTAATATATGGAGAAAGAGAGTCTTTAAAGTTTTTTAAATCTAAATTCCAAAATCTAGTTTTATCTTCAGAAAATTTAATATTTTTTCCAAAGTTTGAATACATTTGCTTAGGAGTAATAAAATTATAATCTAAGACTCCTAAATTAGTCGGTATCCAACTATACCATTTTAGCGTATCTATCAACATAAACTTAAAACTAATGCAATAAACCCGTATCAGCTAGTTTAGCTTGTCGAACAAAAGCTATCCTACCTTTTTTGTCTTCAATCAATGTTAACCCTTCTGTATAAACACGCCCTTCAGAATGCCATTTATCAGAAATTTTAAAGTTCTCTTGTAGTCCTCTTTTAGCTTCTGCTCTTAAAAAAGTATCAATATTACGAGGATTTAATTTCACTAGAAGCACTATTCCTACTAGCAAACCCACAAAAGGTATTATTTGTTCAATCATATTTACTCTCTTATATTTTTATATTAAAATATTTTTTAGGTAGAAAAAATTTTAATATAGAAATAAGACTAACTAATATAGCGTAAATTTAATATTTTTACAAGTCAAGTTTTCATTTCAACATTCTAATAATAGGCTTCGCCAATCCCAAAGCTTTGGCACGATGTGAAATCTCAGACTTCACAGCATCATCTAGTTCAGCCAATGTTTGGCTAAATCCTTCAGGGATAAAAATAGGGTCATATCCAAAACCCTTCTCTCCTCTAGGTGTATCTATCACATCGCCATGCATCCAACCATGTACCACATATTCACCATACTTTGAGATTATGGCAATAGAAGCCGTATAAAAAGCAGGGCTTTTTTGCACATCTTGGGCTTGAAGATTCTCTACTAGCTTCATCATATTTTCTTTGTCTGTGGCATTTTCTCCTGCGTATCGTGCAGAATAGATATTGGGTTCGTTGTTTAAAATAGGTACAGTAATACCCGAATCATCAGAAATAACAATATATTCTTTGCCTAGTTTTTCATAAATAGTTCTTGCCTTAATCAAAGCATTTTGGGCAAAAGTATCCCCATCTTCCACAATTTCAAATGCTCCCAAGAGTTCAGAGAATGCCACAACTTCATCTTCACACATTTGTTTAAATTCGCGTAGTTTACCCTTGTTTCCTGTTGCTAAAACTAATTTCATGGATGCTTAACCTCATAGTGATATAATAAGACAAATTTTACCCTATTGGAGATATTAACATGATTAAACAAATACTGCCTCTCTCGCTTATTGTGGCATTACGATTTTTTGGGCTTTTTATTGTCTTGCCTGTCTTGTCCATCTATGCTATTGATATGGAGGGTGCGACACCCTTTTTGGCAGGATTGGTCGTTGGTGGCTATGCCCTAACCCAAGCAGTATTTCAAGTACCTTTTGGGATGATGTCTGATAAGTTTGGACGTAAGCCTATTCTCTTTTTTGGATTGCTCATTTTTATTGTGGGTTCGGTTATCGCTGCGATGTCTGATGATATTTATATGCTACTGTTTGGACGATTCTTACAAGGTGCTGGAGCCATTGGTTCGGTAGTCTCTGCCATGATAGCAGACCTCGTCAAAGAAGAACAACGCGCACATGCGATGGCTATTATGGGTGGAACGATTGCTGTGAGTTTTGCAGCAGCGATGATTATCGCCCCTATCATCGGAGGAAACTATGGTATAGACAAACTCTTTTGGCTTACAGCCGTACTCTCCGTAGCTGCTATTACCGTACTGTTTACCTCTGTACCCCAGCCACCTGTTATCGTACATTCCTACTCAGAAAAAGAGTCCAAGTTTTTTGATGTCTTCAAAGACAAGGCTTTGACGCGTATGTATATTACCTTTCTTTTTCATTCTAGTATTATGACTATGGCATTTTTTATTATTCCTCTTGTGATGACACAATCTATAGCTGATGGTGGCTTTGCTTGGGACAAAGTAGAGCTATGGAAGGTCTATTTCCCTGCGATGATATTTGGATTTTTGGCGATGGCTCCTGCTGCTATCTTTGGTGAAAAATACGGCAAAGGAAAGCTCATCTTCAAAATCTCCGTGGTTTCTATATTTTTTGCATTTTTAGCCATGGGCTTTGCCCAAGATGCATGGGTTTTTGTTGTAGGTGTCGTACTCTTCTTCATTGGATTTAATATGTTTGAACCTCTGCTACAAAGTTTTGTAGCCAAGTTTGCCAAAGTACACCAAAAAGGAGCCGCACTGGGCGTGGCAAATACCTTTGCCTACCTAGGTATTTTCTTTGGTGGACTCATGGCTGGATGGATAATGCAACACTATGACAGACAAACACTCTCCATTATCGTCATGGGGATTGCTTTTGTATGGTTCATTTGGGTCGCTACCATGCCAAGCCCCAATAACCGTGGCAATGTCTATCTCCCCCTAGCGATTTTTGATAGAGAACGCGTCGCAGGACTCACAGAACACGAAGCCATCGTAGAAAGCTATGTCAACGAGACCGAACAAATAGCCGTGGTCAAATACAATAAAGACCTCATTGATGAAGATGAAGTCAGAGGGATGTTAAGCTAATGAATCATTTTATAGAAGACTTATCACAAATACTCAAAGCACACAGTCCACTCATTGATATTAAGAAGAGTTTGCATGTGCTTTTTTACTAGAATGGAATATGGCTGTGAAAAAGACTATCCCGTAGCCATTATACATGAAGGGACTAGACGCATCAAAGAAGACCATGCCCTAGCCTACTTCAACGACAACGCCTTGCTTGATGAAGACGGTCTAAGCTACGAAGAGTATCCAAGGGCTGACCTAGATAGACTCATAACAGCATTTCCTAAATACATACAAACCGTAGGCTTTATGTTTTCTTCTGCCAAAGATATACCAGAAGCCACCTTTTCCAATAAGTTCAAACATGATTATTGGAAAAAGATACAAAGTACCCAAGGACTAGAAGCCCTTGTAGATATATCAGCACTCTTACCTAGCACAAGCGATTGCGAAGCCGAAGAAGCCCTCCGTGCCATCATACGCAAACGCAAAGAAGTCCATCAACTGAAAAAAATCACTTTTGTATGGATAGTAGAAATTGTAGGAGAAAATAGTAATATCTCCACAGTCATGAAGCACTATTTCCAAGAAGACATCGCCATCATCCAGCACTACAAAAAAACCTTTTATCTAGGCTGGAGTACACCCCTACAGAATATCAATATGCGATATTTTGTTTGTCCACCTGAGTAGAAGGATAAATACCATGACAAGTATAGATGCAAATACTTCACCCCACAAGATAAAACGCTTCATTTTTTTCTCTAGGATTATGACAACCTTATTAACCCTAGGTATATTTTTATTTATTGCCTTGTTCTTTGTACTCAAAATAATTGTTGCACCTTTGCTACTCTTTGTGCAGTTTTTTATCTTTGTCCCATGGGTCTATTTGAAAACTAAACAAAACGTGGAGATGAATCTTGTGGCAATTAATATGGATGCTTTACATGATGAGGTATTTGAAGTGATACAAGAAGATATTGCTACTTTTGAAAGTCATGGCTTTAAAGAGATGAAACTCATACAATGTCATCTTGTAGAGGACACAAGCATAATCTATACTCAGATAATGCTCAATGAGTCCAATGGTATAGCCTTGGCATTGATGTATGGTGTCTTTAAGGATATCGATGGTGAATATTCAGAGATACAAATACGCTATCAAGAGTTTGGTTTTGAAAATTCTGAAGGAAAAGCCTTTGAATTTCATAATTCACAAAAACAGTCTGTAGAGATGACACAAAGAGTCACAAGACTCTACATAAATATAGATGAAGAAGATGCCAAGGTATTTTATCATCTCATATTAGATATTGCCCCTTTACTTGACATTACTATACATCAAGACAGACTATCTCAGATTAAAGATGACCCTATATCCACGATGAAGTCTGACTATACAACAGATATAAATCACATGTTGAACCGAGGATACTATAAAGAGAAAGATGGCTATATTAGGCTGAGTATATGGGCATCGATTCAAGGGATTGCTAAAGAGATGTGGCCAATATCGGACTATCTTACACAAAGGTCTTGGAAACGTACGATAAAGTATTTCAAGGCATTAGATTTTGATATAGAAGACATAGATTATGAGATGTCTTCCAATAACAGTATCAACTACCCTAAGAAAATAACCACACTCAAAGCGATAGAAACTTTTATAAAAAAGCATCACAACAATAAGTTTCAAATCTTAGCTCTTAGCTTTTATATCGATGAAGCATCCAAGATGGAAGAAATCACGATTATCCTGCAATGGCAAAAACCTATTGGTGGGATAAGTGCATAGAAAAGAATATGAATTGGTATTTGATAACATTGAACTAAGTTGTGAAATCTATAACAATAACTACCTAGAGGTAGAAGCATATACTCCTACTGAGTATATTACCAACCTTAACCAATGTTCTGAACCTATAGAGATAGTCAAAATGGTAGAAGCAAAATATCCCGATGTAGTGATAAACAATTTTTACACTAAATTTTGAATATTACATACTAGATATTATCCTAGAGGAAGAGGGAGAAGGAAGTCTATAAAACACTCTATCTCTAATAACAAAAATGGAACAATTATCAAGATAGAAGAGAATTAACATTCCCTCTAATCATCATCCAAAGCATTAAATTCAGCTGTTTTTTCGCTAAAACCATAATTGCATGGTCGTAGGGCTCTTGCATGATGGCTTTCATGATGTTGAATCGCTTTGATATGTGCTTCGGGCTCATTTTCTGCCAACATTTCCATACCGTGTTGGACTCTGCCTCTGTCATCTCAGCAAAAGTTCGGGCTTGTAACTTAATATCACAAGCACCTCCTAGTTGTTTACATGTCATTGTTTTCATTGTGTTTCCTTATAAATTTGATGTCAAAGTATAGCCAAACCTTCTAAGGATTTCTCTATCGTAGGATGCTTAAAAGTATATCCACAGGCTAATAATCTCTTGGGAAACACCCCCCTAAGCCAAGCCTAAAAGGCAAGAGCATCTTCTGCAATACGCCACTTGCGATAAAATACTTGAATATATACTGCCCTACAAATCCACTAGCTCCTGAGATTACTATGGTTTTTCTTTGCATCTTTAGCCCTTTTATGTCTTATTTGTCAAATACACTCTTGACAGCATAACAGATATATGTTAAACTTTATCAAAACTAAAGGCTCACAATGCAAAACCTCTTTACCCAAGCGATGGCATTTAGACACGCCTGTAAACTATTTGATGAAAACAAAAAATATCAGACGAAGAAATTCGCTACATCTTAAAAGCAGGACAAACCTCTCCTCTTCATTTGGTATGGAAGCATGGAAGTTTCTAGTCATCACAAACGAAGAGTTAGAAGCCAAGCTAAGACCTGCTTGTTGGAATCAAGTAAATCCAAATCACCTCTTGCTCCCATTTGGTCATCATACTAGCAGGAATCAACAGCGTAAAACCAAGTTCCCAAGAACCCCAAAAACGCTTCGCAAGACGACCTCTGAGCAAAGAACAGATGGACGGCTACATAGACCTCTATTCTAAGCATTTGGAAGAGACACTAAGCGACGATACCAACATCTATCACTTGGACAGCCAAAACAAAGCTACATCGCAGGAGCAAATCATGAGTGACAGCAGGGCATACATCGGTATAGATTCCTGCCCCATAGAAGACTTGAGAAAGAAAAAGTAGAAGAGCTATTGGGCTTAGACAGCAGTAAATGCCTATAGTAGCCATGGTCTTACCTTTTTGGCTGGGCTACAGACTCAATGTACAATCGACACAACTAAGACCTGGATTTCGATGTGAGGTGGTGGTGGAGTTTGTTGAGTAGGAATTGTTATTGCTATAGTAATGCTATGTTCTTTTGTAAGTTTTGTGTATTTTTTCTTAAAAAATAATATATTGAGACCTTTGAGGGTTATTGATTAGCTTAATATTCCTAAAAAAATATCTCTTTAGTATTACAGTCACTACAAACCTATATAAAAATGCTCTCTTCTTCTTTTTTAATTTGAGGCCTTACAAGAGGGTTGATTACATCTTATAACTAATCTTGCTAACATTGCCTTGGACAAGATTGACACTTATAGTAATATCCATATTTACCATAAGCAATTTGGACATCTACACTTTGGCATTTTATTACGTTGCATGTGGAGAGGCAATAGAGATCTTTTCATTTTTCACATATTCTCGTGTATTGATTGATAAACCGATGCTTTTTCAGCCTTTTCCTTTGGGTGTAATTATCTCTTTTGAACTTCTTTTACTTTAGTGTTATCAGGTGGAGTGAGGAGGAGACAAGAAGATGTGCTATTTTCCTTGCTATACGTATCCTCGTGAAATTGTCTTGGATGCATATTCCAATGGTTTTAGAGGAATGCTTTTTTATGCCGCTTTCTCAAATTTTCAATACGCTCTAGTAATACTATCTGCCTTGCATAGCTCAAACAAGTTCAATATTGTATCTCTGTCTATAATACCACTATCTGTGATATAGCCGCCAATACACAGCTCATAAGGAAAGGGTTTCAATGGCCAGAGGAGATATTTTATTGATAAAGTTATCTCTATAGATTTCAGGGCTATCTTTTTGACATTAGAAACTGTGAACTTGGAATTTTTCTATTTGTCTTTTGGCTTGT
>JAUZSQ010000091.1 GCA_030949325.1 Sulfurovum sp.
GTATGAAAGAATGAAAGAAGCTATGGAGATGATGGAACATATTGAGATCTATAATATCGTTAAGGCAAGAGAAAAAACACCTAAATTAGAGTATATATCAATGGAAGATATGGCAAAGAAACATGGTATAGATTTAGATGTTCTATAATCTCATTGTCCACCCTGATGCAAATAAAGAACTCTCAGCATTAACAAAGTCACAAATTATATTAGTCTATAAACAGTTCAAGAAAATATCTAAATCACCAGAACTAGGACAACTTCTAGGCAATAAAAACAACTATGATTTAAGTGGATGCAGGAAGATGTATGTGGATAAAAAACGTATTAGAATAGTCTATCAAATCATAGAAGATAAAATAGTCGTAGAAGTCATAGCCATTGGAAAAAGAGACGATATGGAAGTGTATGCTAATGCTTCTTTGAGGGTGTGAATTTAGAGGTATATATCTGAAAAATTGATTGTCAAGGTTTTGAAGATTTCATTAGGGTTTGTGTGTTTATAGATTTTTGTTATAATGAGTGGAATAAAAATTTGGAGAGATAAAATGCCAAGAAAAACCAAAAAATTCCCATGGGAAATCTACATAGGCGACCTCATAGACAATAATGACAGCATACCACTATGCTTAGATAGCAAACAAGGTGGGTTTTGTGTGTTGTTTGATAAAAAAGGAAAAGATTATGCAAAAATTTAAAATTTCATTAATATATTTATTTGTTATATTCTTACTTTTTGGATGTGATGAAGCATCTAATGATAATAAAGCTGAAGTTATTTATCCAATAAATAAAAACAAGAATATTCTTAGCTCTTCAAAAATCAAACCAAAATTATTAGAAAATATAAATAAATCAATTGCTGAGACAGAAACTACCTATAAAAAAATTTCTGATTTTAGAGATGCTCTTTTTCGTGATAGTATGTATCAAGGGGGAAGCATTATTTGTAGTGCTAATCGTATATTGAAATTAAAATCTAATACTGGAGCGAAGGAATATGTTGAAAAATTTAAGCATATTATAAATAAACAAAGTTTTTTACAATTTTCTTCTAATGACACTTCTTATGATAAGTATCATTATTTAGATTGTAGGTTACAGATCCAAAAATCAACACAGTATATAAATAATTCATTGAATATTAAGATCTATAAATCAATTGGTAAGAGTAGTTATGGTAGGGGTCAGAGTGGTTCTTTAGATTATAATATATGTGAAGCTTATTATTATAAACCAATACCAAATTCAAAGAAAGCAAAAGAGATAGAGATAACAAATTTTGCTAAAATAATTGCTGTCTCATTAAGACGCTTAAATATGCATGAAAAACGATTGCCTATTTTAGAGTCTCAAACGAGTACCATACTATCTTTTGAATCCAACTTTAAAAAAGATGAAAAAAGATTTAGCCTTTGATATGATTGACCCCTTAAATACTGAAGCTAAACTAAAAAAGTATGATGCTTTTTTTAATAAGTCCCTAAGAAGTTTACAGGAATTTAAGAAAGAATTATCAGTAGATATAGAAGTTAGTCCAAGTGAAATTTCTGAAATTAAAAACAATACTATCAAAGGATTTACAATGAAAATATATAAAAGTATCGTAATATTCTTACTTATCTCGCTATATCCTTATTCATCATTGAGTGCAAATTCTTCTGATTTTTGGCAAACTTTAGCAATTTTAAAATCAGTGATTATTGATGAAAATAAAACCTAAACATGATATTCAATCAATGGTTAAACGCTTAGAACAGTTAGTCAGTGAAAAGAAAAACTAAAAAACAGAATAATGACTTTAGAAAAGAAACTTATTCTATGAAGAATGAGATTAACAAACTATATCTAGCGAATAAAGGTAACCCCCATAATAACCCCACCAACCCCTAAGAAATCCTAACTACCCCATCATCACTTACATTCCAAGGTAACAACGCTTCAATATCTCTACCATCCCTTTGGTAATAAGGAAACTCAGTCATAAGATACTTCAAATAGTGATATGGTTCCAATCCATTCGCCTTTGCAGTTTCAATAATAGTATACCAAGTAGCAATAGCCTCAGCACCTTTAACAGATGTAGCAAATAACCAATTCTTCCTACCAAGTACCATAGGTCTTATATGGTTCTCTGCTCCATTGTTATCTATATTGAGTCTGCCATCGGTGAGATAGACTTCTAACTTAGCAAATTGATTATTAAGATACACAAATGCTTTAGCAATAGCCCCAGCAAGTTCTTGTGCTTTATAGAACTTTGTGTTAATCCATTCTCTTATGGTGTTGATGATAGCTTGAGATTTCTCTTTTCTGATAAGTAGCTTTTGTATCAGGAGGGTCATCTTTGATTTCTCTTTCTATTTTATAGAGTTTTTGTATAAGTATTATGGCTTCTTGTGCATAACGCTTACTTTGTGGGTCACTGACTCCTGATTTGACTATATCTGCAAACTTTCGTCCTCGCGTGAGTTCCAACAAGCTAAATGTGTCATATCATTTGTTTGAACAGTAGCATTATATCCAGCATATCCATCTGTTTGTAGATAGCCATTAAAACCTTTAAAGAGTGCAGTAGGCTACTACGGCACTTCTATTGTTGGCATAGTGCATATAGACTACTTTATATTTATCCATTCCTACACCTAGCCATATATAGGATTTCTTCGTTGCTTTGCTTTTGTGTGCATTCACCACTTGTAGTGTAGTCTCATCTGCTTGTATATATTCATTCTCTAAGAGTCTCTCTTTAAGTCTCTGCTTAAAAGGTTTGAGTTTCTCAGAAGCTTTTATCATCCAATTGGAGAGTGTAGTATCACTAAATGGAACCCCAAATCTATTTTTAAATATTTTGGCTTGTCTATACAGTGGCAATGCATCTTCAAATTTTTGTACGGCAATAGTTGCTAAGAATGAAGCAGTTACTTGTGTCTTTGGGAGTATGAATGGGGCTAATGCTGTGGTCACTGGTTTTTCTCCACATCTACAGCCATATACGAACCGAACATTTTCTATGACTTGGAACTTTGCAGGTACGATATCGTATTGTTCTGATATTATCTCTTTTACTCTATGCATTGTGTCACCACAACTACACACTTTCTCTTCATCACCTATATCGTGTTCCTACTCTTACTCTTGGTAACTCTTTAGGTGGTGAAGTTCTTCCACCTTTCTTTCGTTTAAATGTTATTTCAATCTCTTCATCTTCTATTACTTCGATTGTCTCTTTAGTATCTTCGAACAGACTTGGTTGGTTAGGGTTTAGTTTTTCACTTTTGGAGGTAAATTGTTGGCGTATGAGGTAATCTATCTTTTCTTTTAGGTAATTTATTTCAATTTGTTGGGTTTGTATTCTTTTTTCTTGACTACTATTCTCTTGGGCTTGATTTATAATGGTTTCTTGTAATTTTTCTATATTAATAAGCTCTGTTTTCATAGTGCTATTATAGCTAAAACTACTACTATACTTGGTTAGTAAATCACTTTTTTATGTGATGTTTTTACTGCTTTTAACTATGTAGTAGTTTGCTTAACATTGGGTTGGTGGGGTTATTTAGTGGTTACGAATAAAGAGCTATTTAAAGAGTTAGAAATCTATAAACCTCAAAATTTACCTATATTTAAACCAAAAGATATAGTAGAGACAACACTCCTTTAATATAGAACGAATCTTTAGACTTCTGTAGTGCAAATTGTTTTGATTTTAATGGAGATATGTTCCTGTATGTATAGAACCTTAAACTAGATGATAACAGAAACTAGCTTATTTTATTTATAAAAGCAAATAGAGTATTTGATTTAAAGATGAAGCTTGATACAATCATGGATAAGGGAAGGTTATATCGCAAATATACTACGC
>JAUZSQ010000093.1 GCA_030949325.1 Sulfurovum sp.
AAAACTACCCATAGGCATACAAACCTTTAGTAAAATAAGAAACGATGACTATATCTATATAGATAAAACAAAAGAAGCATTAGAGCTTATAGAAAATTATACTTATACTTTTTTATCTCGTCCACGACGATTTGGAAAGTCTCTGTTTTTGGATACGCTTCATAATATTTTTGAGGGTAAGAAAGAGTTATTTAAAGACTTGTATATCTATGACAAGTGGGATTGGGATACGACTTATCCTGTGATAAAGATTTCTTGGGATGGAAATTTACAAACAAGTAGTAAACTTGAAACAGTTGCCTTGCATAGCTTGGAGAAAAATCAAGAGAGATTAGGGATAGAGTGTCAGAAGAATAATAATTTATCTGTATGTTTTGATGAGCTTATTCAAAAGGCTTACGAAAAATATAATCAAAGAGTAGTCATTCTCATAGATGAATACGATAGACCAATTTTGGATACCATAGATAATATAGAACAATCTAAACTCAACAGAGAGTTTATCAAGGGGATGTATTCTGTGATGAAAGGGGCTGATGCTTATATCAAGTTTGTATTTTTGACAGGTGTGAGTAAGTTTAGCAAGGCTTCTATTTTTTCGGGGCTGAATATGCTTAGCGATATATCACTTGATGAACCTTATGGAAATATATGTGGATATACACATCAAAATATTCAGAATGAATTTAGTGAATTTATAGATGATGTAGATTTAGAAAAACTAAAAGAGTGGTATAACGGTTATAATTTTCTCAAAGACCCTGTTTATAATCCTTTTGATATATTGCAGTTTTTTGCTAAAGGAAACAAGTACAAAAACTATTGGTTTGCTACAGGTACTCCAACATTTCTCATTAAACTCATAGAAAAAAACAACTACTTTTTACCAAGATTATCCAATCTTATCGTAGGCGAACAAATATTAGAGAGCTTTGATATAGAAAATATTAATCTTGAAGTGATACTTTATCAAGCAGGATATTTGACGATTGATGAGATGATTATTGATGAAGATTTGGATATTATAGAGTATAAATTAAAGTTACCAAACAAAGAAGTAAAACAATCATTTAATGATTATATCATACAGACTCTACTCAAAAAAACAGATTACAATAGAGAGAAAAAGTCTATAATTATTGCATTAAGAAATGCTAATTTAGAAGATTTTAGAGATGCTTTTATAGCGATATTTTCTTCTATTCCTTATAATAATTATAGTAAAAACAATATTCTTCATTATGAGGGCTTTTATGCTTCTATTGTTTATATCTATCTGCAATCTTTGGGGCTTGATATAATAGGCGAAGATGTGACCAATCACGGACGAATTGATTTAACTGTAAAAATAGACCAATATATCTATATTATAGAGTTTAAAGTAGGCAAAGGTGAAGCACTTACTCAAATAAAACAAAAAGATTATGCTAGTAAGTATATGAATGAGGGTAAAGATATAATTTTGGTGGGGATTAATTTTGATGAAGAGGTGAGGAATATTTCTGGGTTTGAGTGGGAGAGGATAGTATGTTAGCAGATATATATCCAAAGATAAAAAATGATTATTGGAATGGAGAATAATATGAGTGAAGAGTTAGAGTTAAAATTATTGAAAGAAAATGAAGAGTTAAAAAAAAGATTGGATAAATTAGAGGGTAAAAACTTAGATGGAAAACCAACTTATAGTTTTAGTAAAATAAGTAAAAATGATTTATATAATTTAGTTGATATTCAAAAAGAGATAGGTAGTGATACGTTTTTGGATTGGTTTAGTAAGCGTATTGAAATATCCAAAGAGTCAGAAGATTTTTTTCATCAATTAATTTTAGAAAACAAAGATTTGATATATGATTACAATGAAGAAGATTTAAAAGTTAATGTTATTATCCCCATTTTAAATAGAGTGAAATTCAAATCTTTTGATCATAAATTTAGAGATTTTTATGAGCTTCAAATTAGGTATGAAACAGAAAAATTTATATTTAATGGCACAACAGACTTTGTAGTCTCCAAAGGATTGATTAGAAGTAAAAAACCCTATTTTTTTATACAAGAGTTTAAAAAAGGTCAAATCAATGCCTATCCTGAACCACAACTTTTGGCTGAACTTATAGCAGGAGTTGAACTAAATAAAGAAACCGTAATTAAGGGTGCTTATATCGTAGGGGCTATTTGGAATTTTGTGATTTTAGAAAAATTAGGCAAAGACAAGTATCAATACTTTGTAAGTGAAAATTTTGACTCTTCTAAGATAGGGGATTTAAAAGGGATTTATCGGAATTTGGTTTTTGTGAAAGAGGAGATTATAGAGATGATACAAAATGAGAATTGATTAGAAAGGGCTAAGTGTGGATAAATCACTAAAGAAACAAACGATAACATTAGTCATGCTCTTCCTCTATCTAGGTACATTTCTTTATGCCCAAAAAGTGATACAGCTTAGTCATGCTATTGTTTTTGTAGGTCAAAAGTATATGGACAAAGGACAATTATCAGAGGCTTTGGGGGTGAAGAATAAAAGTTTTTATCAGTTTTGGAAAGAAGATGACCCTCGTATTGATGATAAGTTGTTGCCGACATTAGAGGCTTCTTTGAGAAGCTTTTATCGTTCAGAAGGGTTTTATGATGCCCATTTTACGATTGAGAAAAATACGACTATGGTCAGAGTAGGGATAAAAGAAGATGAACCTATACGGATTGTTGATGTTGATATTTCTAGTGATTATAATCTTTCGTCTTTGCTTTTGTGGGAAAAAGGGGATATTTTTCGTGCGAGTGATTTTATCAAGACTAAGAGTCAAATTATTGTAAGTCTTCTCAAAGAGGGGTATTGTTCTTATGATTTGGATACCAAGGCGTATGTGGATTTGGATACACATGAGGTGGCTTTGGTATATCAGCTTACTAAAGGGGGGGATTTGTACTTTTGGTAAGGTGACGACGTATGGTTTGGAAACGATAGACGAGGATGTAATTAGTGCTTATGTGTATGCATCTGAGGGTCAGAAATTTAATGCAGAGCTCATTAAAGAAACGTCGAATAAACTCTATAGCCTAGGGTCTTTTGATTCTATTTTGATTGATACAGATAAGAAACTTTATAATGTCATTCCTGTAGAGATTACTTTCAAAGAAAGGGAAAAACCCTATCATTTTGAAATAGGAGCAGGATATGATACCTATGTGGGTGCACGTATTCATAGTACTATTACCAAGCACAATTTCTTGGGAAATGCACAAAAAATCACTTTGAAAGCAGGATGGTCAGAAAAGGAGCAAGTACTTATCAGCGAGTATTTTAATCCTCTCTTGCTTCGTTTAGGGGAGAGGAGCGTAGATTTTGGTATCAAAGGGGGGATATTCTAGTTTGGAGTTTGATGGTTTTGGAGAAGATAAAGCCTTTATCAATGGCTATATAGAATATGAGACGAGTAAAATGAAATTACGTCTAGGTATGGCTACAGAAAATATTGTCATTAGGGCTGTAGATAATTTGAGTGAGGGTGAAGACTTGACACAGGCAGTTAATGAAGGAACATTTATACTTTTGTATCCTTATGTGGATTTTGTCTATGATGCTAGAGATTCCAAACTCAATCCTAAAAATGGATATTATGTCAGACTTTATAGTGAATTAGGACTTTCACAAGAAGAAGATGCGAGTGTATACCACAAAACTTTGCTAGAAGGACGCTTTATCTATACGCTCAATCACTTTACGCTTTCAAGCGTAGCAAAAGTAGGTATTTTGGATGCCAAAGTAGCCCATAGTTTACCCGAATCTAAATACTTCTTCGCAGGAGGTTCTTATTCTAATCGTGCTTATGGTTACAATGAGTTAGGCGTGATACTCTCACCAACAGAAGATAGTATCAATGGAGCATCATCGCTACTCAATCTCTCTTTGGAAGTGAATTATCCTGTATGGGATGATATTTATGGGGCAGTGTTTACAGACAACACGATGCTCAATGAAGATGCTTATGATTTTAACGGGGAGGTACTCTCTACTGTGGGGCTAGGCGTACGCTATATTACGCCTATTGGTCCTTTTAAGTTGGATGTGGGGGTTAATGTTCATGATTATAGGGAGTATGGGATTTCTTTTCAGATAGGACAATCATTTTGATAAAACATCTTTTTTCTATACTATTTTTGGGGATTAGAAAGCTATTTTTGTATCTGCTTATATTGGTAGTTTTTCTAGGGATAATGATTTATTTTATAGCCAATTCTTCTTTGGTACTTCAAAAAGTAGCTGAAGAATTTGCCCCTAGGTATGATATTTCTTATACGCGTATCTACGGCAATGCTTTAACTGGGGTCAAAATAGCAGGGATTGAATATAAAGGAGAAGCATTATTAGCCAATCTTGTCTTACGCTGGAATCCTCTTTACCTTTTGGATAAAGCGTTGCGTATTGATACGCTCAAACTAGAAAATCTCAATATCAATACGCTCAAATCCTTGCTAGACACTTTTTCTAGCAGTGCCTCTACGAACAGTCCTACTATACAAAGTAAGAGTACTTTGGACTTTGTTGTGTCTGTAGAAAGCTTGGCGATAGATATTGAGCCTTTTGTAGAACAAAATATTACGTTTAGGTATATGGCATTGGGATTAGAAGATATTAGCTATGATAATGCTACTCAAAATGTAGATATTACTCAGGTACTTTTATCAGTAGAAAGTAATCTAGCCAAAGTAAATTATAAGGCTCAGATGCTCAGTAATACGCTAAAAGGGCAGGTCGTTATCGTACCTTTTGAGGGATTATTTCAGCAATACTTAGAAGCTATTTCACCTAAAGCCATTAAGGAAATTCGCTTAGACCTCAATCTCTCTAAGGAGCAAGTCCGTATAGGCTTAGATACACAAATACTACAACTTTTAGAAGCAAAAAAAGATGCTTTTAATGTGGATATAGCTTCTTTACGTCTGCTGTGTGTGTATGATATCAATAGTTCTGTACTCAAAGCAGATATACAGGCGATAGTTGATACCCCTTATGCCAAAGATATTTTGGTCGAAAATCATCTCACTTTTGATGGGAATCTTTCTTATAGAGGTACGATACTGCTCAAAGAAATACTTGCAATAGAACCCCCATGGCGTACACCTCTTCGTAATCTTAGGCTAGTCTATAGAGGGAATGCACAACATATTACAAGTACGATAGAAGCACAAAATCTATCAGGTCATTTTATCCTTAAAGAGTTTAAGCAAGGTGTGTTGAGCGTGAAGACTAGCAAGGAGATAATCTTAGAAGACTATCTTACTTTACCTAGTGAACTTAATCAAACTAGGGGAACAATAGAGATAACAGTACCTATCGTTTTGGAAGCCCATGGCAAAAAGACAGCAGAGGTAGGCATACGTTCAAATGTAGTGAATATCGATGCCAATCTAAGCTATGATACAAATATCACACTCTTAGCAGAGATAATTATCCCTCAAAAGTCTCTGCTTAAATCCTATAGTGATGAAGTAAAATGGGAGAAGATAAGCCCTTTATTCTTAGATGTCACATTAGAAGATAAGACTATCCATAACACAATTAGAGTAGGAGCATTAGGTATAGTATCGGAGTATGATATGAATAGTTCTGTGCTTAGTTCTAAAATGAAACTTCAAGATTTGGAAGTGTTACTTTCTGGTAAGCCTACAGAAGAGCTACGCTTAGAGACTCAAATAGTAGATATGTCGGAGGTCAAAAAAAGTATAGAAGCTCTATATGAGGTCAAAGATATGCCTAAGCTACTAGGAGACATATCTATATCTCTCACCCTTTCACAGATGAAAGCATTAGAGTTGAATTGTACTTCTAGCTATCTTGGCTATGGTACTACAGCTGAAGATATGCAAGAGATAAAAAATATAAATTTGAGACTCTCAGCCAATAATGAGACAGTCATAGTAGAGCAATATGAGCTAGAGTATCAAAATCAAAAGATATTTTCTAACAAGCCTTCTACGCTAGGATTTAGCGATAATACTGTGCGTATCAAGCCTTTTTGGATTAATGATAGTTTGAAGATAGAAGGCAATTATAGTATAGAAGCTAAAGCAGGGGTATTTAGTGCAAAGAGTGAGCGTTTTGATGTTACTCATCCAATCATAGAGTTACAGAGTCGTATTGATATTGAAGCGAGTATTAAAGGTAAGCAAACAGATATTAAAGGTAAGATAACGCTATTGGGTGGGGATATTCATTATGATATGTCACAAAAGAGTTTCGCCAGTGATAGTGATATCGTGATACTTCAAGAGATAAAAGTAGAAGATTCTACAGAGTTTATGGATAATCTCAATATAGATATACAAGTAGATACGCAAAAACCTTTACGGTATTATCAAGGGAATATTCATCTTGAAAGTAGCATAGAGCTAGGTATTTATAAAGCAAGTCTCTCAGAGATTATTCTTTTGGGTTCGGTAGAAGTACCCAAGGGAGGGACTTATGTTTTTCAGGACAAGACATTTGTCTTTGCCAGAGCTTTGTATATTTTACGGGCAATATGAATAACCCATTACTAGAACTCAGTATCAAATATCAATCACTCAATCATCTCATCACTATCTTTATTACAGGTTCAGCAAACAATCCCAATATACAGTTTAGTTCTAAGCCATCTTTGACCAAAGAAGAGATATTATCTATCATACTCTTTGATTCAGACATAGGAGCAGGTAGTAATTCTGCTGAAGATATGATGCGTATGATGGGTGGAGCGATGGCAAAATCAGCACTCTCCAATCTAGGTATCAAGATTGATAGTTTGGTATTTGGTAAAAATAATAGTATCGAAATAGGAAAAAAGTTGACAAATAAAATGACGATAATCTATATTAATGACATTGTCTCAGAAGTAAAGCTCAAATATGACCATGGAAAGCATACCCAAAGTATATTGGGTGCTAGTGAAGAGTCCGAGTCTTATGATATTATGTATAAAAGAGATTTTTAACGATGTTTTATGATACTATTAAGCCTATGATACTTGTAGGTATACTAGGGATATATACGACTATATCAGTAGAAGCTTCTTTTCTGGATGAGGTACTATCTGTAGTCACAGGAGAGGTTAGGGCTACAGAAAAAGTAAAACATAAAAAAAATGATTATCATAGAAGAGCTATTAAACAATCTCCTTTACCCCCTATAAGTGACGAAATGAAAATTCAAAAGTCTTTATATCACTTGGGACTGTATCGTGCGAAGATGGATGGGAAAGTAGCCGTATATACCTATGAAAAAGGGGTATCTGCACATTTTTATACAGGGAAGATAGATGGTGATTTAGACTCTACTCAGATGAAAATAGCGATTAGAAATATGTATCTTATCTATGCTATGGATAGTGATAATGTAGATGAAAATGTCTTAGGTGTACAGAGTAAATATTTTTTGCTAAGTTTAGGCAGATTATATTATTTTGATGAATTACTCAACAAGCCAAGTAAGAAAAAACAAGAACGTATACAAAAAATTCAAATAGCACTGAGCATACAAGGATTTTATAGAGGTAAATTAGATGGAACAAGAGGAAAAGTCACACGCAAAGCTGTAAGAAGATACAAGAAAAGCAAAGAGCTTTCTCGAAGATACCGTTTAACGATACCAGAAGCGAAAGCGTTGATAGATGCGTCTATCTTACTCAATACATCAGCACTTGAAGCACTTCTTTCGACTTTAGAAAAGGTCTCTATTCCAGAGCAAGAAAGCTATAGCCCTCTGCCCCAAATAATGCAACCTTCTTTACGCAAAGAGACATCAAGTATAATGAAGCCAAAAACAACTTTTGGATATAATCCCCTACTTTAATAATTTTTGATGTAGGGAAAGACTGTGATAACACTAAAAGAAGCATTAACAAAATCGAACGAAGAGATAGCGATATTTAAAGACGAACTGGAAAAGAAGGCAAAAGACTCAGCACTGAATGCTTATGTAGGGTTTGAGAGTTCAGGTGAGGGTGTACCTATCCTTATCAAGGACAATATTCAAGTCAAAGCGTGGTCAGTGACCTCTGGGTCCAAAATCTTACAAGGGTATATCGCACCTTATGAAGCCACGGTGATTACGAAGCTAAAATCCAAAGGTATGATGGCATTTGGTCGAGCGAATATGGATGAATTTGCCATGGGTTCAACGACTGAGAGCTCTTATTATGGAGCGACACTTAATCCTCATGGGACCAATCGTGTACCAGGAGGCAGTTCTGGTGGTTCGGCTGCTGCTGTTGCAGGGGGTATTGCTATTGCTGCTTTGGGTTCAGATACGGGGGGTTCTATTCGTCAACCTGCTGCGTATTGTGGTGTGGTGGGCATGAAGCCTACTTATGGGCGTGTCTCACGTTTTGGTTTGGGTGCGTATGCTTCGAGTCTTGACCAAATTGGACCTATTGGACAAAATGTAGAAGATACGGCTATCTTGTATGATGCTATTACAGGGCATGATGAGAAAGATTCTACTTCAGCAGATTTTGAGAGTGAAGATATTGCCAATCATCTGAATACTGATGTGAAGCTTACCATTGCTGTAGTAGATTCGTATGTGGAATCAGCCGATGAAGATATACAAAAAGCCTTTGCTTATACCGTAGCTAAACTATCAGAAGCAGGGCATACCATCGTGCATAAAGAACTCTCCAATACCAAGTATGATATTGCAAGTTATTATGTTTTGGCAACGGCAGAAGCGGCTACGAATTTGGCTAGATATGATGGGGTACGTTATGGAAATAGAGCCAAATCTAGCAATACAGAAGAGCTTTATTATCATACGCGTAGCGAAGGTTTTGGGGAAGAAGTCAAACGACGTATTATGTTAGGAAACTTTGTACTCTCTTCAGGGTACTATGATGCCTATTATGTCAAAGCACAAAAAGTCAGACATCTTATTCGTGATGAATTTAATGCCATTTTTGAAGAGGCAGACTTAATCCTCTCTCCTGTCACCCCCAGCGTAGCACCCAAAATAGGGGCTAGTAAGAGTGCTTTAGAGATGTATAAGTCAGATATGTACACCATTGGAGTCAATTTAGCAGGATTACCTGCTATTTCTATACCTGTAGCCAAAAATGAGGAAGGTATGCCTGTGGGCTTACAATTGATAGCCAAAGCTTTTGATGAAAAAACCCTCTTTGATGGTGCATCAAGTGTAGAAAAAGTAGTTGGTTATACGAAGTAAACAAAAGAAGAAGGATTTATATGAATATCAAAAAAAGAGCGTTGACATTTGAAGATGTATTATTAGTACCACAGCATTCAGTGGTTTTACCCAAAGAAGTCAGTGTAACGACTATGCTTACTAAGCGTGTCAGTCTCAATATTCCTATTGTCTCTGCTGCTATGGATACAGTTACAGAGTTTAAATCAGCGATTGCTATGGCAAGGCTTGGGGGTATAGGGATTATTCATAAGAATATGGATACAAAAGCACAAGCTTTACAAGTCAAAAAAGTCAAGAAATCTACTTCAGGAGTGATTATAGATCCTGTATTTATAGGTCCTGATGCTACCGTAGGTGAGGCAGATGAGATGATGGCAGAATATCATATCTCAGGCGTTCCAGTCGTCGATGAAGCACATATTCTTTTAGGTATTATTACCAACCGTGATATGCGTTTTATTTCTGATATGACTCTGAAAGTCTCTGAAGTGATGACGGCTTCTCCTTTGGTGACAGGCAAAGAAGGTACGACACTTGAAGAGGCTGCCAAAGAGATGCAAAAGCATAAAATAGAGAAGCTTCCCATAGTAGATGATAAGCAGAAGCTCATGGGTCTTATCACCATTAAAGATATAGAAAAAAAAAGAAAAATATCCTCTTGCGAATAAAGATGAGCGAGGTCGTCTTAGGGTAGGTGCTGCTATTGGTGTAGGGCAACTTGACCGTGCCAAAGCTTTAGTAGAAGCAGGGGTAGATGTGATTGTCCTTGATTCTGCTCATGGGCATTCACAAGGTATTATTGATACGGTGAAGCGTATTAAGAAAGAGCTAGATGTGGATGTGATTGCAGGTAATATCGCTACAGCTGAAGCAGCAAAAGCCCTCATAGATGCTGGAGCTGATGGTGTTAAAGTAGGTATTGGGACCAGGGTCAATTTGTACGACGCGTATTGTAGCTGGAGTAGGTGTACCACAAATATCTGCGATAGATGAAGTAGCCCAAGTAGCCAACAAAGCAGGGGTACCTGTCATTGCTGATGGAGGTATCAAGTACTCTGGAGATGTAGCCAAAGCCTTGGCTGTGGGTGGAAGTTGTGTGATGTTGGGCAGTGCTTTAGCAGGAACGTATGAAGCCCCTGGAGAAATGATACTTTTTAACGGTAGGCAATTCAAAGAGTACCGAGGTATGGGAAGTATTGGGGCGATGAGCAAAGGAAGTACCGACCGTTATTTCCAAGAAGGAACGGCTACAGATAAGCTTGTCCCTGAAGGTATAGAAGGGCGTGTACCTTATCGTGGTAAAATAGCTGATGTGGTGCATCAAATGATAGGGGGGATTACGCTCATCTATGGGATATTGTGGTTCAGAGTCTATCAAAGTATTTTGGGAAAAAGCAGAATTTGTAGAAATTACTGCGGCAGGACTCAAAGAGTCTCACGTTCATGATGTGACTATTACGAAAGAATCACCTAATTATCATGGATAATGAGTGCAAATAGCCCTTTTATAGTCAGTCTGTTGACTTTTTATTTATTTTTTTAAAGTATGATGTTCTTGATGAACTAAAAAGGTACAAAATGAATGATAAAACGTTAATGACTATAAGCAGTATTAGAGGAATCAAGCAATATACGCTTCCTAAATATCTTAAATCAATGCTAGTGTCTTTTTTGCTTATTATAACGATGCTACTTGTAGGTATGTTTTATTATATTAAGCACTTAAGTACAGCAGTAGAGGGATTAACACAGTACAATACAGTCTTAACGAAAAAGATGAATGACAACAAATATATCAGTGAAGCGTTGGCAGAAAACTTAAAAGACTTAGAAGAGATTAACAGTAAGAAGTTGCTATTAGAACGAAGATTAACCAAAAAAAATCGAACAACTACTCTTAGAAAAAACCACGATTCAAACTTCACAACAATTTACCCTTGATATCAAAAATGCAAGAGAGACCCGTTTGGTAGAGTTGACCAATGAAATTTCTGATATTGAAAAATCCCTCAAAAAAGAGATACAACTCAAGCATAAACTACAAGATAAACTTTCCTTAAAAATAAAGAGAGAAAGAGAAAAAACCAAAAAAGAGAAAGCCCAAAAGAAGCGAATTAGCCAACAAAAAATCACAAGAGAAAAACGTTTAGAAACAATAGCCAAAGCCAAATTAGGCAAACGCTATGTATGGGGTGCTGTGGGACCTCGGACATTTGATTGCTCAGGGTTTACTTCCTATTCTTATAAAAAGATGGGTATTGCTATTCCTCGTACTTCGATTAGACAAGCTGAATACGGAGAATATATCAAAAGAGACAGTCTGTCAGCAGGAGACCTTATCTTTTTTTTGATACTTCAACGCCAAGAAAAGGTTTTGTGAATCATGTAGGGATTTATTTGGGCAATAATAAATTTATCCATGCTTCTTCTGCGAAAAAGAAAATTGTGATTACGAGTCTTAAAGAACCTTTTTATAGTAATCGCTATAAATGGGCAAGACGATTGATGTAAGAAGTCCATATTTGAATACGCTTAAAAGTCCAAATATGATAAAATACTATTATTAAATTTAAATCTAAAAGCCGTTTATGAAAATTGAAACCAAAACCCTACAGTTTACTTCGCCTCTTTATCTTGAAAGTGGGCGTATTTTGGAACCTTATAGTATTTGCTATGAGACGTATGGGGTTTTGAATGCCGATAAATCGAATGTCATTTTGGTTTGTCATGCACTCTCAGGTTCGCATCATGCAGCAGGGGTGTATGATGGTGAACATAAGGCGGGTTGGTGGGATGGTCTTATTGGGGATGGCAAAGCGATAGATACACAAAAGTATTTTGTTATTTCTACCAATGTCATAGGCTCTTGTTTTGGAAGTACAGCTCCCATGAGTCCCAATTATCCTAGCCAAGACCCGTATCGGCTCAAATTTCCTGTGATTACTATCAAAGATATGGTACGCGCACAGATGCATTTATTCTCAGCATTGGGTATTTATCATCTTAGGGCTATTATTGGTGGCTCTATGGGAGGGATGCAGGCCTTACAGTTTGGGGTAGATTATCCCAATTTGGCTGATGATATTATCTCTTTGGCATCTACTTATGCTACACGTCCTTGGACGATAGCGTTTAATAAAGTAGCCGTTGAAGCCATACGTCGTGACCCACGTTTTTGTCATGGCTATTATGAAAAAGATGCTTTTATCGAAGAAGGGCTTGATGGCTTGGCTATTGGACGTATCGCTGGGCATATCTCGTATCTCTCTACTACTTCTATGGATGATAAGTTTGGACGTAACTATGTCAATAATGATGGGCTTTTTGAACTCTTTGGGCGTTATGAAGTAGAGCGATATATGGAATACAATAGCAATAGCTTTTCGCGTATGTTTGACCCTTTGTCTTACTTATATATCGTCAAAGCGATTAATACTTTTAACCTGAGCCGTGGGTATGACTCCTTGCACGATGCCGTCTCTCGTATCAAAGCGAAGGTACATCTGATTTCTTTTTCGTCTGATATGCTTTTTTGTCCTTCGGAGATGGCATATATTGCCAAGATGATGGAGCGTAATGGACAAGAGTATAGCTATTTAGCCGTACAAAGTGATTATGGTCATGATGCTTTTTTGGTAGAGTTAGAGAAATTTGAATCACATATTAAGGATGTATTACAATGAAAAATGAAACATTTGAAGAAAAACTAGAACACTCAAAGGCTTTACTTGAAAAGTTGATGAATCCAGAAATGACACTTGAGGCTTCTGTAGCATTGTATGAAGAGGGATTAAGCACCATCAAAGAAGCACAGCAACTCATCGAAGAGGCGAAAGTCAAGATTACTGTGATTGAAGAAGCCCATCAGAAGGTGAGTGAATAAGATGCCAAAAGAGTTGGTTGTAGGGGCATTACAGCTACCTACTTTGGGGATGAATGCTACACGATTGGAGTTTTATCTCAAAAAAGCAGATGAACGTCATGTGGATGTGATGCTTTTGGGTGAGTATGTCCTCAATCATTTTTTCAAAGAACTTATGACGATGGCACCCAATATGGTCAAGGCTCAGAGTAAAAAACATATTGAACTTCTGAAAAACCTTTCTATGAAGTATGATATACTTTTTATTGCACCTATTATTATCATCAAGCAAAATAAATACTATAAGACCATAGCCAAAGTAAGTCCTAAATCTATACGTTATTATGAACAGCAGATATTACTTCCTTATCCTCATTGGAATGAAAAGAAATTTTTTTCCAATAAAGTAGCTCCTCTAAAAGATGCGATGACCTTTACTGTCAAAGGCTTTAAGATTATGGCTATGTCAGGGTTTGAATTGCATTTTGAGCCTTTGTGGAAGCAGGTGAGACAAAAGAAGGTAGATTTGGTATTGCTTCCTACGGCTTCTACTTTTGCTTCTCATGAGAGATGGCGTGAGATTATGAAGAGTAAGGCATTTTTGTATGGATGCTATATCCTTAGAGCCAATCGTTTAGGTGAGTATGTAGATGCTAATGTCTCGTGGAAGTTTTATGGTGATACGATGCTAGTAGCCCCTTCTGGTGAGGTAGAGATGATGCTTGAAGACAAAGAATCTATGTTGATTGAAACGATATACAAAGACGAGGTACTTACACATCGTAAGGCATGGGGCTTTGAGAAAGAATTACGAGAAAGAGAAGGATGCGTATGACAAAAAGTGAATATTTTAACAGACAAATACAACTTTGGGGTGCTGAGGTACAAGAGAGTTTACAAGGCAAGAAGATAGCCATTATTGGCTCTGGTGGATTGGGCTGTACTTTGGCGATGGCTTTGGGTACTTCTGGTATTGGTGAGATTCACATGGTTGATTTTGATACCGTGTCTTCTCACAATATACACAGACAAATTGCCTTTACCCTAGCAGATGAAGGGCAGAACAAAGCACAAGTGGTATGTAAACTGATGGAATCAAAGAATCCTTTTGTCAAAGTCAAAGCCTTTGATATGACCTTTAAAAGCTTTGAGGCATTGGGATATAGCTATGATTTGATACTCGATGCCACAGATAATCTGCCTGTAAGAGCAGAGATAGATAGCCATGCCAAAGCCCATCATACCCCTTGGATATATGCTTCGGTAGAAGAATTCAATGGGCAGGTATGTTTTTTTGATGAAGCTACTTTTCAAGTGTTCAATATCTCAGACCATAAACCAGCAGGGATTACCGCACCTATTGTGATGCATATTGGGTCACTTCAAGCCAATTTGGCATTACGGTATCTAGCAGGACTTTGTGTACTTAAAGATAAATTGTATTATCTTTACTTCACGGATGAGGGTGAATTGGTCACACAAAAGTTTGGTATGCCCAAAGCTTAAAACAATAGTGATAAAATACATAATAATAAGGAGAAACAACATGAAATTACAAACATTATTACTCTCAGGAATGATAGTATTATTTACAGGGTGTACGCAAGAGACACAAAATAGTTTTAGCCGTTCATTACAGAATTGGACAGGTACCAATGGTGTACTAGATGTCTATGCAGGAGATAAACTCGTACATAGGTTTATCCATATAGATAAACTCTCTACAGCCAAAGGTACAAGCGATGGTTCAGTGAGACCTTACCGTTATGGCTATGGTATTGATGACCTCAATTTGAATGGCATCAAAGATAAAGGTGAGAAAAAAGCCTATTTTGAATTTTCGGATTATTCTACCTCTTACATTTTTTATGAAAATACAAGAGGCTAGGAGAATATGAAGTTTATAGAGACAAAAGAAGCACCACAAGCCATTGGTCCGTATTCACAAGCTGTTGAAGTCAATGGATTTATTTATACTTCAGGACAGATAGCTTTGAGTCCTGAGGGCGTGATGTCAACTCAAGATGTAGAACATCAGACGCATCAAGTGATGAAAAATCTTTTTTATGTACTTCAAGGAGGTGGAGCGAAATTTACCGATGTGATTAAGACTACGATATTTTTAGCCGATATGGATGATTTTGCCATAGTCAATGACGTGTATGCCCATTATTTTGGTGAGCATAAGCCTGTGAGAAGTACCGTAGCAGTCAAAACTTTGCCCAAAAATGCTTTGGTAGAGATAGATTGTATCGCTTTAGCAGGTACAGATTATCATTATTAGAAAAAGTTCAATAATCTTTTACATTAGTTTGGGTATAATTGCGAACTTTTAAAATATAGATTTAGTAAAGGATTTGCAATGTACGCAATCATTAAAGCAAGTGGTCAACAATTCAAAGTTCAAGAGGGTGATATCATCTGTTTTGATAACATGGGTCTTGAGCCAAAGTCAGCAGTAGAATTCAAAGAAGTTCTAGCATTAGATAACGGTGAGTTAACTGTCGGTACGCCTTTTGTAGAGGGTGCAGTCGTTAAGGGTGAAGTTATCAATGAGGGTAGAGATAAGAAGATTATTATCTACAAAAAAAGAAGAAGAAAAGATTCAAAACTTAAACGTGGTTTCAGAAGAGACTATACAAGAGTAAGAATTACAAGCGTAGCATAATATAATTTACATATAAAGGAGCATGAAATGGCACATAAGAAGGGACAAGGGTCCACTCAAAATAACCGTGATTCAGCTGGTCGTCGTTTAGGCGTTAAGAAATTTGGTGGTGAAGCAGTGATTCCTGGTAATATCATCATTAGACAAAGAGGTACAAAAGTACATCCTGGAAATGGTGTTGGCATCGGTAAAGACCATACAATATTTGCACTGGTTGAAGGTGTAGTAAAGTTTGGAAATAGAACAAGTACACAAAAGAATGTTTCTGTAGTACCTGCGTAAGTTTCACTAGAAGATACGTCCAATTTTGGACTTATCTTTTTATTTTTTCCCCAGCAAGTTCAAGCATTTATTTCTACCTAAAAACCATCCTTCTTCATAGTCTTTACTCTTTTTAAACAATGTATGTGATTTCTTGTATGACCCTTTTGATGTTGTGCATCCATCTACAATCCCTTTTTTATAATTTTTTGGAAAGTATTTACCAAAATAGACTCCACTATAGCTATAACTATTTTTAGAAGGAGTAGATATTTTAGGGGAAATACAGCCTTGAAAATAGAGTAGGGAAATTGCTAAAGCAAAAAAAGTACTTTTTTTAGTTTGACTCATCTATAAACCCTTTATATTCTTAATAGCATCAATTATAGCCATAATGTTCTCCAATTTAGATATAATCACAGCATTAATTAAAAGGTTTATAAATGTTTGTAGATAGTGTAGAACTTATGATTTCATCAGGCAAGGGTGGAGCAGGATCCATATCTTTTTGGACAGAAAAATTTGTAGCCAATGGTGGTCCTGATGGTGGTGATGGTGGACGTGGTGGTGCGGTGTCATTTAAAGTAGATAATAATACTGATACACTCACATCGCTTAGAGGACGTGTACATATCAAGGCGGAGAATGGTCGTCCAGGTGAAGGACGTAAGTGTTATGGGCGTAAGGGTCAAGATATGTTGATTACCGTGCCTCCAGGGACTACAGTTGTAGATATGGAAACAGGCGAAGAGTTGATGGACTTGGTAACGGAGGGTGAAATTGTACCCTTTTTGGATGGAGGTAAGGGAGGACTAGGAAATATGCATTTCAAAAGTTCTAGTAACCAGCGTCCTACCTACGCACAACCAGGATTACCAGGGATTACAAAAAGTGTACGTCTTGAGATGAAGCTTATTGCAGATATAGGGTTGGTGGGCTATCCTAATGTTGGTAAATCGACATTGATTGCTACACTTTCTAATGCTAGACCCCAAGTAGCAAACTATGAATTTACCACACTGACACCCAAATTAGGCGTCGTGCATATAGGTGATTATGATTCATTTATGATGGCTGATATTCCAGGTATTATTGAAGGTGCGAGTGATGGTCGGGGCTTAGGACATGCGTTTCTGAAGCACATCGAACGTACCAAAACCCTTTTACTGATGATAGATGCTGCCAATTATAGAGAGATGAAGTATCAGTATGAGACTTTACTGGTCGAGCTTCAACGCTATTCTACTACGTTGGCTACACGTAAACATGCGATTGCCATTACCAAAATAGATTCACTCTCCGTTGAAGAAGTCAATATCTTGACCGAAGTATTTTTAGAAGATATAGGACTGAGTGCCAATAAGACATTGCATCAATACAAAGCCAAAGAAGTGTATACTTCTTATGGATTTAAAAAAGACTTTGGGATACTTCTACCTGAAGAAAAACCTCTTTTTGTCTTGCCTATTTCTTCTGTAGCACATATTAATACCGAAGCACTTCGTTATGCTTTGGGAGACTTTATTGACGCAGTAGAAGAGGAAGACGAGGCATAGATTATGGCTAAGAAACGTATTGTACTCAAAGTAGGTTCTTATGTCTTGACGCACAATGAAGGGATTGCCAAAGAGCGTATGCTCGAATTGGTAAAGTTTATTGTGATGCTCAAAAGAGAAGATATTGAAGTAATATTGGTAAGCTCTGGTGCGATATCAGCAGGATATAGTAAGTTAAAAATCGATAAAAGTGATACGATTAATCGCCAAGTCCTAGCCTCTATTGGACAAACCTATTTATTGAGTACTTATCAAGATTTTTTTGATAACTTTGATATGATATGTTCCCAAATATTGTTGCCTTATAGTATTTTTGATTCCCAAATAGGCAGAGAAAATGCAAACAATACGATTAACCGACTACTCTCTTATAATATAACGCCTATTATCAATGAAAATGATACTGTAAGTATAGAAGAATTACTAGAAGGGGATAATGATATGCTTTCTGCGTATATTACACACTTTTGTGATGCTGATATGCTGATTATCCTCTCAAACCTAGATGCCTATGTCAAAGATGGCAAAGCTATCAAGGTAGAAGACAATATACCTCAAGACGAAAAGAATACAAAAATAGAAGCAGGAAGGTTTGTGGTATCGCATCACAAACAAATGTTCTTGGCTTCAGGATTTGATTTATCTGATGCGAAGTCTTTTTTGTTGGACGATATTCATAAGGGTGGGACACTTTTTTATTTGATAGGTACCCAAGGTTTCCACTCTGGTTTTTCAAAGACTCTAGGGTATCCCTCTAGTATTTCCATAGGCTGAAAGTTTTGTTTGTACTCAAAAGCTTTAAATCCATCAATCCAATAGCCTAGGTAAACCCAATCAAGACCCAAGTTTTCTGCTAACTTAATTTCATAGAGTAATGAATATGTACCTAAAGAAAAGCGAGGATAATCAGGGTCATAATAGCAGTAAATAGAATTAACCCCATCATCCAAAATATCAATGAGGTCAACACAAACCAACTTGTCATCAATATAATAGAGCAATTCTTTACCAAAATCATGTGCACCACCTACATAGTTTTCATAATACTCTTGAATACCAATATCTTGATGATGCCATCCATCTCTTTTGGCTTTGTAACTATGATATTTATTGTATAGCTCTAGGTATTCTTTGGTAATACTTGGCTCTTGAATGACAATTCTAGTATCTTCATTTCTATTAATAGTTTTGCGTTGGGATTTAGAATATTTATATTTAGCCACATTGATACGCATACTTTTACACTCAGTACAGCCAAAGCATACAGGATAAATAAAGTTCTTACCAAATCGTCTCCACCCTCGTTGGGCTACGGCTGTAGCAAAGGTTTTGGATACGACTTCGACTTGCTTATAGTTCATTCGCATCCTTTTGTGAGGAAGATAGGAACAAGGATGGTCATCTACAGAAAAGTCAATAGATTTTGGTATTAAAGGGTCAGGGTTATTTTTATCATGCATAAAAGAATTATACCCAAATAGTTGACATATTGGATTATACCTACTATACTACTAGGATAAAAATTTGATATAAAGAGTAAATAATCTGATGAAATACACTATTGTTTATATGGGTACGCCCCATTATGCCAAAGAGATATTAGCCACGTTGATAGAGGCTGATGATATGGATGTGGCTTTAGTCCTTACGCAACCTGACCGTCCTGTAGGACGTAAGAGGGTTTTGACTCCTCCTAGTGTGAAGGTTTTGGCACAGAGTCATGATATAGCAGTCCTACAGCCTCATCGTCTAAGAGATGAGGGGATAGCTGAGGCAATAGCATTGCTCAAGCCTGATTTTATTATTGTGGCTGCCTTTGGTCAAATCTTGCCAAGAGAGATTTTAGATATTGCACCTTGTATTAATCTTCATGCCTCACTTTTACCACAGTATAGAGGGGCTTCACCTGTACAGCAATCGCTTTTGTATGGGGATGCTACGACGGGTGTGACTTCTATGCTAATGGAAGAGGGACTTGATACGGGGGATATCTTGCAGAAGTCTGTATTTGTGATTCCTCCCACTATGCGACTACAGGGTTTGATGCAAAAACTGACTAATGATGCTTGTAGTCTTACGCTAAGCACGATACGTAATTTTGCAGGGTTGAACCCTCAAAAACAAAATGAAAGCGAAGCTACCTTGTGTAAAAAGATTAAAAAACCTGATGGTGAAGTGGATTTTATGAAGGCAAAAGAAGTGTATGCAAAATACCGAGCCTTTGAAGGTTGTTAGAAGCCATTTTGTAGCTAATGGTACAAAATTGGAGGGCTTAGGGTTGATAGAATCAGAACGTGCTCATACTCCTTTTAGCATTCTTGGCTTTGAAGAGGAAGCTATTCTTGTGGGTTGTGGCAAAGGAACGCTACGCATTGCTACACTTCAACCTGCATCCAAAAAGGCTATTTCAGCAAAATCCTATTGTGTAGGGCGAGGGTTAAAAATTGGAAGTTTATTATTTTGATACTTTGGCTTCTACGCAAGTGTATTTGATTGAAGCCCTTAAGAATAAGCACTTATCGGCACCTGTAGCCGTTCTAGCAGGAGAACAAAGTGCAGGTATTGGCTCTCGTAACAATACTTGGCTAGGAACTAAGGGGAACTTTTTTGCCTCTATTGCCGTAGAGATAGATGCTTTACCCTCAGATTTACCTTTGGCATCGGCTTCTATCTACTTCTCGATGATTATGAAACAAGTACTCTTAGGGTTTGATGCCAATATTTGGCTCAAATGGCCGAATGATTTTTATATAGAGTCGGACAAAGTAGGGGGTACTATTACCAAAAAAGTAGGTGACACACTCGTATGTGGCATAGGGATAAATCTTCAAAAATCTCCAAATACGTATCGTGTGCTAGAGGAAAATATTGCACCCAAAGTATTATTAGAACAGTATCTTATCGCAGTAGAGAAATTTCCAACATGGAAGCATATTTTTAGTGAGTTTGAGATAGAATTCAACTTAAGTAGAAAATTTTCATCACATCATAAAGGTGATAAAGTGAGTCTTGCCAATGCACAATTGTGTAAAGATGGCTCACTACATATTGAAGGGGAAACGGTGTATAGTTTAAGATGAGTGAAATAATTAGTATAGCCAACCAAAAAGGTGGGGTAGGAAAAACAACGACAGCCGTAAACTTAGCAGCTTCTTTAGCTGAAAGAGGCAAGAAAGTACTGCTTTTGGATATTGACCCACAGTCCAATGCTACGACGAGCTTAGGCTTTTCTAGGACAGATTATGAATTTAATATTTATCATGTTTTGATAGGGTCTAAAAAGCTTTCAGAAGTATTACTTTCTACAGATATCAAAAACCTAAAATTGGCACCTTCGAATATTGGTCTAGTAGGCATAGAGAAAGAATTTTACAATCCCAACAAAAAAAATAGAGAAATGGTATTGAAAGAGAAGCTCAAAGAGTTGAGTCATAAATTTGATTTTATTATTATTGATTCTCCTCCTGCTTTGGGTCCTATTACCATTAATGCTTTGAGTGCATCAGATTCGGTAATTATTCCTATTCAGTGTGAATTTTTTGCTTTAGAAGGCTTGGCTCAATTATTGAATACGGTTTCACTCTTGAAAAAGACGATTAATCCTAAGCTGAAAATCAAGGGTTTTTACCCACGATGTATTCAGGACAGAACAACCTCTCTAAGCAGGTACTAGATGATTTGTCTCATCATTTTAAAGACAAGCTTTTTTACAAGAAGAAAACCAAAGAGTGTATTGTGATACCTCGCAATGTCAAAATCGCTGAGAGTCCTAGTTTTGGAAAGCCTGTGATTACGTATGCGAGTACATCCAAGGGTGCTGTAGCCTATAGAGATTTGGCTACAGTGATTGCAAAAGGATAAGGTATGGCATTGGGTAAAGGTTTGGGAGCAATACTCACAGAAGTAGAAGAAGCCTATGAAAAAGATTTGGCTGATATTGATAGTTTTGAACTAGAATCAGAGGGTATTCGCGTAGAGATGTTGGCGGTTGATAGCATTAGTCCCAACCCTTTTCAGCCTAGAAAGTTTTTTGATAAACAAGCGCTCAAAGAGTTAGGTGATTCTATTGTACAAAATGGACTCTTACAACCTATTGTAGTGATTGAAAGAGGAGATGGCTATTTACTTGTAGTGGGTGAGCGTCGTCTTAAAGCCCATAAACTGGTCGGTCTTGATACGATTAAAGCTGTCATTGCTGATACGACTATGGACGATTTCAAGTTAAGAGAATTGGCACTACTAGAAAATATCCAAAGAGAAAATCTCAATGCCATAGAGTTGGCACATGCCTATGCAGAACTCATAGACGTGCATGATATTACCCATGCAGAATTGTCCAAAATCGTGCATAAAAGCCGTTCTCAAATTACCAATACTATGCGTTTACTTTCCTTGACACCTTATGCTCAGGAGAAAGTAGTCTCTGGTAAAGTCACCCAAGGACATGCCAAGGTACTTGGAGGACTCGATGAGAAAAAGCAAAAAGTGATTATCGACTCGATTGTAGGTCAAAAACTTTCTGTGCGTGAAACCGAAAATATCGTCAAAAAATATAAAGAAAATACTCCCAAAACCCTAGCTTCTAAAAAAGAATTGTCAAAAGAATTGTCAAAAATTTTACCATTTTCTTATACATTAAAAGAGAAAAGTATTGAAATTCATTTCACAGATGATAAAGATAGGGACAAATTCCTTACATTCCTCAAAAAAATCAAAAATTAACCGATTTTTTATTTTTTCATGCTATTATTGCACGAAATTACATGAGGAGTTTTAATGCTTGACATACATTTACCATTGATGTTATTCGTTCTGGTTTTGTTTTTGACTTTACTGGTTCTTTTGAATAATATGCTATTTCAACCATTGGTGAAATTTATGGATGACAGAGATGCATCTATAGCAAAAGATTTAGAAGCTGCAAAAAGTTTTGGTGGTAACACAGATGAATTAAATGCAAAAGCAGACGAAGTGATTAGCCATGCTAAAACTGAAGCTGCGGGGATTAGACAGAAAGCAATTGATGATGAGAAAACATTGGCTGCAAGTAAAGTTGAGACGAAACAAGATGAATTGGAAGCAGAGTATAATACGTTTATAACAAAATTACACGCTGAAAAAGAGCAACTAAAAAATGCTTTACTTTCTCAAATGCCTCTCTTTAAAGAGAGTCTCAAAGCTAAATTTAGCACACTATAAGAAGGAAGATACCTATGAAAAGAATTGTACTATTGTCTTTGCTTGTACTCCCTGCCATTGTATTAGCAAGTGGGGGAGATGCTGAATCTTCACGTTATTTTGCACAAACAGGTAGAGAGAGCGATTTTTTACCTAGACTCGTGAACTTTACTATTTTTGCTTCCTTGCTGTATTATCTACTTGCGAATCCTATCAAAGCATTTTTTGTAGGACGGTCTAAAGATATAGAAGAAAAACTCAATGAGATTGAGCGTAAACTTCAATTGGCTAAGGATGAGAAAAAAGAAGCACAATCACGTTTTTTGAACTCTGAGAAGAAAGCGAAAGAGATTGTAATAGATGCAAAAGCAGAAGCAAAAATATTGGCTGGAAAGATTATCTCAGCAAATAAGCATGAATTACTTGTCATGGTAAAGCATCTTGATGAAAAAATCACTTTAGAAGAGAGACGTTCTGCAAGAGAAGCAATTGATGAAGTCTTAAGTGAAAATATCACGACAGATGATATTAATCTTGATGTCACAAAAGTCATTGATATCCTCTCTAAGAAGGTGGCATAAATGGAAGAGTTAATTGCAAAAAGATATGCCAGTGCCTTATCTTCTGTCTCTAAAGACTTACCTGCTATTTTGGAAGTACTCAATGTACTAAGCGAAGCGTTAAGTCACAAAGAAGTTATCTTAGCACTCACTTCACCTATTATTAGCAATGAGAAGAAGACAGAAATGATTCTTGCTACATTGGGTGAAGATACAGATACTATATTGACAAACTTTATTAAAATACTCGGTGAAAATCGTAGATTAGATTTAATCCCTGCGATTACGAAAGTACTAAATTCAGACCAACAATGTGTTAAAAATGAGTATGAAGGTGTATTAAGAAGTGCATCAACATTAGATGCCTCGGCACTAACAAACTTAGAAGAAACACTTCACAGATATACAGGTTCAATGATTAAATTAACGCAAGAGAAAAGTGACCTTGATGGGTTGCGTGTTTCTGTTGATGATTTAGGAATAGAGGTAAACTTCTCTAAGCAGAGAGTTAAAGAACAACTCATCGATTTTATTAAAAAATCTTTGTAGTTATCTAACAGTAAAGGAGTATCAGTGGCAGTTAAGTTACAAGCAGATGAGATAAGTTCAATCATCAAAGAGAGAATAGAGAACTTTGATATTGATGTTGACATCAATGAGATAGGAAAAGTAGTAGGTATCGCAGACGGTATTACAACAGTATATGGTCTAAACAATGTGATGGCTGGTGAAGTTGTAGAGTTTGACAATGGTGCTAAAGGACTTGTACTAAATCTTGAAGAATCAAACGTTGGTGTGGTTATTCTAGGTTCAAGTGCAGGTATTAGAGAAGGTATGATTGTTAAAAGAGCAGGAGAACTTCTTAAGACACCCGTAGGTGACAGCATGATAGGTAGAGTGGTAAATCCACTTGGTGAAGCTATCGATGGTAAGGGGGCTATTGAAGTATCTGAGTATAGATTCGTCGAAGAAAAAGCACCTGGTATCATGGCTAGAAAATCTGTTCATGAACCTCTTCAAACAGGTATCAAAGCGATTGATGCACTCGTACCAGTGGGACGTGGGCAAAGAGAGCTTATTATTGGTGACAGACAAACAGGTAAAACGACTTTAGCGATTGATACGATTATCAACCAAAAAGGTCAAGATGTTGTTTGTATTTATGTAGCTATTGGTCAAAAACAATCCACTGTAGCAGCATTGGTCAAAAAATTAGAAGAACATGGAGCGATGGATTATACTATCATTGTTACAGCAGGTGCTTCTGATTCTTCAGCATTACAATTTTTGGCTCCTTATGCAGGTGTGACTATGGCTGAGTACTTTAGAGACAATGGCAGACATGCAGTTATCTTTTATGATGACCTATCTAAACATGCCGTAGCCTACAGAGAAATGTCATTGATTCTTCGTCGTCCTCCAGGTCGTGAAGCGTATCCAGGAGATGTATTTTATCTTCATTCAAGATTGCTTGAACGTGCTGCGAAACTTTCGGATGAATTGGGTGGTGGTTCTATTACGGCTTTCCCAATCATTGAAACACAAGCAGGTGATGTAGCAGCGTATATTCCTACCAATGTTATTTCTATTACTGATGGTCAAATCTTTCTAGAGACTGATTTATTCAACTCAGGTATTAGACCAGCGATTAACGTAGGACTTTCTGTTTCTCGTGTGGGTGGAGCTGCTCAAATTAAAGCCACTAAGCAAGTTGCTGGTACACTCAGACTTGACTTGGCTTCATTTAGAGAGCTTCAAGCCTTTGCACAATTTGCTTCTGACCTTGATGAATACACAAGAGGTCAACTAGAGCGTGGTCAAAGAATGGTGGAGGTACTGAAGCAAAGGACCTTATGCTCCTGTGCCTATTGAAAAACAAGTGGTTATTATTTTTGCTGGTGCACAAGGATTACTTGATGATATTGCTGTCTCTTCTGTTACCAAGTTTGAAGCTGAGCTTATGCCTTTTATGGAAGCAAAGTTTGCCAATATTCTTGATGCAATTAGAAATGAGAAAAAAATCTCTGATGATACAGATGCAGAGTTAAGAAAAGCTATCGAAGACTTCAAAGCTTCATTTGCTGAGTAAGAAAGGCTTCATATGGCTAATTTAAAAGAGATAAAGCGTAAGATAGGGTCTGTTAAGAATACGCAGAAGACTACAAACGCTATGAAGCTTGTATCTTCTGCTAAATTGAAAAGAACAGAAGAACTGGCTAAGCGTTCAAGAGTGTATGCAAGTAAACTGACTGAACTTATAGAAGAGATTGCTCAAAAAATGAAGCAATCTAACGCAGATGGTATCAATAATATTTACTTTAAGGAAATTGAAAATCCTACAAAAGTAGATATTATCTTTATTACTGCAGACAAAGGTCTTTGTGGTGGGTTTAACTCTCAAACTCTCAAAAGTACCAAAAACCTTATTGCCCAATATCAGGCAAAAGGGGTTAAGGTACGTCTGAGAGCTGTAGGAAGAAAAGGTATTGATTTCTTTAAGTTTAATGGTATTGAACTCAATGATGAAGTCATTGGTCTTTCTGCCTCACCTGACTTTAAGAAAGCTTCGGAGTTTATCTCTGGAGTAGCTGAATCCTATGTCAATGGTGATACAGATAAAATTATTTTGATACATAATGGTTATGTAAATATGATTACTCAAGAAGTAAGAGAAGATCAGATTTTACCAGTAGATACATCCAAATTAACTCTGAATACTGTCACAACTTCAGAACTTGAAGTAGAACCAGATGATGACGATACACTTTTAGATGCATTGGTGAAGCGTTATATTGAATATACAATGTATTATTCACTCATTGATTCACTCGCAGCAGAACACTCTGCGCGTATGCTAGCAATGGACGCAGCGACGAAGAATGCAAAAGAAATGGTTAAAGAGTTACAAGTGAAATACAACAAAGCAAGACAAGAATCGATTACGACTGAACTCATTGAGATTATCAGTGGTATGGAATCTTTGAAATAAGAAGGAGCAAATAATATGACAGGTAAAATAGTACAAGTCTTAGGTCCCGTAATTGATGTGGATTTTACAGACTACTTACCAGAAATAAATGAAGCATTGGAAACAGTGTATTCTTTTGATGGTAAAGAACATAAATTGGTTTTAGAAGTAGCAGCACAACTTGGTGATAATAGAGTAAGAACTATTGCTATGGATATGAGTGAAGGTTTAGTCCGTGGACAAGAAGTCAAAGCAACGGGTACTTCTATTCAAGTTCCAGTTGGTGAAGCTGTGCTTGGGCGTATTTTCAATGTCATTGGTGAAGCTATTGATAACAATGGTGAAGTCAATGCCAAAGAATATTGGTCAATCCATAGAGACCCACCACCATTTGAAGAGCAAAGTACGAAAACAGAAGTATTTGAGACAGGTATCAAAGTAGTTGACCTTCTTGCTCCTTATAACAAAGGTGGTAAAGTCGGACTCTTTGGTGGGGCAGGTGTTGGTAAGACCGTTATTATTATGGAACTTATTAACAACGTGGCTCTGAAGCATTCAGGTTACTCTGTATTTGCAGGTGTGGGTGAGAGAACAAGAGAAGGAAATGACCTATACTTTGAGATGAAAGACTCCAATGTATTGGATAAAGTAGCTCTTTGTTATGGTCAAATGTCTGAGCCTCCAGGAGCAAGAAACCGTATTGCACTTACAGGTCTTACTATGGCTGAGTATTTTAGAGATGAAATGGGTCTTGATGTATTGATGTTTATCGACAATATCTTTAGATTTGCACAATCAGGTTCAGAAATGTCTGCACTACTTGGTCGTATTCCTTCAGCTGTTGGGTACCAACCAACTTTAGCTAGAGAAATGGGTGCATTGCAAGAAAGAATTACTTCCACAACAAAAGGTTCTATTACTTCTGTTCAAGCGGTATATGTTCCTGCTGATGACCTGACTGACCCTGCTCCTGCTTCTGTATTTGCTCACCTTGATGCAACGACTGTACTTAACCGTTCAATGCAGAAAAAGGTATTTACCCAGCAGTAGATCCACTTGATTCGACGAGCCGAATGCTTGACCCACAAATTGTTGGTGATGAGCATTATGCTATTGCTACAGGTGTACAGCAGATTCTTCAAAAATACAAAGACTTGCAAGATATTATTGCTATTCTTGGTATGGATGAGCTTTCTGAAGATGATAAACTTGTGGTTGGACGTGCAAGAAAGATTGAAAAATACCTTTCTCAGCCTTTCCATGTTGCTGAAGTATTTACAGGAAGCCCTGGTGTGTATGTTACACTTGAAGAGACTATCGAAGGATTTAAAGGTCTTCTCGAAGGTAAATATGATGACATGAATGAAGCTGCATTCTACATGGTTGGTAACATGGCGCAAGCCATTGCCAAAAATGACAAGATTAACAGTAAATAGTTCACTCTTTAAAGGATAATTATGGAACTTTTAAAGCTAGAAATTATCACACCTAATGGTGTGATATTTGATGGTAAAGGTACAACAAGTAAATTTACCAGGTTCTGAAGGTGAGTTTGGTGTTTTAGCTGGACATGCATCACTGGTATCTCTATTGGATACAGGTGTCATACTCATCGAAAAAGAAGATAAAAGTGAAATTGCTGTAGCGATTAATTCAGGTTATGTTAAAGTAGAAGAAGCAAAAACCACTTGTATCGTAGATGGAGCTGTAGCCCTTTCTTCGGACGATAGTGAGCTTTCACAAGCACTTGAAGAAGCCAAAGCGTTACTCAAAAGTACAGAAGCTTCTAGTGCTGCTATTGCAGCAGCGGTAAGTAAAGTAGAACATATCGGAAAGTCTATTTAGTTTGGGTTCCTTTATGACATATTTCTTTGAAAGTAGTGCAATCTCTATGCTTGTACTGCTTTCTCTGTCTTTTTATTTTATTGCTGTATTTTGGATTTTCTTAGATAGATATTATATCTTGAATTCTCGTATTTCAGTCGAAGCGAACTCACTCAAAGCACTGTATACAGGTCAGTCAAAATCAGTCTCCCCTTATTCACTTATTTTTACTTATCTGTCTCGTGTACATACACCCAATAAAGCCATACTCGAAGCAGCTTCTTCTGATGCGATTCGAGTCTCCACCAAAGGGTTTAACATGGCTGTCTATTATTGCTTCGACTTCACCTTTTATTGGCTTATTTGGTACTGTGATTGGGATTCTTGATACTTTTTCCAAATTGGGAGAGCAATCAAGTGCTTCACTTTCAGTGGTAGCCCCTGCTATTTCTGAAGCATTAATCGCTACAGCCGCAGGTATTGCCGTGGCTATTTTTGCGTATACTTTTCATCTGATTCTCAAACGCAAAGCCTATGAGCTTTCTTCTTTACTTTCGTCTCAATCTGAGGTTATATTATCTCAATTACCTAAGGAATAATGATGTTTAACTGGGATGATAGTCCAGACTTAAATATTACGCCTTTAGTGGATGTCATGCTCGTTTTGATGGCGATTCTGATGGTCACTGCCCCAACGATTACCTTTCAAGAACAAATTACTCTGCCACAAGGCTCTAAAAGTGTGCAAGTAGAAAAGCCCAAGACACTCACCATTCGTATAGACAAAGACAAAAAGATTTATATTAATAACGATACTTATGGGCTAGATACCTTTGCCGATGATTTTATCAATATGTCGGTAAAGTTTGACAAAACATCTGAAGTGTATATTCGTGCCGATGAAAATCTTCAATATAAAACCGTGATATATATATTGAAGAGTATCAAATCAGCACATTTTGAGAATGTATCCTTACTTACCCTTTAGGAGAGTTTATGCAAATTACAGAAGAATTTTTGGCTTTAGGTTTAGAGGATGGGGTATTAAATAAAACCCAATTGTCACTTTTGGAAAAAGGCAAAGAGCTCTCCACAGGAGATATCAATCTATTTCTTTTACTCAAAGGGAAATTCACCCTAAGCGTACAAAAACAAATTGTCAAAAACTATCAAAGTGTAGCAAACTTTCATAAAGTCAAAAAAACACCCAAAGTATCAGAAAAACTACAAAACTTCTAACAATACGATACTCACTATTTATTGCGATGGTGCTTGTCAAGGTAATCCTGGTAGGGCAGGGAGTGGATTGGCTTTGTATGAGGGTAATGAAAACCCCGTACTTTGGTATGGGGCTTATACCAAAGACGGCACAAACAATACAGCAGAACTTCATGCACTCTATCAAGCATTGCATTTTGCCAAAGAGCAGAAAGAAGCACTGATATATTCTGATTCTAAATATAGTATTGATTGTATCACGGTATGGGCGTATGGGTGGAAGCGTAATGGATGGAAGAAAAAAGGTGGAGAGATTAAAAACCTAGCCTTAATACAGAGCATCCATAGCTTGTATGATACACTCAAAAACAAGGTCAAGATTAAGCATGTCAAAGGGCATTCTGGGGTAGAAGGCAATGAATTGGCTGACCGTATGGCAGTACATGCGATTGCTCAAAAAGCTTTGGAATATGAAGTCTATAGCTATGACAATATTACCAGTATTTTGGCGAAGATATAGTCCGTATGTGGAATCCTTTTGTTGTTTTTAGTACTATGAAATCCTCGACTTTAGTCGCAGGTATTTTTTCTGTAGGTATTTATATATCCGTTTTACTTTTGCTAGTGCTTTATATTGATAGTACCCAAACCCAAAAGCCTGTACACTTTGTCAAGAAAAATGAAGATGCCATACGTATTAGTATGGCATCAGTAGAAGTTACGCCAAAAGAGATAATACCAGTGACTAAACCCACAAAAAAAGAAGAACCTCAAAGAAAGGATAGGGCAAAAAAAGAGAAAGACACAGACAAAAAAGTACTCAAAGAAAAAATCGTCAAAAAAGTAAAACCCAAGAAGCCCAAAACCCCTCCCAAAAAAGTGATACCCAAGAAAATCAATAAACCTAAAGACCTTTTTGCCTCTGTATCTACACCCAAAAAGCCAAAAAACAAACCCAAAAAAGCACTGGAAAAGATAAAGCCCAAAAAAGTACCCCCTAAAGTAGCTAAAGCTAGTGCGAGTGATATCGTATCTGATAGTTTCAAGCAACAAAAAACGAGTGACAAGGGAAAAGTAAATGCCTATGGTGCTTTAGTAGAAAGTAAATTATATGAATGGTCAGGAGAAGCTGAATTTGCTGGTGAACATGCAGTGATAAGATTAAAAATTCAACGTAATGGTAAGTTTAGCTTTAAAATACTAAGAAGTTCTTCCAATGTAAACTTTAAAGATAGCCTCAAAGCTTATCTTACACAGTTACAAAGGATAGGCTTTACTAGGCATGATAACTCAAAAGGCTATTATGAGTTTGACGTTGAGTTTGAAGCCAAAGAGTAGATACGCTAAAAAACAATAATATTTTTGAGCGTATTAATGAGTTTACTGCCTTCTCGAATATCAGAACGTTCTTTGCCTGGTTCGGTGGTGGTGATGATGGTACGACCCGTAACAAGCTTAGTACGGTCTTTTTTGCGTATGCCCCAGTAGGTATGCATGATGACGGGTTCACCTTTGTATTGTCCCATATAGAGTACGATATGTCCTGGTACATGTAACAAAGAACGAAAAGGTTCGGCATCTCTGATGATTTTGGCTTTCTTTTTGGCTTTGGAGAGACCTTTGATATAGATTCTTTTACCATCAAGTGCTTGTTTGGAAGAATTACGACGCAAGAAAATACCAAAAGGACCCAAGAAATCTCTGGTAGTTGCAGAACAATCTCGACATTCATAGCTTCCCCCCCAACCATAAGGCTCATCGTAAAACTCTTTGGCTATCATGGCTACATTTTTGGCTGTAAAGGCAAGAGGTTTTTTGGCAATGAGGGTACTTTTGGTAGGCAGTATGATTTCTATACTTGCATGACCTTTTTTGTCACGTCCTGCGACGATGAGGCGTTTAGTTTTTTTATCTATAGGAAATATTGCACCTAATTTGACCAAAGAAACCTTTTTGTTCTCTTGATAGAGTCGAAGATTGTCTTTAATCACCACAGCATAGTTTCCATTTTTGAATGTCTTGATAAATGTGCTATCAACGAGTGCCAAATCTGCCATTTTTATCCATCCAAAAGCGTAAGAAGCTTGTACAAATGCCCAGCGTTTGTCTTTGGAGAAATGTGAAATATGCAAAGGAATATTGATATGCAAGGCTGAGTTTTGGTTATAATCAAAAGGAAAGCCTTCACCTGTTCTTTTGGGGTTTCTATAAAATGCTGTAGAAGTAGGCAGTGCTTTGACATTGGTACGGCGTATAGTGATGGCTTTGTACTTCTTGGTATCTACGGCTTTATAGTTGGCATTGTCAATCCAACGGTTATACACAGAAGAAGGAATCACTGAGCCTTTTGCCTTATAGATAGGTTTTCTAGTGACAAAACGTATTTCCCATCCGAAGTCTTTTTTGGGAATAGTGATTTTCTTGATAGACCAAGGGGTAAAATACTTTTTGTTATACTCTTTATCTAATTTGGCTTGTTTGGTCTTGGAAAACGGCTTAATTTGATTGGCATAATAGGCAGGGTCTTGAGGGATATTTTTCATATCAGCCACTTTAGCTTTGGGCATACGGTCTATTATACTTTTGCTACGAGAGCCTTCTTTGAGAGTATAAGAGGCTTCCATAGTAGTCCACAAGAGGATAAGCAAGAGTAAGGGTCGTGTCATTTTGTGCATAGATTCATCTTTAGTTAATTTAGATGAATGATAGGCTATTTTAGTTAATGATTGGTATCGTTCTTAGATATTTGGCTACAGCATCTTCATCATTGGAGTGGGGCAGTACAATAGTAGCAACAGCTTTGACTTCATCGAGGGCATTGGAGACAGCGATAGAGGTCTTGGCAAGGTTAAACATGCCTATGTCATTGAGCGAATCACCAAATACCGTCATATCATTGCTATCACGTTCCAAATAATGCATGACTTTCTCCAAAGCATGGGCTTTGTCCCCTTTGGGATGTAATATCGTCAAAAAGTACCCATCACTATAATTCTCAGGAGCGAGTTTACACTCGATTGCGTCCTCAAAAGTACTTTTGAGTGCATCACAAAGAGGTTTGAGGGTAGTATATTCTCCAAAATAGACAATTTTTAGATTCATGTCCATGGTTTTATTTTGAGGATTAAACTGCATACGAGGGTCATCTTTGTAGCCTTTGAGTACAAATTTTTGATGCCTATTGAGTGTGCGTGGATACAAGAAGGATTCATTCAAATCCATATCCTTAAGTCCTATAATAAAAGGGTCTATATCAAAGCCAAACCCTATCTCAACCACAGCGTCGCCTAGTGCCTTATTGATAGTCTGCACATCAATGAGCTTTTTCTCAGCAGAGACTATCATACTCCCATCCAAGAGTATCATAGGTGCTGTCAGATGTAAGGTATGTAAAAAATCACGGCTTGTTTGGTAGCTCCGTGCTGTGGCTATGGAGAGTATATTGTCGTTGGCTTTTTCATTCCATACTTGGGTACTAAAGTCACTAATACTTAAGTCTGTACGCAAAAAGGTATGGTCTAGGTCTGTAATATAGATAGGTTTCATGAAGGTATTATACACGATTTGTTTTTATTTGTAATGATAGACTCTCTTTTATAGGATATTTTCAGCATAAGATTGCTAGAGTATTGTAATCTTGCCTATAAAGGAAGATATACTATGTATAAAAATCCAAAAGAAGAACAAAAGTTTAGATTACAAATTTTTCAACATACGATTGCTATTATGTGTGACTTTGCCTTTACAAATTTTAAATAAGAAGGTGAATGAAGTACTTGACCCAAAAGATAAAAGATATTTTAGCACAAATACATGCTACCGATGATATAGAAGAGAGAATAAAGATTGTAACAAAAGACTATGATGAGTCTTTGTATAAAAGTCGGAGGAAACAAGTATGGATTACAAGACCTAGCTATTCTATGCCTATTATTCGAAAAATCAAAGAAGATACACCTACATGGGGTCTTTTAATCCTTGATAGTATTCCCATTAATGATAAAATACCAAAGTGTAGTCTTGGTTTTAATAGATATGGTATTTCTCTAAATGCTGAATATTCTTTGATTATTGGTAGAATCTTGTCTCATCCACCATTGGAAGAGTTTAAAATTAAAGCACAGTTTACAAGTGTTTCTGAGAATCTTAGAAAATTAGGTGTCCCCTTATATAGTACAAATAGCCTATTAAATAAGCGTTTTTCTCTTGCAGAAAACATTATAGAACAAAAGCAAAAAAATCTTAAAAAAGTATTTACCTTACTTGAACCTATTTATCAAAGTAGAGAAGACCCTTTAACTCGTAAAGAGTTAGAAAGAATTGCTAGATTTGCTGTATATCTTATTAAACATAATATTCAAGGAAATGAAGAGAGGATATCCCTTTCCGATACTTTATCCGTAAGATTTAATAATGGTAGTTTAATAGTCTATAATGATAAAGAGAATCATAAAATTGTTAATGAAGAATATAACAAAGATATATTAGCTTTTAAAAACCATGAGAGAATGTGGATGAGTGAATATATTAATTTATTGATGAGTGAGAGACGCTTTTTAAGAACTCAGGGTAGTCAAAAAGAGATTATTGGACAGACTATTAAAAAGATTATTAATATTTCTGAAGCAGATAAAGGGTGTTTTATTAAATACTCTACAACTACAGGTAAACTCGATGAAGATTCTATCTATCATGGTGCGGATGATGACTATTGGCGTGGTATTAAAAGTACTATTAAATACCTTAATGAGAATTCAAACTCGCGTCAACAATCTCGAGCTTTACGAATCATTGATAGATATTTTAATGAAGGAATCACTTTTGAGTTAGAAAACAATGGACAAAATATAGAACAACCCATAAAGGATAAATCTATACGCTCTTATATGCATACCTTTCTACACAACTAACTCAAAAGAAAAAGTGCTATTATTCAAGTAAAAGAAAAGACATGAATCAAAGACTAAAAAAGATATCAGAAGTTAGTAAGAGGTGAGATGAATACAAAACATAGAAGCCAAAGTGGAATGAACCTAGTATTAGAGACTGATGGATGGAGTCAAGTTCAAGCGTCATGGCGATTTTATAATAATGAAGAAGTAACAATTCCCTCACTCAATGACCCCATCATAGAAGAAGTGGTAGAGCAAAGTAACAAAAGAGCAGAGTAACTATACCTTGGTAGCCTATGATTGGTCACATTTAGACTATAAAAAGCATACAAAGAAACAGGAACTTGTGACTAAGAATAAGAAAGGGAATGCGAAACAGATAGGATATGATTTGCAAGGTTCATTGGCAATGGATGAGAAAGGAAATCCTTTGGGTGCCTTAGCCCAAAACTTGGCAACAAGTGAGAAGATATACTCCACTTATGATAGCAATATTGATACAAACTTAACGCATTTAGAGGAGTTGGTTCAAAGAACTAAATACATACGAGAAAATTATAAGTTTGAAAAAGAGTTGGTTGATATTATTGACCGAGAAGGAGATAGTGTAGCCTTAATGAGAGAGTATGAAGCCAATGGTTGGTGCTATCTGATTCGAGCTAAATCAAATCACAAAGTTTACCTGCCTGACGAGGATAGAGAGGTAAAACAAGGAGATTTGGCAAAAGAATTAACGCTAGGAAGCTACCTTAAAACCATTAAATATAAAGTGGATAAAAAGATGCAAAAGGTGAAGATATTTGTCAATGAAATAGAGGTGAATATACGAAGAGATGCCACCAAATCAGTACTTGACGAGGACGGTAAGCGAAAAACTATCTTCACAGCAGGAAAAAGTATTAAGGCAAGGTTTGTGGTGGAGAGATTGGTTGATGAAGACAATAATACTGTTGCCCAATGGATGCTTTTGAGCAATGTTCCCAAAGAGGTAACAGCCACAACTATTGGTACTTGGTATTATCATAGATGGAAAATAGAAAGCTATTTCAAACTTCTAAAATCTTCTGGATTTAATCTTGAAAGTTGGCAACAAGAAACTCCAATGGCTCTGTTTAGAAGACTTCTCGTGGTCTCGTATGCTACATTGTTTGTTTGGAAGATTGAGCGTTCGGAAGAGAAAAATGCTCCTGCTGTTAGAAAGTTTTTAGTGCAACTCTCAGGACGACTTATTGAAAAGAACAAAGAATTTACAACACCTGCTTTACTATCAGGTCTTTGGGTTTTTATGAAGATGATGAATGTTTTAAAGATCTACGATGTTGAGGCTCTTTTTGCCTTTAAAGAGCAAATCGGGGATATGATGGGCATGGAACTTTGAGTTGTGTAGAAAGGTATGATTATCATAGATGGAAAATAGAAAGCTATTTCAAACTTCCGCAAATCTTCTGGATTTAATCTTGAAAGTTGGCAACAAGAAACTCCAATGGCTCTGTTTAGAAGACTTCTCGTGGTCTCGTATGCTACATTGTTTGTTTGGAAGATTGAGCGTTCGGAAGAGAAAAATGCTCCTGCTGTTAGAAAGTTTTAGTGCAACTCTCAGGACGACTTATTGAAAAGAACAAAGAATTTACAACACCTGCTTTACTATCAGGTCTTTGGGCTTTTATGAAGATGATGAATGTTTTAAAGATCTACGATGTTGAGGCTCTTTTTGCTTTTAAAGAGCAAATCGGGGATATGATGGGCATGGAACTTTGAGTTGTGTAGAAAGGTATGGATATAGAGACATTGAAAAAGAGTTTTAACAATATAGTAGATATAAAAAAACGAAATAAAAAGATAGTAGAAGTGTATGAAAAAGGATATTCACAGCATATGATTGCTAAAGTATTGGAATTAAATCAGGCGACTGTCCAAAGGATTATTAAGAGGACGAAGTAGCATTCACATCGCTTGACCCCTCGATTTAGCTAACTCAGCTATCCTATTCTTGATTCATCTCCTTGACAGCATCGGCATACTCTTGGTCTGCTTTAATCGTAGCATCCAGCTTCTCTTGTGTCAGGTTAATATCATCAAAATTTGTACGTTTCTTGGTTTTAGGCTTCTCTATCTTCGCGATAGCTATTTTCTTCTCAGATTGCTTTATTTCTTTGGGTTTGGTCTTTGCTGTGACTTTCACTTTTGGCTTGATAGCTACTTTTTCTACTGCTTTTTTGACTACTTTCTTCGGCTTATTAAATTTACTTAATGCTTTATTCACTTCTTTAAGACTTTGTTTCAATTCCAAAATTCGTGCTTGTTTTTCTTGCTTCTTTTTCTTTGCTTCTGCACGTTTGGCTTTTTTCACTTCAAGTTTTCGCTTTTTTTCTGCTTCGGCTTTGGCTCGTTTTTCTGCTTTGGCTTCTTTTGCTTTTTCTTTCTTCTGTGCACGTTTTTTAGCACGTTGTTTTTCATAAGCTTCGACCTCTAGTCTTTCTATATCAGCTTTCTCTTGGGCTATACGTTTAGCTTTGGCTTTTTTACGCTTGGCTTCTGCCTCTTTCTCTGCCTTTTCCTTGGCTAGTCTTTCTTTTTTGGCTTTTTTGGCTTCGGCTTTTTCTTTCTCAAGACGCTTGGCTTCTGCCTCTTTCTCTGCTTTTTCCTTGGCTAGTCTTTCTTTTTTGGCTTTTTTTTGGCTTTTGCTCGGCTTTTTCTTTCCTCAAGACGCTTGGCTTCTGCCTCTTTCTCTGCTTTTTCCTTGGCTAGCTTCTTTCTTTTTTGGCTTTTTTTGCTTCAGGCTTTTTCTTTATCAAGACGCTTGGCTTCTGCCTCTTTATCAGCCTTTTCTTTGGCTAGTCTTTCTTTTTTGGCTTTTTTGGCTTCAGCTTTTTCTTTCTCAAGACGCTTGGCTTCTGCCTCTTTCTCTGCTTTTTCCTTGGCTATTCTTTCTTTTTGGCTTTTTTCGGCCTCTGGCTTCTTCTTTTCGCCTGGACGGCTTCGCTTTCTGCCTTTTTATCAGCCTTATCTTGGGCTATTCTTTCTTTTTCAGCCTTTCTCGCTTCGACTTTTTCTTTTGCAAGACGCTTGGTTTCTGTTTCTTTCTCCACTTTTTCTTTGGCTCGTGTTATTGCCTTGGATTCAGGCTCAAGAGGGATAATCCTAGTTTTAGCAGAAGTACTTTCATCTTCTATCAAAGCTTCTAAAAGTGCTATTTGTACTTCTGGTATAGGTTTTTTACTTTTTTGGGTGCTATTTCGCTGAGGGGTTTGTCGCTGAGGAGTTTCTTGTTTTACGCTTTTATCTTCATGCTTTTTCAAGCCAGACAGAAGTAAATCTTGCTCATATTCTAAGTTTCCAAAGTTTGTTTGTAAATCAAATGGATTTTCTGATGCTTCTACTTGCATCACTAATGCTATTATCCCTACCCATAGTATGTGTTTCATATCCCTACACTCCTTTTTCATTGTTAGTTTAAATCATTACTCTTTTGGTACCAACTGCTTTAATTCAAAAAAAGCTTTTTGAAGTACTTGATTTTCAATTTTTAATACCTTTTGTTGTGCTTCTAGCCCTGATTTTTTGTCTCTTAAATCAGCGAGTACCGTAAAAGAGTTTTCACCAAATATCAAAACCTTCACATAAAAACCCAGTAGCACCGAAGCTACAAGTATCAAGAAAAGTGCTTTGAGAGAAAAGCCTGTAATACCTTCTGCTTCTCTACTCTGTGCTTCTGTACTGTCTTGCATTACTTCGTAAAGAGTGAAGTACCCAAGTATTCAAATTGACCTAATTCTGCTTCTATTTCCAAGAGTCTATTGTATTTAGCAATCCTATCAGACCGTGCCGTCGAACCCGTCTTGATTTGTCCCGTATTAAGTGCTACAGCAAAATCAGCAATAAAAGTATCTTCACTCTCTCCTGAACGGTGACTCATCACACAAGTATAACCATTTCTTTGTGCCAAGCGTACGGTTTGCATAGTCTCAGAAACTGTTCCAATTTGATTGGGTTTAATCAAGATAGAATTCGCTGTCTTTTTAGCAATGCCTTCTGCTAAGATACTTACGTTGGTTACAAACAAGTCATCACCCACAAGTTGTACTTTGTCACCCAAAACATCGGTAAGTTCTTTCCATCCTGCCCAATCGTCTTCATCCAAACCATCTTCGATAGAGACAATAGGATAATGCTCACACATGTGTGCATAATATGCCGTAAGTTCAGATGCAGTTAGCTCTCTATTTTCAGATTTGAGTACATATTTACCCTCATCATTGAGAAGCTCAGAAGCTGCGACATCCAGAGCAATACCTATCTGCTCTCCTGCTTTATACCCTGCTGCATCAATGGCTTTCATAATCACTTGTAAAGGCTCTTCGTTACTCTTGAGGTTTGGAGCAAATCCACCCTCATCACCAACAGCCGTACTTTCACCCATCTCATCAATAATCTTTTTGAGATTGTGATAGACTTCAGCACAGGCTCTAAGCCCCTCTGAAAATCTGTCAAATCCAATGGGAACTACCATATATTCTTGAAAATCTACAGAGTTATTGGCATGTTCTCCACCATTAATGATATTGAGCATAGGCACAGGCATCACCACAGCATTCGCTCCACCCAAATAACGGTAAAGAGGCATCTTCATACTAGCCGCTGCTGCTCGAGCCATTGCCATAGAGACACCTAATACGGCATTCGCACCCAAGTTTCCATAGTTATCTGTACCATCTAGTTCTTTCATAGTAAGGTCAATTTCTGCTTGATTAAAAGGACTAAGCCCTACAAGTCCATCATAAAGCGTATGATTGACATTCTCACAAGCTTGAAGTACACCTTTACCCATATAACGGTCTCCACCATCACGAAGCTCTAAGGCTTCTTTTTTCCCCGTACTTGCCCCACTAGGTACAATTGCATTTTCTACCGTACCGTCACTCAAACTTACCGTTACCTTGACTGTAGGGTTTCCTCTACTGTCTAATACTTCCGTTGCTACAATTTCATCGATAAAAATCATCTACATACCTTTAGTTATAATTAATACTCTTATTTTATCGAAAGTTACCCTATATTTGTATGAGAGGCGTAATAGTGTGAAGTGGGGGTAAGTATATGGTAGAAAAAGTAAGTGATGAGGTAAATAAAAGGTATGGCCGGGAGAGGGGGATTCGAACCCCCGGAGGTATAACCCTCACCGGTTTTCAAGACCGGCACATTCGACCACTCTGACATCTCCCGACATTTGCAAGGTAACATTAGTTCAATAGAAACACTATTTTATCTAATAAAAGATAAAATATAGTTTATATGGAGGAGCCAACCAGACTCGAACTGGTGAATAGCAGATTTGCAATCTACGGCCTTACCAACTTGGCGATGGCTCCAAAATATAAGTTAAATATGTGAATGGTGCCCGAGGCCGGACTTGAACCGGCACAGTCGCAATGACCGGGGGATTTTAAGTCCCCTGTGTCTACCAATTCCACCACTCGGGCATAAAAGGCACCATCTATTGTTTATGGAGCGGGCGAACGGGTTCGAACCGTCGACCCCAACCTTGGCAAGGTTATGCTCTACCGCTGAGCTACGCCCGCACATCCATAATCTTCTTCTAAGTTTTCACTTAAAATCGGAATGAGATTATAGCCTAAAAAACTTTAGAAGTAAATAGTATTTGTGATATAATCTTTAAAATACTTAAAAATACTATACTAAGTATAGTGTTTACAGGAGAATAATATGAGAAGTAATGAAATAAAAGAGGGGTTTTCACGAGCACCTCATAGAAGTCTATTGAGAGCTACAGGGGTCAAAGATGAAGACTTTGCCAAGCCATTTATTGGGGTAGCCAACTCTTTTATCAGAAATCATCCCTGGTCACTTTTTTCTCAATAAAGTAGCTGAAATCATCAAAGAAGAAATACGAGCAAACGGTTGTGTGCCTTTTGAATTTAATACTATTGGTGTAGATGATGGTATTGCTATGGGGCATGATGGTATGCTCTATTCTTTGCCATCGCGTGAGATTATTGCCAATTCTATTGAGACGGTGATGAATGCTCATAAGCTTGATGCGATGATAGCCATACCCAACTGTGACAAAATCGTTCCAGGGATGATAATGGGTGCTTTGCGTGTCAATGTTCCTACGGTCTTTGTCTCAGGTGGACCTATGGAGAAAGGCTATACTGAAGATGGTACGCCTATTGATTTGGCTACAGCCTTTGAAGCAGTAGGTAAGCATGAAGCAGGAGAAATCACCGATGAAGAGCTTCTTGATATTGAATGTAATGCTTGTCCTAGTGGTGGCTCATGTTCTGGTATGTTTACAGCCAATTCTATGAATACACTCATGGAGGCTATGGGCATTGCCTTGTCTGGTAATGGTACAATACTTGCACTCACCCCTGCACGAACAGCCTTGTATAAAAAAGCTGCGCGTCGTATTTGTGAAATCGCTAAACTTGAAGCATCAGAGCAAGAAAAATACCGTATGAAAAATATCTTGAATGAAAATGCCGTACGCAATGCTTTTGCCGTAGATATGGCAATGGGTGGAAGCTCCAATACTGTACTGCACATGTTGGCCATTGCCAAAGGAGCCGATGTTGACTTTAATCTCAGTGACATCAATGCGATTTCAAAACGTGTTTCACATATCGCCAAAATCTCTCCTTCACTTTCTACGGTACACATGGAAGACATCGACAAAGCAGGTGGAGTCAATGCCGTGATGCATGAGATGATGAAACGTGGTGAGGATATCTTGCTGGACAATTTGGCTATCACAGGGGGAAACACTCTATGAAAAAGTCAAAGATGCTAAAATCATTGATACCAATATCATTCATACCATTGACAATCCTTATTCTGAAGTTGGTGGTTTGGCTATTTTATATGGTAACCTCGCAGAACAAGGTGCCGTTATTAAGACAGCAGGTATTATTGGAGAAAGAGTCTTTACAGGGACTGCTGTATGTTTCAATTCACAAGATGACTGTATCGAAGGTATCCTAGCAGGAAAAGTCGTCGCTGGTAATGTCGTAGTCATTCGTTATGAAGGTCCTCGTGGTGGTCCTGGTATGCAAGAAATGCTGAGTCCTACTAGCCTTATTATGGGTATGGGATTAGGTGATAAGGTAGCCCTTATTACCGATGGTAGATTCTCAGGAGCTACCAGAGGAGCGAGTATTGGTCATGTGAGTCCTGAAGCTGCTGAAGGTGGGTTGATTGGACTGGTAGAAGATGGCGATAGCATACATATAGATGTCGATAAATATATCTTAGAAGTAGCACTATCAGACGAAGAGATTAGTCAAAGAAGAGCCAATTTTAGCCCACTCATTAAGCCACTAAAGAGTAAATGGTTACGTCAATACCGTGCCTTGGTTACCAATGCTAGTGCAGGTGCTGTACTCGAAGCTGACTAAATGTTAGAAGAAGGTCTTCCATTAAGAAGGTCTTCTTGCACCCCTATAGCGTTTTAAATAAAATTTGCTTAACTTGGTAATCACCACTTTACGTTTAGCCGAACTTGCATGTATAAACTTACCATTACCGATATATATCCCTACATGATTGACATACCCTTTACGTCTCCTAGAAGTATCAAAAAAGATAAGGTCACCCTTTTTTAACTTGTTTCTAGGTACATATTTACCAAATTTGGATTGATTGATTGAAGTACGAGGTATGGTAATACCATTTTTCTTATACACATATTTGGTAAAGCCAGAACAATCAAAGGTATTCCTTTTGCCTGTCGCACCCCATACATATCTTCTGCCTAGTTTGGTTTTGGCTACTGTCGTAATCTTGCCTCTAGTGATACGCCTTGTAGTACTGCGTTTATAACGATACGTCTTTAGGGGCTTTTTTGTATTCTTGGCTAATCTTCTATTGGGTGCTTTGTAGGTATTGGTAGGGACGTTGAGTATCTTCCCTACTTTTAAAATATCACCCCTTTTTAAGCCATTGGCTTTTCTCACAGCACTTATGGTTGTATGGTGTTTTCTTGCAATGGTAAAGAGTGTTTCACGCTTTTTGATACGATGTTTAGCCATCTTGATTTTGGGTTTTTGTTTTTTGCTCTTTTTGATACTCACGACTCTTTTAGAGGTATAACTATTTTTAGGTACGTTTAACACACGCCCAATTTTGAGAACCTCATCGGTCTTTAAATGATTTTTATTTTCTATATCAGCAATACTACTGTGATACTTTCGTGCAATAATAAACAGTGTTTCTCCTGCTTTAATAGGATGCTTTACTATTTTAATCTTGCCTACTTTAGGACTGTTATACTTTTTGAATCGTAGTACCTTTTTTTGTACCCTATCATAAGTATTGATAGGCACAATGAGTACACGACCTAGTTTGAGCATCTCATTACTCTTTAAACTATTCTCGCGTATCACCTCATCCATCGTTGTACGATGGGCGCGTGCGATGGTAAAGAGGGTTTCTCCTCCTTTGATAACATGTGTTACCAATGTTGCATCGCTGTATTGACTCTTTGCACCTTTTACCAAGGTAATAGGCTTTTTGGCTTTGGGAAAGTAGGTATTGATAGGAACTTTTAGCACATCCCCTATGGTGAGCATGGTATCTGTGGCTAAGGCATTCTCTCTTTGTATCTCAGATGAAGTGCTATGATACTGCTTGGCTATAATAAAAAGGGTTTCTCCATCGGAGACACGATGTGTGACTAATGGTGTTTTAGTATAAAGACTCTTAGCCCCTTTGAGCAAAGTCACATGTTTTTTCTCTATAGGGAAATAGGTATCTATAGGGACATTTAGCACATCCCCTATGCTGAGCATAGCATCTTTGCCTAGGGCATTCTCTTTTTGTATCGCTGATGAGGTCGTATGATACGCCTTGGCTATAATAAAAAGCGTTTCTCCATCTTCAACCGTATGCGTCACTAAAGGTGTATGGGTATAAAGACTTTTGATACCTTTGGCTAGAGTCATAAGCTTTTTGGGGCTAGGAAAATAGGTATTGATAGGTATATTTAAGATACGCCCTATACTTAACATTTCGTCTTTTGCTAAGGCGTTCTCTTCTTGTATATCTGCTGAGGTACTGTGATAAAGCTTGGCTATAGTAAAAAGGGTTTCACCATTTTCTACTGCATGTGTCACTGTTTTGGCGTGTAACCCCAAAGTAAACACATAGCAAGTAAATAATAATGTGTAGATATTCTTCATTCATGATCCTATGAGACTTACGTCTTGTTATAATCATTATTATAACAATACTGCGTTAATCAACCATCAATGTTTGGTTAACAAAATCTGAAATCTTGTCAAATTTATGTCAACTTTTTCAACACGCCTACAATATGGTCAGCCACCCGAAAGGCATTGGCATAGATAGTCCATGTATAGGCTACAGAACCTCCTGTAGGCATAAAACTACCATCCGCTATAAAGAGGTTACTCACATCATGGGATTGACAATATTTATTGAGTACGGAGGTCTTGGGGTCATTCCCAAAACGGCATCCCCCTGCGATAAGGTTAGACGGAGGAGAGGAAGAGACCCCTGAATAAATATTCTTCGCTCCCATTTCTTCTAGTATCTTCTCACACTTTGTAGCAATATATTCACCTACTTTGACATCTTGTGGATGCCCTTCCACACGTAACTTACCCACAGGCATACCATATTTATCTTTGTGCTTTTCATCTAAGGAGACAAAACAATCATCATGAGGTAACCAATCATTAAAGATTTCAAATCGGATGCTTTTTTGTGTTTGTAAACGTTCTTTCACGTGTCCACCCAAGGCTTTACCCCAAACCAATTTACCATCAACTTCATTGTCCTTACGCGCACGGTTAATAAGGTTTTGATGCTCAAACATAAACTCTACCGAGCCTCCTTTGAATTTACCGTCCCACCAATCATCTATAAAGTACCAGTCTAAAACACTACGATTGACAAAGAGTCCAGTAGTCATAAGCTCATCAAATTTTATCTCTTTTAGGTCTGCTTTGTGCAATTCCCCTTGCCCAGACCCTCCTCCTGAAAAAATCAAATTCTTACCCACTTCTCCAGAGCTGTTTCCCAGTCCTGAAGGATGATACTTGTTATGAGAATTGAGCAATAATCTAGCACTCTCATGTGCCTGAGCAGCCACGACAAAAATCTTGCCTTCAATATGTTTTTCTTTGCCTGTAATGGTATCTATCACCACTGCATATTTGACACTATCTTTGGCTTCGCTGTGCAAAGACTTGACATGAGCATTGGTAATTAGTGTCAAGTTTCCTGTAGCCAAGGCAGGTTGGATAAGGGCTTCTCGTGAGCTACCCTTCGCTCCAGAGCTACAACCATAACTGCCACAAAGGTTGGAATAATAACAGGCATCACGCCCTGCTTTATTTTGAGAAAGTACAGCCCGAGGGGTCACCAAAGGAGTAATCGATAAGGCACGACAACTCTTATCCAGTAGCTTCACGACAGCATTCTCTTTCGTAGGAGGTTGGCTAAAGTTTGGCGTACTGCGTTTGGGTTCAAAAGGATGTGCTTGGTAATGTCCTGAAATACCTACCAATTCTTCACTCAAAGCATAATACGGTTCTAACTCTTCATAAGAAATAGGCCAATCGACAATATTGGCACCTTCAATGTCACCATATTTACTCTTGAGCCTAAAATCATCAGGGTGCAAACGATGCAACATACCTGACATAAAATTGGAAGACCCTCCTACGACATTGCCATTCCAAAAGCTCCATCCTGAGACATACGTGGGCTTAGATACCCATTTACCCTCTATCTTTTCATCAATGGTATGGTATTCATCAAAAAGGTTAGGTGTAATCAAATCTCTACGACAATACGCCAATTCATCTTTGGAAAAATCTTTTCTATTAAGAAGCCGTCCTTTTTCTAAGACAGCCACCTTATATCCTGCCTTACACAAAGTATAAGCCACTGCCCCACCACTTGCACCCGAACCAATAATCACAACATCATACATCTTTATACTCCCAAATATTTGGTTTGAGGTCTTGGAAATCCACCATCAGACCCTACAAATTTCCACCCTGCTTCAGCTACGTTAGAACCATAAATAGGGTCACAAAATAGTGCTTCCATACTCAAAGTCATGATACGCGATAGCCATGCACTTCCATAACGTGTCGTCTCATAGTCACGTAAAGAAGCTTCTTTTTGGCTCTGCGTCATAGCCAAAAATTTTCCTTTTTCTCTACTGTCTAACTCTTTGGCACCTTCTAACACAAAGGCTTTTATATCTTTATCAAAACTAGCATGCTTCATCGTATCAAATAAAAATGCTGTCATCTTCATCGTCTTAGCAGAAGGTAAATCATTGCCTTGGGGAAACAAATGTTCTTGCACAGCCTCTAAAATAGCTTCTCTTTGTCTAAATTGCTTTTCAAAAGACGCTGATGCTCTCTGCCCTACTATACGTTGCAAGTCCCAACACCGAACCCCAAACCAAAAATTGTCTTCGTTCTATACGCATATTTTATAGCCTTTTTTATCATTATATTTACTCTTTGTGTATTTGGGGTGTAATCACTACACACTTTCTACACAAACATTCTACTATACTTACTTTATCAAAATATTTAGGAGATACACCATGAAACACATCATTTTTTCTTCCCTTATAGGATTTGCCCTACTTACCTTCACAGGTTGTACGCACTCAGAAGATGTAAAAGTCAGTAAATGTCAAGCCAAGAAATGCGATAAAGCCAAAAAAGAAAGCAAAAAGTGCCAATCCAGTGGTAAATGTAGTACAGGATATTAATCTAAAAAATAATATTAACTTATATTTTATAGAAATTAAACATAATACACATAGATTACACAAACTTCTTTTATAATTGCCCTGTTACAACATATACAGGGATAAAAGGCAGATGATGATTCAAGCAAGCCATGCATATATAAGAGCTCTCCTTAGTCAAGGACAAAGTCTTTCATTGTTGTTCGCTAGACTTGCTGTAGCCTATGGCTTCTATGACCCTGCTATGCAGAAATGGTCAGATATAGGTTCAGTGGCTACTTGGTTTGAGTCTCTGGGTATCCCCTTTCCTACACTCCATGCCTATATGGCAGCGAGTACAGAAATATTAGGTGTGATTCTCTTGACTTTAGGTCTGTTTACAAGAATCATCTCTATTCCTCTCATTGTGATTATGATGGTAGCTATTGCTACAGTACATCTTAGCCACGGATTCTCAGCTGGTGATAATGGCTTTGAGATTCCACTGTATTATATGTTGTTTTTAGCCCTCTTTGCTTCTCTTGGAGCTGGAAAATTTAGCTTTAGATTATCTATTGTTTGGTGAAGAACAATAAATATTTAACATATTAAAAGGAAATATCCATGAAAAAATTACTCATACTCTTAAGTGCATTTGCACTGACATTAACACTCGCAACAGCTGAAGGTAAATGTGGTGAAGGTAAATGTGGCGATAGCAAAACAGAAAAAAAATGTGACGCTGCAAAGGCTGACAAAAAATGTGCTGCAGGTAAGTGTGGTGAAGGTATGAAAGACGCAAAACCTGAAACACCTGCAAAAGATTAACCTGTACTGTGGATAATCTACCCACTCTCTGTTCTTCTTTACACTCCTATATATAAAATATAGGAGTTTTAACTCCCTCTCATAAATCATTGTATAATGTGCTTATAATTTATTTTAAAGGACAGATTGATGAAGTACTTACTTATTGCTATGATACTACTCTCTTTTAACGGATGTCAAGATAAAGAAAATGATGCAAAAGTACAAGCAAAGCATGATGCAAAAATAGCTGCCCAAGCTAGAGCTGAAGTACTTGCAGAATTTGAAGCCCATAAAATTGCCCGTGCCAAAGAAATCCAAACACAACAAGCACGCATAAATGAAAAAGCCTCTAAGCCTATCATTGATACCAATCAAACCAAACAATTTTTACGTGACCTTAGCCAAACAGTTTCCCATGAGATAGATATTGCTAAGGAATACATAAATATTGAAATCAATCAAACCAAAAACCTTCTTGAAGTATGGAACCAAAAAATAGAGAATTTTGTCAAAGAATTTGATACGGTCACAACGCCAACAGAAATTAATACAAGCAAAGGACATTAATGCAAAAAATAGATATGAACTCAGATGAATTCCAAACAGAACTAGAAAAAACCTCCAAATTCGTAGATAAAGTCTACAACCAATTTGGATGGGTACCCAACCCAAATGAAGAAGTCAACGAGGGTGTCACTATGGGACTTGCTAGAAACAAGCTCATTTATGGCAAAAGATTTTGTCCCTGTTTCATGGTGATTGGTGAGACTAAAGAAGAACAAAAAACAGCAGATAACCGTATCTGTCCATGTAAACCTGCCATAGAAAAAGAGATTCCAGAAGATGGTCTTTGTCACTGTGGTATCTTTTGTACAGAAGATTATGCCAAAGCACAAGCCACGCATGATGAAATAGAAGAAGTCGTACACGCACACTCCCAAGGTCTAAGCCAAGCCCAAGCCCAAACCCTACTAGAGACAGAACAACTCGGTGGAGATGAGCTAGAAGCACTCATAGAAGCCAAAAGCCTTGGTATGATAAACTTCACCCTAGTCGATACTAGAGAATACATGGAATTTCAAATGAGTCATATTGTAGGTACAGATACACTCCTACCTACTTCACAATTCTATGCCAAAGTAGAAGAAGAACTCTCAGGTAAGAAATCTGAAGCTATTGTCTTGTATTGTCACTCAGGAAGCAGAAGCTACCAAGTACAACAAGCCATGAAAGGTCTAGGATTTGAACATGTTTGTAACTTACGTCCTGGTATTATCGGATTTTCAGGAGAAACGCAAAGAGGATAACCCCTCTTTGAGTACCTCTCTCCCTATTCAAAAGTTAATTCCAAAAAGCTACTCTCAACAAAACTAATAACAATCAGCACAAAACTCATATATTTTATTTATTATTTATTTTATAATGCTCCTAAATACTAAGGAGTTTTATGATGAAAAAGTTAACGATACTTTTGAGAGTGGTGGGTGTGTTACAGATTATTTTGGGTCTATTGTTCCTCTTTGCACCTGCTTTTGTTTTGACAGCGATGGGACATAGTTTGCCTGAACCTGATATATTTTATCCTTTGGCAATGTTGTCTGCTCGATTTATCTCTTATGGAGTGGCTTTAATGTATATCTCAAGTCATCCTATTGAACATAAATTATGGATATACTTTATGATACTCATTCAAGTAATTGATTTGAGTGCAGGGATATTTTATACGGCGACAGGCGTAGTGTCTTTAGAATTATCAGGTGTTGCGATGTTTAATGCCAGTTGGATTATCATACTGCTTTATCTTTTTACTAAATCGGAGATACAAAAATCAGAACACTAATATTTTTATGGCTACATAATCAAGCCTTTTATAAGCAATTACAAGCCAAAGCCCTTGAGCCTATTGGCTTGGCTAGTGAGGATAAAAGTTGGGCAGATATTGGCTGTAGTACAGGACTGCTTACACGATTGGCTCACAAGCTACACTATCATGTGAAAGGTTTTGACATCAATACTATTTCATTATTGGTAGCAAAAATGCTCTCCTTAGCTCTGCCAAATATACATTATCAAAAAAAAGACTTTTACACCATAGAAAGCAAGTTTGACATCGTTACTGCTACTTCACTTCTAAGCGTCGTAGAAGACAAAAAAGAAGCTTTACTCAAACTTATATCTTTACTCAAAGACTCAAACTCTACACTCATTATCATAGAACCCACCCAAGCACTCAGTGTAGTAAATACTTGGAAGTGTATCCATAATCTAAGTACATGGTGGTTGTACAAAGGCTTATTGGTATGGGCAAAAGCACGAGAAGGCAAAGCCATTGACGAGAAAATATTTGAAGAGATAGACGGCATTTTCTTTTCACATAGCTATCATTTAGACACGATGGTACGTGTGACATATATTAAAACTGCCCAGATATAGAAGTCCAATTATCTCTCCATCTCATCCATATCATACATACTCGCCACACCTAACTTCAACAAAAAAGCCTGTACCATCGCTACCTCTTTAAATGCTTCAAATCTTCCTGAAGCTCCACCATGTCCTGTGTCCATGTTGGTATGCAGTAAAAGCATGTTGTCGTCTGTTTTGTAGTCTCGTAATTTAGCTACCCACTTTGCTGGTTCCCAGTACTGTACTTGTGAGTCATGTAAGCCTGTGGTTACAAGCATATTTGGGTATCCCTGTCTTTCTACATTGTCATAAGGAGAATAGGCTAACATATAGTCATAAAACGCTTTGTCATTAGGGTTTCCCCATTCATCGTACTCACCTGTGGTTAGAGGAATGCTATCGTCTAGCATAGTGGTGACCACATCTACAAAAGGCACTTGTGCAACTACGCCTTTGTAGAGTTCTGGTCTCATGTTTACGATAGCCCCCATGAGTAATCCTCCTGCACTTCCACCTTGGGCAAAAAGTTTTTGATTAGAAGTATATCCCTCTTCTATTAAGATACTCAGAACACGCTATAAAGTCTGTAAAGGTATTCATCTTTGTTAAAAGCTTCCCCTCTTCATACCATGCACGACCAAGCTCCTCACCACCTCGTATATGTGCAATGGCAAAGACAAAACCTCTGTCGAGTAAAGAGAGTCTTGAAAGTGAGAAAGAAGCATCCATAGAGTAGCCGTAAGAGCCATATGCATACTGAAGTGTAGGGTTTGTACCATCTAAGACTAAACCCTTTTTATACACCAAAGAAAGAGGGATTCTTTTCCCATCACTTGCTCTTACCCATGCACGTTTACTCTCGTAGTCTTCTTTGTTAAAATCACCCAAAATCTCTGTTTCTTTTAAAACAGTTTTTTCTTTACTCAACATGTTAAAACGTAGGGTAGAGTTGGGTGTGGTTAAAGAGTTATACCCATAACAAAGCTCGTTGGTATCAAAGTCAAGATTCATAGAAATATAAGCATCATACACCGCCTCAGCAAAATCTAAATAATAGGATTCTTCTGTTTTAGTGTTTTTTATGTAAATCTGCGTTAAGCCATTTTTCTTCTCTTCTAATACCAAAAAGTCATTGAAAAGCTCGAAGCCTTCGAGTAAGACATCTTCTCTATGGGCTATAAGCTCTTTCCAATGCTCTTTACTTGTATGCTCCAAGTCACAGTGCATAAGTCTAAAGTTTTTCGCTTCAAGGTTCGTTGCGATGACAAACTTGTCATCATGATGTTCCACCGAGTATTCTAGGTCACGCTCACGTTTAGCGAACACTTGAAAGTCTCCCATAGGTTCATCTGCTGACAATGTTTGTACTTCGGTAGAGAGTGTAGAGTAAGATTCTATAAAAAGAAACTTTTTAGACTTAGACTTTGAGACATGTACTCCATAAGTATCGTCTACTTCATGGTAAATTTCTACTTCTTCACAAGAACCCATCTCATACCTAAAAATCTTGTAGGCTCTAAGCGTCTCTGCTTCCATTTGTGTAAAGAAAAGTGTGTTGTTGTCATTTGCCCAAGTAGCAGAACCTGTTGTATTTTTTATGCACTCTTCAAGTACCTCACCCGTTTCTAGATTTTTAAAATACAAAGTATAAATACGACGAGAAATATTGTCCACACCATAACAAAGCATGGCGTTATCAGGACTAATACTTAGCCCTCCTACGGAATAATACGCATGACCCTCAGCCAACACATTCACATCTAAGATGATGACTTCATCCGCAGCCAAATACTCTTTTTTGCGACAATAAATAGGATAATCCTTCCCCTCCTCATAACGTGCATAATACCAGTACCCATTACTCTCATAAGGCACAGAAGAGTCATCTTTTACTATCTTGGCTACTATCTCATCAAAGAGTTCTTTTTGTAAATCTTCAGTAGATGCTAACTTCTCTTTCGTGTAGGTATTTTCTGCATGAAGATAGTCTATAACCTCCGAATCTTCTCTATCATTGAGCCAATAATAGTTATCTATTCGCTCATGATTGTTTTTGTTAGTATTTTGGGTTTTTGGGTTGCTTTTGGGTAGTTCATGTTTGCTCATTTTTAGGGTATTGTAGCAAGATATGGAAAGAAGAAGGGTGAAGATACAAATTATTATACGTACTCTAGCTAACTTGACATCTTTTTATACCTTTGTTATAATAGGGTAAAAAATACAGGAGAATAGTTATGGTATTAAGTTCCCAAGAAAAAACCTCATTAGAAAAAGTGACCGTTGTATTACCTCAGGTATTAAAAAATGAAGTGCTACAACTGAAAAAAACCTTACATGTTTCCATGAATACTATCTATCAAACAGCCATAGCAGAATATGTAGCCAAACAAAAAAAAGAACAACTTAGTAAAGAAGCGATGCTCATGCTAGAAGAATATAAAAATAATCCAGAGATACAAGAACTCATAGAATTTGAAGAAGATATTTATGCGTACGAAAGAGATTTATCTTGTAGATTTAAACCCCACAAAAGGTGCAGAGACTCAAAAAGCAAGACCATGTATCATCGTGAGTAATGATGATGTAGGTATCTTACCCCTCAAAGTCATCATCCCACTCATCGGATATAAACCCCTACACGATAATAAAAGTTGGCTCACACCCATAGAACCAACAGGCAAGAATGGTCTAGCTAAGAAATCTACGGCTGATGCTTTGAATATACGTTCTGTCACAGTTTAGTATAAGAAGTAAATAACGCTCATCCCTATAGCCAATGCCCAAGCAACACATTCACCACAGCTTCTGTGCGTAAAATTCGTTGTCCTAAACTCACAGATGTACAACCGTGTTGGCAAAGTAAACTCACTTCATAGTCTATCCAACCACCTTCTGCTCCGATACAGAGTACCTTTGGCATAGTGTTTGTATCAAGATAGGTTTTCCAAGACTGTGTTGCATAAGGATGAGCGATGACTGCCTTGCTTTGCTCGTTTAATAGGGCAGGAAATTCATCTTCAACAAAGGGCTTAAAATATTTTTTGAGTTCAATCACTGGTGGCACAGTATCTATGGCTTGTTGTAAGCCTTCAAAAACAAACTCATCTATGCGGTTGAGTAGGGGCTTTGCCAATAACTTTTTTCAGATCGGTAACTATTGACAATAATAATTTTATTGACACCAAGAGAGGTCATATCCATAATCAATCTACGTAAGACTTTTGGACGTGGCAAAGCAAGAATAACGGTTAAATCAAGTTTAGCTGGTGGTTGTTTATCTAGTGTAATGTCTCTAAGAAGTATTTCATTGCTATTTATTTCGCTAATAGTAGCCTTGCCTATGTTAGCACCCATCTCACCTATGGTCAAAGTATCTCCTACCTTAGATTTGAGTATTTCTTTGATATGTTTTACTTGATTTAGGTCACGAATACTTTTGGCATTTTTGGCTAATAAAATACAGTTCAAATTACTTATTCCTCTTAATAACCCCATAAATAGCAGGGTGTGATAGTTCTAATAGTCTAACAACCTTATGCTGAGGATAGGCTTCTTTATATATTTTTTGTATTCTCCAAGAGATAAGTATATTCTTCACCCTACCAAAGCCTCGTGTATTTGCATGTAGGCGATTAAGAATTCAAACATCATTCTCCAAAAGAGTTGCATGAATAGTATCATCATCGTAAAGGAGAAGATAAAGAGTGTTTTGTGTTTGAAATTTAGCCTTTTCCATACGATATTTTTGACGGATTCGTATTTTTTATGGGAGAAAAACCATAAGAGTAAGGGGATGAGTATAGCCCCTATATAGTAAAATATAACAAGCATAAGGGGACTGATAAATGTTTGGAATGTAAGAAAATCCATTGGATACCTTTTTGTAGCGTTTGATGCAATTTTACCATAAAAGTATTTCGCTATAATTCAAGTATTATATATATTGAAGGATATACTCATGGGACAAACGATAACAGAAAAAATATTCTCAGAACACGCAGGGAAGTTGGTACATTCAGGTGAGATAATTAGAGTGGATATTGATATGATTATTGGTAATGATATTACGACTCCTATTTCTATTAGAGCATTTGAAGAAAGTGGTGCAACACAGTTGGCAAAACCTGATAGCTTTTGTATCGTGATGGATCATTATATTCCTGCCAAAGATATTGCTTCGGCGAATCAAGCCAAGATTAGTAGAGAATTTGCCTATAAGCATGATATGAAATACTTTTTTGATGAAAAAGATATGGGGATAGAACATGCCCTACTTCCAGAAAAAGGCTTGATTTTACCAGGGGATGTGGTTATTGGTGCTGATTCTCATACTTGTACGCATGGGGCATTGGGTGCCTTTTCTACGGGTATGGGTTCTACGGACTTGGCATTTGCTATGATTACTGGGGACAATTGGTTCAAGATACCTGAGACTATCAAAGTAGAACTCACAGGAAAACCAGCAGAGCATATCTATGGTAAAGATATTATCTTGGAGCTTATCCGTCAAATTGGTGTCGATGGTGCCTTATATAAAGCCATTGAATTTACAGGAGATGCTTTGCAGCATCTCGGTATGGCAGATAGATTTTCTATCGCCAATATGGTCATCGAAGCAGGAGCCAAAAATGGTGTCTTTCCTGTCGATGATGTGACGCGTACCTACCTAGACGAAAGAGCAGAAGCCAATGGAGGGCTTAGAGCAGAACCCAAGATTCACTATTCGGATGAAGATGCTGTCTATTGTCAGACGATTAGTATAGATATCTCTATTCTTAGTCCTGTTATTGCCTATCCATTTTTACCAAGTAATGGTAAGCCTGTAGAACAAGCTGTCAAGGATAATTTGAAAATAGACCAAGTCATGATAGGGAGCTGTACCAATGGACGTATCGAAGATTTACGCATTGCTGCGAAGATTATGAAAGGGCAAAGAGTCGCACGTCATACGCGTATGATAGTCACCCCTGCGACACAGAAAATTTTACTTCAGGCACAAGATGAGGGGCTTATGAAGATACTCATTGAAGCTGGAGCTGTTGTTTCCAATCCTACTTGTGGTGCGTGTTTGGGTGGATATATGGGTATTTTGGGAGACAATGAAAGATGTGTGGCTACGACTAACCGTAACTTTGTAGGGCGTATGGGTGCAAGGAGTTCTGAAATTTACCTAGCCAATTCTGCTGTAGCAGCTGCGTCGGCTATTGCAGGTAAAATTGTTGACCCTAGAGTAAAGTAAACCCTAGCTGTCAATACTCAAAAGTGAAGCTACTCAGCTTCACTTAGATGTACATTATCATGGTCTATCATTCCCGTTCCTACAGGAATCAAACGTCCGATAACAACATTTTCTTTAAGGTCTTCAAGCATATCAATCGTACCTGCTATAGAGGCAGAAGTCAATACTTTTGTCGTATCTTGGAATGATGCAGCTGAGATAATAGAATCTGCTCCAACAGCTGAACGCGTAATCCCTACAAGCATAGGCTCCGCAATAGAAGGTTCTCCACCTAGCTTAATCACTGATGTATTTTCTGCTTGAAACTTACGACGAGAAATAATATCTCCTGCAATAAATTTAGAATCACCAGACTCCACAACTTTGACCTGTCTCATCATTTGAGATGTCACAATCTCAATATGCTTATCTGAGATATTTACCCCTTGACGACGATACACCATTTGTACTTCGGAAACAATATACTCATAAAGTGCTTTCTCACCAAGTGCTGCTAAGATGTCGTGACTAGAGATAATACCATCGGTGAGTTTCTCCCCAGCATGGACATAATCCCCTGTATGGACAAGAGGGACTTTGTTTTTATCTACAAATTGCTCTGTAATTTGGTCATTGTCTCCAGAGACAATCAATCGCTCTTTTCCACGTAAAGGTTTACCGAAGCTTACGATACCATCAATTTGAGCAATCAGTGCAATATCTTTAGGTCGTCTTGCTTCAAAGAGTTCAGAAACCCTTGGAAGACCCCCTGTAATATCTTGTGACTTAATCGCAGCTTTTGGTGTCTTGGCAAGAATATCTGCAATGTTTACCGTGTCTCCATCTTTGACAAAAAGACTTGATTTCGCATCCAATTGATAACGTATCACTTCTCCACTTTCAGTAGCGAGGATAATCGTTGGCTTGTACGCAGCAGGAATATACTCATTGAGTTCCAATCTTGTATCCCCTGTAAGCTCATCAAACTGCTCAATGACCGTAATCCCTGGAATAATATCTTCAAATTTTAACGTACCTTGTTGTTCTGCCAAAATAGGCTCAGAATAAGGGTCCCATTCAGCTACCACGACTTGAGATACATTTTCAGGAGAAGAGAGCATATCTCCTCTTTTGACCACAGCATCATTGTCAATCTGGAGGACTGAACCTCTTGAAATATAATGTCGTGCCGCTTCTCTGTTGTTTTCATCTACAATCACAGCAAAGAGTCCTTTTTCGGTGACTTTGTCACCTACTTTGATACTCTCGTGTGCTTCAAGATAATCTCCTTTGAGTAAGAAGAATTTTACTTGTCCTTTGGACTCAGAAATCACTTCTTGGGTCACAGGTGCCCCATTGGCAACTCTGAGTTCTGAAGCAAAAGGAATACGAGCTGGGACTGACCAACCTTCGTTAATCACTTCAACAATCGAATCACCCTCTTCTACTTTATCCCCATCTTTCAATGGTAAAAAGAGTTTTCCTTCTAGCTTACCACCGACACCTGCGAGTTCATTAGACTTCGCAACATCGGTTTTTCTAAGGTTATATTTGACTTCATCTTTACCTTTGGCTACAACAGAGACTACAATCTCATCATGGCTTACCATAATAGATACATACCCTGAAATCACTGCTTTAATCTTAGGTTCAACCAATAAGATACCCGCATTTCTTCTGTTGGCAACGATGAGTTTACCTTCAGTATTTTTATACACATTCAAGTTATAGTATCGTACGAAACCTTCTTTCGTAGCGACGACTGAACGCTCTTCTTTTACCTGCTGTAGCTGTTCCACCTGTATGGAAGGTACGCAAGGTCAGTTGTGTTCCTGGTTCTCCAATAGATTGTGCAGCAATAACCCCAACCGCTTCACCACGTTTGACGATTTTGTTGTCTGCCATGTTTAGACCATAACATTTTGCACAAATACCTCTAGGTGCTTTACAGGTTGATGGTGTTCTAATGACTACAGAACGTACCCCTGCTTCTTCGACACGCATCGCCGTTTCTTCATCAATCATCGTACCCTCAGACACCAATACTTCAGAAGTAATGGGGTCAATAATAGCTTCAGATAAAACCCTACCGTAGATACGGTCGGAGAGTGGTTCAATCATCTCATTACCTACAACGATATCAGACACTGCTACACCTTCATGTGTCCCACAATCGGTCAAAGAAATTTTGACATTTTGTGCCACATCAATAAGCTTTCTAGTCAAATACCCAGCATTGGCAGTCTTAAGTGCTGTATCTGCTAGACCTTTTCTCGCACCATGGGTGGAGATAAAGTATTCAAGTACATTCAGACCTTCACGGAAGTTTGACGTAATAGGTGTTTCAATAATAGAACCATCAGATTTTGCCATCAACCCCCTCATACCTGAGAGCTGTCTAATCTGAGCAGCCGACCCTCTTGCACCAGAATCTGCCATCATATGTACAGAGTTAAATCCGTCTTTGTCGCCTCGAATCAACGTCATAAGTCCTTCTGCAATTTCATTGTTTGCATCTGTCCAAATATCAATAATTTTGTTATAACGCTCTTGGTCAGTCAAAAGTCCTGCACCATATTGGCGTTGAATCTCTTTGACTTCTTCTTTGGCAGAGATGACACGTCCAACTTTCATATCAGGAATTTTAATATCATCAATAGAGATAGAAACCCCTACTTTAGTTGCATATTTGAAACCCATGTCTTTGAGGTTGTCAAGGAAACCAGCAGTTTCTGCTACACCACCTATTTTATAAATATAATCAACCAATGTACCAATATCTTTTTTCTTTAAGACTTTGTTCCAATATTTTTCAGGTACATAATCAGGAATAATAGATTTTAAAATCAATCTTCCTGCTGTTGATTTGGCAATATGTCCGTCAATGACGGTTCGGATACGAGCATTGAGATTTAATGCATTTTGGTCAAAGGCAATTTCTACTTCATCTACATTAGAAAAAAGTTTGTTTTCACCTTTGACATCATTTTTTTCAAGTGTCAAGTAGTACAGACCCAAAATCATATCTTGTGAAGGTACAGCAATTGCCTTACCAGAAGCAGGAAGCAAAATATTCATTGAAGCCAACATCAATACTTTGGCTTCAGCAATCGCTTCGGCTGAGAGTGGAATATGCACAGCCATTTGGTCACCATCAAAGTCGGCATTAAACGCAGAACAAACAAGTGGATGTAATTGAATCGCTTTACCTTCAATCAAACGAGGGTGAAAGGCTTGAATAGAAAGTTTGTGTAGCGTTGGTGCACGGTTTAGTAAGATAGGATAATTATCAACGACTTCTTCGAGACATTCCCATACTTCATTCTCTTTCTTCTCAATCATTTTTTTGGCTTGTTTGAGTGTAGTCGCATAACCTTTTTCTTCGAGTTTTGCCATCAAATGTGGCTTAAATAGCTCAATTGCCATAATCTTTGGCAACCCACATTCATCCATACGCAAGTCAGGACCTACGACAATAACAGAACGTCCAGAGAAATCGACACGTTTACCCAAAAGGTTTTGTCTAAAACGTCCTGATTTTCCCTTAATGACTTCTGAGAGTGATTTAAGTGGTCTTTTGTTTGCACCTTTGACGGCATTTCCACGACGACCATTGTCAAACAATGCATCTACAGCTTCTTGAAGCATACGCTTTTCATTTCTTACGATAATTTCTGGAGCATCAAGTTCCACTAATCTCTTCAGACGTTGGTTACGGTTAATCACCCTGCGATAAAGGTCATTGACATCAGATACTGCAAACTTTCCACCATCAAGACTGACTAGAGGTCTAAGGTCAGGTGGCAAGACTGGCAGTTGAGTAAGCATCATCCACTCAGGACGGTTACCCGAATGTAAAAATGCTTCAATGACTTTGAGACGTTTGACAATCGTTTTTCTTTTGGCTTCGGATTTTGTCGCTTGGATGTCTTCTTTGAGTCCAGCAAACATATCGACAAGGTCAAGCTCTGCTAAGAGTTCACGCACCACTTCTCCACCCATTCTTGCATCCAAACCTGTATCACCAAAACGCTGTTCTATTTGCTGATACTGTTCTTCATTGAGTACATCATATCGTGCAAGAAGGTTCGTACCTGCACTATCATAAGAAGCTTCTCCTGCATCTTTGACAATATACGCTTCATAATATAAAACACGTTCAAGGTCTTTCATCTTGACACCAAGAAGTGTACCAATACGAGAAGGCAAAGAAGAGACATACCAAATATGTGCCACAGGAGCAATAAGGTCAATATGTCCCATACGGTTACGTCTTACTTTAGAAGAAGTGACTTCAACCCCACATTTTTCACATACGACACCTTTATAACGCATCTTTTTGTATTTACCACAAAGACACTCATAGTCTCGAATAGGTCCAAATATTTTGGCACAAAACAAGCCATCACGTTCAGGTTTGAGTGTTCTGTAGTTAATGGTTTCTGGCTTTTTGACTTCACCATAACTCCACGCAAGAACCTTCTCAGGACTAGCAACTCTTAGCTGTAGTGCTGCAATATCTAAAGGTCTCTCTTCACTGTTAAGATCAATTAATGCTAAACTTTCTAAACCCTTACTCATTCTCTGTCTCCGTTTCGTTTTTACTCGTATATAGTTCTGCATCAAGCCCAAGTGCTTGAAGTTCTTTGGTCAATACAAACATCGTCTCAGGAACACCTGATTCTGGTACAGATTCACCTTTGGTAATCGCTCTATAAGCTCTAGCACGACCTTCAACATCATCAGATTTAATCGTCAACATTTCTTTGAGAATATGTGCCGCACCATAGGCTTCCAATGCCCATACTTCCATCTCTCCAAATCTTTGTCCACCAAAGAGTGCTTTACCACCGACTGGCTGTTGCGTTACCAATGAATAAGGTCCTGTTGAACGAGCATGGACTTTTTCATCTACAAGGTGATGGAGTTTGAGCATATACATATATCCAACGTTGACACGCTCAATCATTTGCTCACCTGTTTTACCATCAAAGAGTTTCATTTTACCATCAGGTGCAATTTTTGCCATTTCAAAGAGCTTGTCAAATTCAGCTTGGTTTGTACCTTCAAAGACAGGTGCCGCAAATTTGACCCCTGTGGACCAATCTCTACCATAAACAAGTAACTCTTCATCACTCATCGCAGTCAAGACTTCTTTTCCATTCATTAGTTTGGCTACATCAGCAATGGCTATCATCTTGGCTCTAAGTTCTTGAATAAAGTTTTCTTGTTTCGCATCAAACATATCTTGAATTTGTTCACCAAGTCTCTTACCCACTAGACCCAAGTGTACTTCAAGAATTTGTCCAATGTTCATACGAGACGGAACCCCTAGAGGATTAAGGATAATCTCTACAGGTCGTCCATCTTCCATATACGGCATATCAATCTCAGGAACGATATTGGATACAATACCTTTGTTTCCGTGACGACCAGCCATTTTATCACCGACTTTGAGTTTACGCTTGGTAGCAATATAAATCTTGACTAACTTCGTGACCCCTGAAGGTAAAATATCATCTTTTTCAAGTACGATTAACTTCTCTTCATGGGCATTCTTGAGCTTTTTCTTTTGTTTCAAGAAGTAGTTTTTGAGTGCTTCATACTCCGTTTGTACAGCAGAGCTATACGATTGTACCACACCACCTAAGGCAAATCTATTCACACCCTTGATAATCTCTTCAGGAATAAGACTTCCTGCTTCATACTCAACTTCAGCGACGCTCACAGTTTTAGACAATTCTTGACCTGCAAGATAATTGGAGATACGCAAGATAGACTCTCTATCTATCATCAGTAGTTGGTCATGGTGGTCACCATCTAAGATAGCTTTCTCTTCTTCATATGCTTGAATGGCACGGGCATCTTTGTCATAGCCTTTTTTTGTAAAGACTTTGATATCAACGATAACCCCTTCCATAGAGGCAGGACAATAGAGTGATTTATTAACCACATGTCCTGCTTTTTCACCAAAAATTGCTCGTAATAATCGCTCTTCTGGTGTCGGTTTAATCTCACCTTTAGGTGACACTTTCCCTACCAAAATCATACCTGGTTTAACATAAGTACCGATTTTAATGATTCCTGATTCATCAAGATGGAGTAATTCATCTTCGCGAATGTTTGGAATATCACGCGTAATTTCTTCTGTACCATGCTTAAGTTCTCTAGCTTCTACTTCTTTTTCGTAAGTATGTACCGAAGTAAAGGTATCTTCTCTAAGGATTTTTTCAGAAATGATAATCGCATCTTCATAGTTGTATCCATACCAAGGCATAAAGGCTACCATGATGTTCTTACCAATGGCGAGTTCACCTTGATCCATATTGGCACCATCAGCGATGACTTGTTTGGCTTGACTTTATCATGAAGTTTGATAATAGGTGTTTGTGTAAAGGTCGTATTTTGATTCGTTCTCATATTCTTTTCGAGTGGATAGTGGTCGATAAACATACCTGTCTCATCTTCACCCATAATATAAATATTTTTGGCATCTATTTTTTTCAACGACACCTGACCTACCTGCCTTGACAGCTTCCCATGCATCACGAGAAACAATCGCTTCCATCCCTGTTCCTACCACTGGGGCATCGGTTTTGAGCAATGGCACAGCTTGACGTTGCATGTTTGAACCCATCAACGCACGGTTGGCATCATCATGCTCCAAGAAAGGAATCAACGCAGCAGCTGAACCAGAAATCATCAACGGAGAAATATCAATCAAATCTACTCGTGTCGCATCATTGAGTTCGATATTTCCATTGAGACGTGTTTCAATAAGGTCTTCGGTAATATAGCCTGATTCACTCACTACCGTAGACGCAGGAGCAATACATTTGTCTTCTTCTTGCGTGGCTGTAATATAAATAATCTCATCGGTGACTTGACGGTCTTTGACAATTTTATACGGCGCTTCAATAAATCCATGTTCATTGACTTTAGAATACGTCGCTAGTGTATTAATCAAACCAATATTTTGACCCTCTGGAGTCTCAATAGGACAAATACGCCCATAATGCGTAGGATGTACATCCCTCACTTCAAATCCTGCTCTTTCTTTGACAAGTCCACCCTCACCTAGTGCGGAGAGTCTTCTTTTGTGTGTCACTTCTGAAAGTGGATTGGTTTGATCCATAAATTGTGAAAGTTGTCCTGAAGAGAAAAATTCCAAAATGGTATTGGTAATCATCTTGGAGTTTACCAAGTCATGAGGCATCAATTCATCTAAAGTACCAGAAACAGTTGTCATCTTGTCACGAATGGCTTTTTGCATCTTGACAAGACCATTATGAAGTTCATTCCCTAGAAGCTCACCAATAGCCCTAATTCTTCTATTTCCCAAGTGGTCACGGTCATCAATATGCCCCTGCCCATTTTTGACTTTAATCAAATACTTCACTGTATTAATCAAGTCTTCTGAAGTAAGAATCGTCGCATATTCTGGTATATCAAGCCCTAGCTTATGGTTCATTTTCATACGCCCTACTTTGGTAAGGTCATAACGCTCAGGGTCAAAAAATAGCTGTCTTAAAAAGGCTTTGGCAGCATCAGGTGTCACGGGCTCACCTGGACGCATGACTTTGTAAATACGAATCGCTGAAAGTACATTTTCGTCTTCTATCTCTTCCGTTTGCTTCAAAAGTCTCAAAGATTCATGGTCTGCAATAAAGGCATTAATAATAGACTTATCTAGCCCATCTTCAAGGTCATTGATAATATCAATAGTCTCAATACCTTGTTCAAGCATTTTTTTGAGTTTGGCTTCATCTAAGGGAGCTACAACATCATATAAAATTTCACCACTCTCTTGGTCAATCACAGGCGAAGCCAAGTGTCGCTCAATCAAGACATCAATAGGATATTCAATCCACTCTAAGCCCTCATCCATGAGTTTTTGTGCTTTTTTCTTGGTGAGTCTTTTACCTGCATTGACAATAGTATTACCATCAATATCTTTGACATCATAATCTGCACGACCCAAAAAGTCATTGAGAGAAAATCGTGTTAAAAATCTATTTTCTCTAATCGTAATTTCTTTTGTATTATAAAAAAGTTTTACGATATCATCTTTAGAGTAATCTAAGGCTCTAAACAAGATAGTCACAGGAATTTTTCTTCTTTTGTTGATTCGTGCGTATAAAATACCTTTGGAATCATACTCAAAGTACAACCAAGACCCACGGTCTGGAATAATTTGTGCAGAGTAAAGCATACCTGCACCTACAGTAGTCCCTTCTTCTTCTTTGAAGATAACCCCTGGAGAACGGTGAAGCTGATTGACGATAACACGCTCTACACCATTGACCACAAAAGAAGTTCTCTCTGTCATCAAAGGAATATCTCGCACGAATACGGCTTGTTCTTTAATCTCTTTAGGGTCTAACTTTTCCCCTGTTTTTTCATCTCTGTTCCAAATGGTCAAAGAAATATTCATTTTTAAAGAAACTGAATACGTCAGTCCTCTCTCCATACATTCACGCACCGTATATTTAGGTTTGACGATTTCGGAATTCTTATAGCTGAGGGTAATTCTATTTTGTTGGTCATGTATAGGGAAAGCTGATTTAAAAACCCTTTCAAGTGTAGAATTTCTTCTGTCTTTTTCGCCTAACATTAAAAAGTTTTCGTAACTTTTTTGTTGTAGTTGAAGTAAATTAGGGATTTCTATCTCTCGTGGTGTTTTGGAAAAGTCAACACGAAGTCTATTACCAGAATGCAAAGAATTTAGCATGTTTGTCCTTGTAGTGGTGTTTAATAATGTGGTTAAGGATTAATATCGTTTTAGTAGTCATACAAATGCTACCTAGATACACAAAGAAACTATTCGTAGAGGGTATGAAATGTCTCCCAATAGCTTTTAACTATATCTCTAAATCAGACCAAGCCCAAAAGCTTAGTCTTCTTAAATAAGTCCAAAGACTTATTTAAGTTCACACACAGCACCAGCATCTTCGATTTGTTTTTTAATCGTTTCAGCTTCGTCTTTAGATACAGCTTCTTTAAGTGTTGTTGGAACACCTTCAACTGCACCTTTTGCTTCTTAAGTCCAAGACCTGTAATCGCACGTACGACTTTAATTGCATTGATTTTTTTCTCTCCAGCACCTGTAAGAATAACATCAAATTCTGTTTGCTCTTCTACTTCTTCTACTGCCGCTCCACCAGCTACTACTGTAGCTTGTGCTGATACGCCAAATTTTTCTTCAAATTCTTTTACAAGCTCTGAAAGCTCAAGTACTGACATGTTTGAGATAAACTCAAGAACATCTTCTTTAGTTGTTGCCATAATTAATTCCTTAAATATATTTTTTATTAAAAAGCCCTAGGGCTATTATTTCTCTACGCTTCTTCTTCTAATTTCTTAGAAAGAGCATCCATTCCGATTGTAAAGTTCTGCACTGGTGCATTCCAAACATTCAAAAGCATCCCAATAAGGGTGTCTCTATCAGGAAGAGTTGCCATCGCATTAATCGTCGCCATATCAGCAATTTTTGATTCAATCAAACCCGTTTTAATGGAAAAAAACTTCTTTAAAATCATTGGATGCATTGTCAGCAATCTTACATGCTGTGATTTGGGAATCACTCCAGATTATAAGGTTAGTATCTGTAAATTCAATATCTTCACATCCTGCATTTTTCAATGCAATTCGTGCCAATTTATTCTTTACAACTTGGACCTTAGTATCTTCTGCTTTTGCAAGATTTCTTACAATCTCAAGACTTTCAACGGTCATACCTTTGTAATCACAAACGATAATCGCACCTGCTCCTTGAAATTCTGCTGTCATTTGGGCAACAAGTTCTTCTTTTCTAGTTCTAGTCATCTATATTCTCCTTCCGATTTCTAAAAGGGTGTTGGAAATTCCAACTGCTTATGCTTTCACATAAGTCTATTAAGCTCTCGCCCCTATTGTCTTTAATCTAAGATGTATGAGTACCAAATAGGCTCAATAAAAATGTAAATATTACACGCTTTAGTGAAACTATTGGGCTGTAACCCAAAGGCTACAACCTCTAGGTAAGGTAAGCTATTTTACATCCATAAGTTCTGTCGTATCCATAGAGATAGAAGGACTCATAGTAAGTGAAATAGACCCAGTGGCAATATATCTACCTTTTGCTGATGCTGGTTTGGCTTTATTGACTACTTCAAGAAGTGTAATGAAGTTTTCTTTAATCGCTTCTTTTGAAAAAGAGATTTTTCCAATACCTGCATGGATATTTCCTTTTTTATCCACTCTAAAGTTTACTTGACCACCTTTAGCATTGGTAATAGCCTTAGTCACATCCATAGTCACTGTACCCGTCTTAGGATTTGGCATAAGACCTTTTGGTCCCAAAATTCTTGCTACTTTACCAAGAACACCCATCATATCAGGTGTAGAGATAACGATATCAAAGTCAATTTTACCTGCTTGGATATCTTCAATAAGGTCAGCAGCACCCACAAGGTCTGCTCCCGCTGCTTTGGCTTCATCTGCTTTTGCATCTTTAGCGAAAACGGCTACTCTTACTGTTTTACCAGTTCCATTAGGAAGAACAACTGATCCTCTAACCATTTGGTCTGCATGTCTTGGATCTACATTTAGGTTTAATGCGACTTCAATAGTCTCATCAAATTTAGCAGACTTAAGCTCTTTTAATGTTGTCATAGCATCATCGATACTATATGCTTTAGAAGCATCTATCTTTTTAAGGAGTGCTTCTATTCTTTTACTTGGTTTTTTTGCCATTTTAATTCTCCGCTTTATGCTCCCACATTTTTAAATCATGTGGTTTTGATTCTCTCTTCTAAAGGTAAGTTGAACCCTTAGTCAGTAATTTCAACACCCATAGATCTACAAGACCCAGCAAGAATATTTGCTGCCATTGCTTTATCATTGGTATTAAGGTCAACAATTTTTTGCTCAATAATTTCATCAAGTTGTGCTTGAGTAATAGAACCTACTTTATTTAAAATAGGATTATCTGTACCTTTTTTGATACCTGCTGCCTTTTTGATAAGGTCTGATGCTGGTGGTTGCTTGGTGATAAAGGTAAAACTTCTATCTGCATATACCGTCACGATAACGGGGATTTTGAAACCCATTTTATCTTTGGTTTTTTCATTAAATGCTTTACAAAATTCCATAATATTCACACCACGTTGTCCAAGAGCTGGACCTACTGGTGGAGATGGATTTGCAGCACCTGCTGGAATCATCATTTTAAACTTTTCAGTTATTTTCTTTGCCATCTGTTCTTCCTTTGAGATTAATTGGTCATGTACATCTTGTATTTTAAGTCCCAAGATAAAAGACTAGAGCTAAAAGGTTAGCCTTGAATTATATGATTTTTTCGACTTGAGTGTACAGTATTTCTACAGGTGTATTTCGTCCAAAAATAGAAACATTGAGCTTAAGTGTTCCATGATTGAGGTCATATTCTTCTACCATACCTGTGAAGTTTGCAAATGGACCATCCACGATACGTACCATTTCCCCTGTTTCAAAATCGACCTTAGGACGAGGTGCTGATTTTTGCTCCATCTTGTCTAAGATATTTTTGACATCAGAGGTAGTCAGTGGCGTGGGTGTCTTTTGTTCACCGATAAATCTAGATACTCTAGGTAAAGATTGAATCCTATGCCAAAGTTCAGTATCCAGATCTATATGTGCGAAAGCATATCCTGAATAGAGCGTACGCTCAGTAATTTTTTTCTCACCGTTTTTGACTTCGATAACTTCTTCAGTTGGCACTACGATGCGTTCAACTTTTTCTTCCATACCATAATCAATCACAAGTTGTTCGATTGCGCGTTTAACTGATTGCTCAGACCCCGAATACGTTTGAATTGCATACCATTGAAAAGCCATAATCTACCCTATAAAACTGATGAAACGATGGAGGACATTAAGAGGTCAACCAATGCTAAAAATATTGATACTACAGTCACTACGAGAATCACTGCTAAAAATGCTTGTCTTACTTGTACGTTAGTTGGAAATATTACTTTATGAATCTCTGTACGAGCATTCATTACAAATGTTGAAAATTTTCCCATGTTTGTTACCTTTTTTGTGGCAGGCCAAGAGGGACTCGAACCCACGGCACCTGGTTTTGGAGACCAGTGCTCTACCAACTGAGCTATTGGCCTAGATTAAAGCCTAAAGGATAAAACCTTAGACTTTAAAAAAGTATTACGTTTCTCGCTATTAGAGTTTCATCTCTTTGTGTACCGTATGGCATCTACACCATTTACAATACTTTTTAAGAGCAAGTTTCTCTGTAGTCGTTTTTTTTTATTCTTCGTTGTATGATAATTACGTCTTGTACATTTCTCACAACCTAGGTGTACTGTTTCTCTCATGGTTATCTCCTATGATAAAAGTACAAGAGCCTAAGCCCTTGTACATGTTGAATTATGCAATAATCTTAGAAACAACACCAGCACCAACAGTTCTACCACCTTCACGGATAGCAAACTTAGTACCTTGTTCAAGTGCAACGGGAGCGATAAGTTCAATATTAACTTTGATATTATCACCAGGCATAACCATTTCAGTACCTTCTTGAAGTTGAACTGAACCTGTTACATCTGTTGTACGTACATAAAACTGTGGTCTATAGTTGTTAAAGAATGGCGTATGTCTTCCACCCTCTTCTTTAGTCAATACATAGATTTCAGCTTCAAATTCTGTATGTGGGTTGATTGAGTTTGGTTTACAAAGAACCATACCACGTTGCACTGCTTCTTTGTCGATACCACGGATAAGAACACCACAGTTATCTCCAGCAAGACCACAATCCATTTCCTTACGGAACATTTCAACACCAGTTACAGTCGTTTTTTGTGTGTCTTTAAGACCAACGATTTCAACTTCATCACCAATACATACTTTACCTTGGTCTACTTTACCAGTAACAACCGTACCACGACCTTGGATAGTAAAGATATCTTCAATTGCCATCAAGAAATCTTTATCATTTTCTCTTTTTGGTTCAGGAATATACTCATCTACTTGTTTCATAAGTTCAAAGATTTTATCTGTCCACTCACCAGATTCACCAGCTTTGGCTTCTTCTAATGCTTTGAAAGCAGAACCAGCGATGATTGGGGTATCATCACCTGGGAAATCATACTCTTCAAGAAGTTCACGAACTTCCATTTCTACGAGTTCTAACATCTCTTCTTTATCTTCATCATCAAGTTGATCTTCTTTATTCAAGAAAATAACGATGTAAGGCACACCGACTTGCTTAGAAAGAAGGATATGCTCTCTGGTTTGTGCCATTGGACCATCAGTCGCAGCAATAACAAGAATAGCACCATCCATTTGCGCAGCACCAGTAATCATGTTCTTCACATAATCGGCGTGACCGGGACAATCGACATGTGCATAATGTCTAGCTTCTGTTTCATATTCTACATGAGAAGTAGCAATGGTAATTCCTCTTTCTCTTTCTTCTGGAGCATTATCAATTTGATCATAATCCATTGTAGCTTGACCATTTTTAAGTCCAAGACACATTGTAATTGCTGCAGTGAGTGTAGTTTTTCCGTGGTCAACGTGACCGATAGTACCGATGTTAACATGCGGTTTATTTCGTTCGAATTTTTCTTTAGCCATGCTATTCTCCTAGCGTAAAATATTTATATAAAGGCAGTATTATACCCAATTATTCTTAAGTCAATATTAACCTATATGGACACAACTGTTACATCTTGTAATACTTGTGTCCATACTTAACAGGTTTTCTGTTTGTGGAGCCTATAGTGAGACTTGAACTCACGACCTCTTCCTTACCAAGGAAGTGCTCTACCCCTGAGCCATATGGGCATTTATAGTGTCTATTATCTTGTATATGTAATTGTTATGAGTGTATGATTGTGTAGATAATGTGAAGTTTCGTAAATATATGATTCACATCAGCTCCCAGATGAATACCGTTTGGTGGAGCGGGCGAAGGGATTCGAACCCTCGACAGCCTGCTTGGAAGGCAGGAACTCTAGCCACTGAGCTACGCCCGCATACGGTTAACATGGTGATGAGTGAAGGATTTGAACCTTCGAAGGCATAGCCGGCGGATTTACAATCCGATCTCTTTAACCACTTGAATAACTCACCATAATGCTTAAATTAAAAAACGCTTAATTTGTTCTGGTCAAACACTGATAAAAATTTATGGAGCTGGTGAAGGGACTCGAACCCCCGACCTGCTGATTACAAATCAGCTGCTCTAGCCAGCTGAGCTACACCAGCACCATCATAAAAAGATATTAGACTTTAAATGGACGAGAATTATAGACAAAATAAAATAAAATGTCAAGTGTTTTGGTAAAAAAACACAAATTTTCTATTTTTTCGCTATTATCTCTAAGATAAACCTAGAAGGAGACCCCATTTATGAAGATTTTATTTGCCCCTAGTGAGAAAAAACAAGCAGGAGGAACCTACTCTTTTAATCCCTCGTCCTTACTTTTTGAATCACTTGCACCTCAACGGATGCAACTTTTGCATAGCTATACCAATATTATTCAACAAGGAGATACCCAAAAGCTCTCTAAAATGTTTGGCATCAAAAAAGAAAGCGAAATGGCAAAATATCAAACAGATATTATCCATGAGCTTACTATGAAAGCCATAGAACGTTATACGGGTGTGGCTTTTGAGTATCTTGATTATCCGACACTTACCCTCTCACAACAGCAGTATATTGATAGCAATGTCATCATTTTTTCCAATCTTTTGGGTGCTATTCGTGCCTCTGACCTTATTCCTGAATATAAACTCAAACAAGGTGAAGCCGTAGGAGAAATCAAACCCGAAAAGCTCTATCACGGTCTCTGCCTCCTCTTTATTGGACAACTATACACAAGACGAAGAGATACTAGACCTACGTGCAGAGTTTTATGATAAGTACTATGTCCCCAAAACACCCTACACGACCTTAAAGTTTATCAAAGAGGGTAAAGTCGTGAGCCATTGGGCAAAAGCCTATAGAGGCAAAGTCTTACGCGAACTCTCCCAAGCCAATATTCAAAGTATAGAATCCTTATTGGCACTCAATATAGACGGATTAACCCTTGATACTCAAGTCATCAAGAAACACAAAACAGAAATCATCTATACGATAGATAGCTAAAGGCATCTCATGAAAAAAAACCTATTTGAAATGGGAAACAAGTATACAAGAAGGTTGGACATCCACCAACAAAGACAAACCCTCAAAAACAGCAGAGACTACTAGCAAAGAACCCCAGCAACATCAACTCTACTTTAGCAAAGAAAAACGTCGAGGCAAAGTAGTGACTATTGTCCAACCCTTTCATCTAAGTAAAGCCGACTTATCTACTTTACTCAAAATACTCAAAAAGAAATTAGGCACAGGAGGCACACTCAAAGAAAACCGTTTAGAATTTCAAGGAGACACCCCAACACAGATTCAAGCACAACTCATGCTCTTGGACTATAGCTTCAAACACTAAAGCTTCTCTTGTTTGAGCTGTTCTATCTTTCGTATCGCTTTTTGAAAAGCCGTACTATATAGCCCTCCTTCTACACAAAGATGCTTATGCCTTTCATACGAAGCCAAGACTTTTATCGCTTTGTCTTTGGCATGGTTTTTATTGCGTTTAATATGCTCAAAAGCAATCGCCCCATTAATCAAACCCTTCGCAAGATTCGCCAAAGGATGCTTCTTCAAACGCAAAGGATGCCACGCCTCTTCTAAGACTTCATGGGCTTCAAAATATTCTTCATCTTCTAGTAGCTCTACATAGGTACACAAGGCACCTTCCAAATCTTCATTCATACTCAACATAATAATCTACTCTCTTTATGGGGTTAATATCTAGCCTAGACTATAGCATAAAGTGGTAAGACTTTAGAGTAAATGCTTTTATCAATACCTTAGCCAATTTGTATTTTTACTAAAGAATAACTATTTTCTTCTTCTCTATCCCTCCTATTTACGGGGTTTTCTCCTTCCAATCCGTCTTCGGTTGGAATGCTTATCATCAGTTCAATTAACGCTCGTATCTATTCCCACGCAAGAGCGACACTGCCAAGGAATTAAGGAATTTATTTAATTTTTTGGCATTGTGCAAGAGCGATGGGAAGGAGCGAACATCAATAATTAAAGTCTATCATACTCTTACACAAAAAGCTTCAAAAGCTTCAAAACCACTTCTTCATCGGTAAATATCTTGACGGAGCGAATATCGTATTTGATAAAATGTGCTTGTAGTTTGGCTTGATATTGTTGGATAGCTTTTTTGCCAAAGTAGGTTTCTTTTTCGCTATGGTTTTGTGTATTGTGTAAGGTCACTTCACCTAGAGGAGCAGGAGATTCTTCTGCTTTGTCTCTAATGATAATGGCAATCACTTCATGCTTTTGTGCCAAGATAGACAGGTCAACTTCTTCTAAAAAATCACCGATGACAAAGACCAATGAGGGCTTGATGAGACGCTTGAAAAGCTTGGCTATGGCATCGTTATACTCAAGCTTTGTACCAAGTAATGGAGCCGTATAAAGTGCTTGGGTAAATTGTTCTATCAGATAGAGTTGTTTGGTAGGCAATGTCTCTATACTAGCAGATTGGCTATAGGCTATGCCTGTATAGAGGTCTGAATTTTGTTCTGTAAGGTAGCCTATGATACTGGCTACTTCGCTGAGTTTTTCTTGTTTTTGATTGCCTTTTGCAAAATACATCCCACCATCAAGTAAGGCACATACGACCACGGAGAGTTCACGGTTGGCATGAAATTCTTTGATATAGGGTTTGCCTAATTTTGCAGTGATTGTCCAATTTATCTTGCGTATATCATCGCCTATTTGATACTCTCGTAATTGGGCAGAAATCATAACCCTCAGCAGAAAGCTTAGAGAGATTATACCCAGAAAGTAAGGTATAGACTTGATGACGGGCTTTGAGTTGTAGGGCTTTATACGAGGCTTTTGGCTCTATCATGGAACAGGAATAGTCTCTACAATCTGTGAGATGATACTATCAACGTCTATCCCTTTGGCTCGTGCTTCATAAGACAGTACGATACGATGACGCAAAACCTTATGAATGACTCCTGCAATATCTGACGGAGAGACAAAGTTTTTGCCTTGTAAAAATGCCTTGGCTTTGGAGGCTTTGTAGAGGTCAATAGACGCTCTTGGACTTGCACCAAACATTAAGACCTCTTCTAAGCCTTCTAGGTTAAATTGACTTGGCTTTCTTGTAGCTACGATGAGTTGGACGATATACTTCTCCAATGCTTCATCAATATGCACCGTGCTCAATGCTTCTTGTAAATGTATGAGGTCATCAATACCCAACACAGCTTCTACAGAAGCAAAGGTTTTTTGAGCTACATTACGCATGATGTTCTAACTCTTCTTCTTCACTGTTATGCAAGACAATAAGTTTCATCATAAATCGGTCTAATTGGGCTTGTGGTAAGGCATAGACACCCTCTTGCTCAATAGGGTTTTGTGTTGCCATCACCAAAAAAGGATGTGCCAAAGCAAAAGTCTCTTCGGCAATGGTAATTTGTCTCTCTTGCATCACTTCCAAAAGGGCTGATTGTACTTTTGCAGGAGCTCTGTTGATTTCATCTGCGAGTAACAAATGGGTAAAGAGTGGTCCTTTTTTGATAGAAAATGTATGCGTTTGGGGATTATAAATTTGTGCACCCATCATATCAGAAGGAAGCATATCAGGGGTAAATTGAATCCTCTTGGCATTAAGGTTGAGGGCATTGGAGAGTGCATTAATAGCCGTAGTCTTTGCCAACCCAGGGACTCCTTCTATGAGGATATGTCCATCACAGAGTAAGCCTATGAGTAAGCCCTCTATCATGGATTCTTGACCTATAATGGCTTTGCTTAGTTCTTGTTTGAGACGCACTATGTGTTCATGCATTGTATCTTCTCCCGTATTTCTTTTTTGAGTATTTTTAACGCGATTTTGTTTGGGGTATAAAGGCTACTTTCTAGTCTTGATATATTCTCAGCAAAGTAGATTATATCCGTTGCCATCAACCATTGTAACAGCACTTTGATAGAAGAGAGTCCTTCGAGTTTAGCCAAAAGTATAGCTCTTTGAGGTTTGGGTATTTGTGTAGTGCTATTGGGTCGTCTGCCTTGTAGCAATATCGCAGTGGTATAGCCTACAGCCACATAGAATAAGGCAAATAACATCTCTTTTAGCCAAGACCACTCTATCTCTACAGCTAAAGGCGTGTTGATGCTATCAAGCAAGGCTGTGTGGTTTATCTCTGCAATCACAAATGATTGTCTAGGAATATGCAAGGAATAATACTTTTCTAGTCTAGGATTAAAGGCGTGTATCTCGATAGGTGCTAGACTAAAATTCCTATCATGAGACAGTGCCATAGTATAATGGACCTTGGCGTATCTGCCTTGTTCTCTAGTAGATACGGAGACCTCAGGGGCTTGGCTAAAGGTTTGGAAAAGGCTTTCTTTGGGTAGCAGTCCATCCAAAAGGGGAGGATAGCCTATGCCTTCAATAGTCACTTGCATAGGCAAAGGTTCATACGCCAAAGCTTCATGCTTTTTGATACGATAGTCTAGCTTAAAATCCCCTACAATCTGTGTCCCCTTAGCCAAAGGTTTGACATTTAATACCAAAGGCTTTATCGCTATGAAGGTATCACGCGTTTCAAGGGTTTTGACATTGTCTCTGTCACCCGAAAAGCTATACGCTACACTCTCATCAGTCGTTGCTTTTTGAAGTAAATAAAAGTTGACTTCTATACGCCCCTTGCGAAGAGGATAAATCAAATAGCTATAGCGTATTTGTGTATTATGATAGCCATCAATTTCTTGAATATTGCTACGTTCAAAGGTATAATCTGCACTTGGAAGAAGGTCAAAATCAAAAAATAGTACCACATCATGGTTACTTTGATTGACATCTAGGGTCAAAAGAAGTGCTTCTTTGACATACGGATTGCTCTTACTAATCTCTAGCGTATAGTCAAAATCTCCTGCGTTCAAGACCACACACATACAGTATAACAAGAGTTTACCAAGGCTGTGTTTCACGGATATATCCTTTATTGATGAGTTCATAGACCTTAGAGCTTAGAGGGTGTTTGTCTTCTTGGGACTCTTTCTCTAAAAGCAGTCTAGAAGGAGGTTTATCTTTGTCTATATCTTGCTTGTTTTGTGCTTCTCCTGCGCCACTTCCTGAGCTTGGTTTATCTTCTTCTTGTGCTTTTTTTACGTCTTTTTTGTCTTTAGCACTCTCAGACTTGCTACTGGCATCACTTTGAGATTTGGGATGTGCGATACCTAAACTTGCCTCTTTTGTATCAGTTAATAGTGCGATAAGACCTAGATTATACAAGGCATCACTCTCTTCTACTAGCTGTAAGGATTGCATATAATATATTTTGGCTTTAGCATACTCTTGCATCATGCTATAACTCGTAGCAATATTATAATACAATACTTGCTTAATCGTGACAGAAGTACTTTGAATGCCGAGATACAAAGCCAATGCTTGTTTAAAATTGCCTTGTTGATAATAGCTATTTGCCAAAGCCATTTGACTTTGCAAGGAAGGCTCTTGTATCTTTTGCAAATGAGACTTTGTGCTGTTGTAGTCTCGTGCTTCATAGGCAGAATACGCGCGTATGAGATGATAATTGTCCATAAAAGATGCCTCTACTTCCATACCCAAAAAGAGCATTATCATCAGCATATATTTGACCCCTCTAGTATGAAGCATCAAGAAAAGTAACATAGCTACGCCCAAAGGCAGACTATAATATTCCAAATAATAACGATGCATCTTAGCAATCGTTGGAGAAGCGAGTTGCTCTTGGCGTATTTGTATATCTAGGGCATCGGCTGTGGCTTGGGGAGTGCTAGAAGCCACAGTATAAGAAGCCCCTACACTTCTTGCCAAACTTTTTAACAGTGGATTGATACGAGAGATGACTAAATTACCCTCTTTGTCTTTGAGAATAGTACCGTCTTGTTTGCGTATGGTTCTGCCTTCCTTGCTTCCTAGTGCTAAAATATGTAAGGCAATATGAGAAGTATTAATCACAGCACTCACACCCTCAATATCGCTTTCTTCTCCACCATCAGAGAGTAAGATAAGCGATTTGTCTCTTGAGTTTAAGGTAGAGACTTTGTCAAAAAGCTTCTGTAGCGATGTGCCTTTGGTGAGGATAAAATCAGGATTGAGACTCTCTAGGGCTATAGCGATAAGGGCATGGTCAGTCGTAGGAGGAGAAAGCAAAAGAGGATTACTCGTAAAGGCAAGGAGCATGATATTGTCACTAGGGTTCTTGGCAAACAATGCCACAATCGTCTCTTTGGCAAAAGCATAGCGAGTAGGTTTTATATCATCAGCCCTCATAGAATACGAGACATCCAAAGCAATAATAATCTCCTTGGCTTGGATATGGGCTTTTTGCAACACCTGTTCTTCTATAGGACGAGCCAAAGCGATGACAAGCAAACACAAGATAAAGGTATGTACCAACGGCACAATAGCACGATGAGAGTGCCAAAGCAAAATACCTAGAGGCAAGAGTACCCACAAAACACTAGGATATAAAAAGCTCACAAGCCTCTCCTATCCCAAAGTATCCACCCCAATAACAAGAAAAACACAAGCGACAAAGGCAAGACAATCAACACCCCTTGGCTGAGGTAATTTTCACTACGAATAGCCGAGGGTTCGAGTGCATGAATCTCTGCATACACCTCTGCTAACGCCTCAGACGAAGACGCAGGATAACTCTTGGCATCTGTTTGCTTGGCAATCGTTTCTAAGAGTGTCACATCATAATCAGAAGATTTGCCTATGCCAATCGTATAGATTTTAATCCCTTTTGCTTTGGCTTGGCTCACGGCAAACTTGGGTGAGTTACGTCCTGCGTTGTGGTAGCCATCGCTGAGTAAGACCATCACTTTACTCTGGGCTTCTCCATACGATAAAGTATCTATGGCCTGAATGATTGCGTCACCTATGGCTGTACTCTCTCCTGCAATACCCACATTGGTCAAGTCCAAAAGATAAGAAAGCCCATCCAAATCATAGGTCAAAGGAGAAGCTGTATAGGCAAAGTACCAAAAACCACAATCCCCATATTGTCATCATAGCGTTGTGATATAAAGTCTTTTGCCAAGGCTTGGTTGATTTCAAATTTGTTTTTGAGTCGGTCATTGACATCAAAGCCACTCTGCCCCATAGAACCACTCGCATCCAATACCAAGATAAGGTCTCTGCCTTTTTTGTGCATACTTTTTTGTGCATCATAGACCAAAGGTTTAGCCAAGGCACTCACCATCAAGCTAAACAGTAGTATTTTAAACCAAGACTCCCAAGCTATCCCTCTATCAAAAGAACCAATCCATGACAATTTGGCAAAAAAGTACGTCTTGGGATAGGGTTTACACCAGATAAAACAAGGCAAGAGTAACAATAATAAAAGCCAATAAGGAGACCCAAACGTAAAATGCATCAACTATTTTAACAGGTCTATATTAATCATGACTTAAATCAAAAATCGGCATAATAAAAAGAAAATATAAGCCATTAACCCAAAGGAAACCTATGCAACCTACACCCAAATTCTTTGTCCATGAAAGTTCTATTATCGACTCCAACGTACATATTGGAGAAGGAAGTAAGATTTGGCACTTTTCTCATATATTATCAGGTACGGTCATTGGTAGGGATTGTTCTTTTGGACAAAACTGTGTCGTGGGTGCGGATGTACATATTGGCAATGGTGTCAAGGTACAAAACAATGTCTCTATCTACAAAGGCATTACTATCGAAGATGAGGTATTTTTGGGTCCGTCTATGGTATTTACCAATGTCATCAACCCCAGAGCCTTCATCACAAGAAAAGAAGAATTCAAACCCACTCTACTCAAAAAGGCTCATCCATAGGAGCCAATGCCACTATCATCTGTGGCGTGACCATCGGAGAATATGCCCTCATAGGTTCAGGTGCTGTAGTCAACCGTAATGTCAAACCCTTTGCCCTCATGGTAGGCGTACCTGCCAAACAAATCGGCTGGGTCAGCCTAGCAGGAAACACCCTCCAATTTGACTCCCAAAACCAAGCCATAGATAGCTTTGATGGTACGCAGTATGTGTTGGAAGATAGAGACCAAGTGCAATTTTGCTATACTCTCCCAAAATAAAGCTATATCTACAAAGGGGCATAGATGAATGAGATAATAAGTATGTTTTCTGAGAATAAGCTCATCACTGCAATCATCTCTCTTTCTACTCTTCTTTATTGGATTATCACCCGTATCCGTGGAGAGCTCAAAGAAGAAAAAACCTTCTTGAGGGAAAAATTGCTCACCTCAGATAAAACTATCGAGTCATTTAAAGATGAGATAAAAGCATTACTCAAGCATAACTCTCATGCCTATAGGGAAACCCTCACAAAAGTCTTGACTTTTTTAGATACACATTTAGGAAGCCTCAAACCCTTTTCAGCTAAAGCATGGCAGATACATATCAAATTTTCTATCGTGTATTCTTTTCTTTTTTTTTACCTCGTATGGCTCTTGGGAGGCATAGGACAAATTGGGACACATACTTTACTCCTTGATAGTAACCGTCTAGGTATCACGCTCTATCTCATCTTTGAAGTAGTCACTCTGTATTTATTATTTACCAAAATAGATACTATCTTAGAATTTTTCATAAGAAAACTACCTTATTTTTCACGCCTAAGTAATACATGGAAAGAGATAGTAGTAGGAGTAGTAGTAGTAGGAGTAGGAGTAGGAGTAGTAGTGGAGTAGGAGTAGGAGTAGTAGGAGTAGTAGCAGTAGTAGCAGTAGTAGCAGTAGGGAGTAGGAGTAGAGCAGGAGGATAGGAGTAGGAGTAGGAGTAGGAGTAGGAGTAGGAGTAGGGAGCATAGTAGAGGAGTAGTATAGAGAGTAGATAGTAGATAGTAGGAGGTAGTAGTAGAGAGTAGGAGTAGTAGAGAGTGGAGATACTTTAAATATAACCTATCTTCTTTTTTTCTTTATTCTCCCCTTCATCAACGCAATATTTGATTACCTCTCCATGATTGTCTCTCGTTACTTTGCCCACAAAATCCTACATACCCACAGAAAATTGCATATATTTTTAGATATTATAGTAGATATACTCATTGCTATGCTACTTTTTGTCTCATTGAGTTTGGCACTCTATGGGGCTATCAATTTGAGCAATATTTATCTCATCCAAGAGGAAGCATTGTTTATCCCTATAGAAGACTATAAGGCTTTGTTGTTCAATGGTGAGTACTTTCATGCAGAAGTTCTTTGGATTACGCTGATGTTTTTGAGTACTTTACTTCCTACTTTGCTTCACTTTGTTTTATTTGTCTATGCTTTGGTACAGTTTATACTCGTAAAACCTCATCTTCACGAGCTAGTAAAAGAGCTAGAAACCCTTGAACTTGACAATCATCACAAAAAAGATGTCGTAGCGAGTGCATTAGCCAAATACCGTTTAAGTACTTGGTTACACTTCCATCTATGGGGTGCTACCCTTTTAGGTATAGCTATATTTATACTCTCTAGCATCGTAATGTTTCAATTTATTTTGTGAATCTAATCATTGTAAATTAATGACCTTTGATAGGGGGTTTCAAAATATAAATAGGGTATAAAACCCATACTTTTAAAGGATATCAATGCTCACCAAAATATACTGTACGGCTTGTGCTTCTACCCAAGTAAAGAGAGTCGGAGATTATTATCAGTGTTTACATTGTAAAACACAGTTTAAGATTGAGAAATCTAAGTCTTTGGTTTTGCCTTGGAGTATGTTTACTCTGCTTCTGTTGATACTTTTGTCGGGTGGTTTTTATCTCTATAGCAAAAATCCCAAAATAGACATCCTCCCTATAGCCAAGATGCACTTTTGGGATAGAATTTATCCTCTGAACCGTGTAGCCAATATTACCGATGTACAACGCACAGCCAAAGAAACCTATCTGCTTACAGGATATACAAGAACGCCCAATACATGGATAGCAGAGCTAGATAAAAAGGGGACGATATTGTGGGAAAAGTACTTTCCTAACAATACCAATGGGCAGAGTAAAGTCTTGGCATTGGATAAAGGATATATCCTTTCTTGGAAGAGAAGCAACTCTAGTGAGACCTTATATATGAATGCCAAGCGTCAGGTCAAATATACTTTTCCGTATTATTTTAAATCTATGGTAGCGATAACAAAAGGCTTTGTCGGAGTGGATACACACACAATTATGGCTATAAGTACAAAGGGTAAAGTCACTTGGAAAAAAGTCTTTGATAACACCTTTGAACAGATAATCTTGCTCAAAGATGGCAATTTGATGGCGATAGGGAAAGAAGATAGAAACAAACTCGTACTGATAAAGCTCACACAAAAGGGGGATATTGTATGGCAAAAGTCTATGCACCAACGTAAACTTTATTCTGTTGAAGATGCTGTGGCTACGAAGGATGGGGGATTTATTATCAATGCTAGGAAGCAAATCTCTATACTTAAATTCTCCAAAGAAGGTACGCTTGAATTTGAAACCATGGTCAATCAATACCCTTCAAGTTATGGTCGCACGATTATAGAAACCCAAGGGGGATATATTTCTTCTAATCAAATTGACAATGATGCCAAGGTATTGATTTTTAAGCTGGATTTAGAGGGTAATATACTTTGGGACAAAACCTACAAAAGCGATAAACGTTTACATGCCAACCATATTGTTAAAGCCTTTGATGGTGGATACTTGATGAGTGTTAATTCGGAGATACATAATTCGTGGATTGTAAAGATGGATAATAAAGGCGAAATTAAAACTGATTTTAACCAAGAGATTGGTACAAGAAGCCAAACTAGTAATAAAAAGTCTCCTCAAGCGAAGATTCATTTGCTCAAAGAGAATTTTGCATTTTTGGCAGGGGCTATACAAGGGATTGTTCCTTCCAAAGACCCCAATCTACTTTATACTATCAACCGTGCTATAGGATTTAAGATTTTGAATATTTCAGATATGAAGCAGGTCAAAGTCCTAGGTAAGTTTCAAAAGAGTAAACTCAAACTGCGTATCAGAGCCAATCGTATTAGCCCTATTGGGCGTAAATATGCAGGAAAAGGGGAATATGATTATGATGCACCTTCACATCTCATGGTCTCCAAAGATGAGACCAAAGCCTATATTAGTGATAGAAATCATGGTTTTTATATTTTGGATATTAGAGACAAAAAGCGTCCTACGCTCTTGGGGCAGTTTGAGCAACCTCGCATGGTATCTTTCACACTCTCTAAGGATGAAAAATCTGTATATATCTTAGACGGACAAAAGCTTAGTACACTTGATATTACAAATCCCAAAAAGATAAAAGCCTCTGCCCCACTCTATATCGCACAATACCAACACTCGATGCTTTCTATCTTACGTACAAACGATATACTTTTGACCCATGATAAAAATAAGCTCATGGTCTATGACCTCAAAGCAAGACAAGTCATCCAAAATATCACAACCTTGGGACATATCTATGCCATGAGATTATCCCATGATAAAAAGACCCTCTATCTAGCCAATACTATGGGGTTTCAGTCGTATAATATTGACAATATCAAAGAGATTAAAGCCCAATTTAAAGTAAGAAACAAAGAAAGAATCCAATCCTTTTTTGTCTCCGATGATGAAAGACATATCTATTTCAATAGTAAACAAGGGGTAAAAGTCCTCAATATTGAAGATAATCTCAACCCCAAAGTCACCCAAATATATACAAACCCTTCACGAAATGCTGTCAGTACTTTAGCGACTTCTAGGGATAATGACACACTGTATATAGGCTTTAATACTCCTTCTATTGCTACAATACCTTAGCCAAAAACCCCCCTCTAAGCCACCCTCTCACGAGAGTGAATCGCCCCTAAATTCGCAATCTTAATGGATACCTTCTGAATTAAATACTCGTTAGCTAAATGGGGAAGCAATTTAAATACCTCTTTGACGTATTTAAGCCCGTGGTAGTGGGCTTTAAGGTCAAGAATACTCATCTCATTCATATCAGAATTTTGGCGTAATCCATGAGAGAAATTGACCATAAAAGTAGAGAGATTTGCCCAATTATGGATAGGTATTTTCTTAATGTTCATAGAATCCTCCATTCCCCAATACTGCTTGGCATCTCTAAAGACAAATTCAATCTGAAAGCGAAGTGAATAGTAATCAATAACCTTTTCATAATCCAATGTTACATCGGTAGAAAAGAGATTCACATGAGAGATTTTACCTGTGCTTAAATTTCTCTTTTGGATAATCACAACATTGAGAGTATCAGAAAATTTACGATGGGACATTTCCATTTGATAAATTCTTGTTTGGATATTTTTATCTTCGTCTATGCTATCTGATTTTAGATAGGGTTCAGGAAGATTATCATAGTCAATAGCATCTCCATATTTCCTAGGAGCTCCTCTTCCTGCATACTCTCCACTATAAGGAAATACCAGTGCAGAATTTTTTTGAAGTTTAGAAATGATATGCAATCCACATTGCCTAACCATTTGTACAGCAGGATTATTTCCAAATGCTCCATCAAAGACAAAATAGACAATATCAATATGCTTGTCAATCCGTTTAAGTGCCTTATTTACGGACTCTTTGACAAATTTTAGATAGGGTGAGAGTTCAATATCTTTTTTATCTTGATTCCCACTTCCTTTAGGTCTTCCGACTTTAGCATCCTTTTTTTTCTTACTCTTCTTCACACTTTTATCTTTGATACAACCTTCTTTTTGTCTCGCACTATCTGTTGTGTACTTAGTGGATAGGCTTTTCTTGTCTCTACGCTTATCAACGAAAGATTGAGAAATGCCAAACTTTTTATCACTTGATTTTGGATAGAAGAATAAAACCTATCTACCCCATAAGTATGCTTCCCACTTTTGCTTACTACTACTTCATCTCCACCCAAAAGATAGATTGAACCCTTCTTTGTTAAATGCGTTTTGATAAACATCCAATTGATTTCTTCCCAATTTATCTTTGAATGAAAGAACCGTGTAATTGTCCGATAACTCCCTCCTTTTTCACTCCATCTGCTCAATCCTAACATTGTGATTCTTCCTCGCATTGAGAGCAAGGCTTGGATGATTATTTCTAGTTGTTTATGCTTGTTTTTGCAATTATAGGTGCGATACATCTTAAGAGTGTTATAATTTCTGTCATGGGATAACTTTATGTTTTTTTGGTTTAAGATTATAGCAGTTATCTCATGACCTATCTTTATTTTTGGCTTTGCTTTTTGGCTAAGGTATTGTTGCTAGAGTAGCGCTTTAAAGACTTTAGCGTTATAATACACTACTTAAATATACAAAGGAATACCTATGTTTAAAAATATTTTTATTACGAGCCTTATAGGCTCTTGTATTTTATGGGCTTCATCGGAAATCAAGATTATCAATGGGACAGAAGTTGCTGCTTCTAATGAAGAATGGCAAACGATTGTCGCTCTCAAATGGCAGGATAGTCCTTATTGTGCTGGGACGTTGATTGCTCCTACTTGGGTACTCACGGCTGCACATTGTTTGGTAGATTCTAGTAATAATGTGTATGAGGTAGCCAGTGGAGATACCATAGAGGTAGGGAGTTACAATATCAATACTATGATTGTGTATAGACCCAAAAGGTTTATTGTCCATGGGTCTTATAATCCTTCACTCTCTGATCATGATATTGGGCTAATAGAACTTACTACGGCTGTGACCCAAGTATCACCGATTGCGTATGATACCTCACATAGTCTTGCTTCAGATACACAAACCAAGGTAGCAGGATGGGGTAATATGAGTACGATAGGTACGGTAGTACCTACTCAACTTATGGAAGCGTTGGTACCTATTGTGAGTACTTCTTTGTGTAATAGTAGTATCTCCTATAATGGAGCTATTACGGATAATATGTTATGTGCAGGGTATATGCAAAGTACTAGAGACAGTTGTCAAGGAGACAGTGGTGGGCCTTTGATTGTAGACAATACCTTAGTAGGGATTGTCAGTTGGGGAAAGGGATGTGCTCAAGATAACTTCCCTGGGGTGTATGCCAAAGTCCAAAATTATGAATCATGGATTAAGGGTTATACTCCGTATAAAGTGATCAATGAAGATAAGAATCTTGCGAAAGCTTTAGTGCCTATTATAAGTATATTATTGGGTAAGTAACGCATCATAATATTTAGAGTAAATACAAGGGAATACATGATAATCATAGGTATAGGAAATGTGCTACAAAAAGATGATGGATTAGGAGTCTATGCTGCAACGTATTTAAATGAAAATTATACATTCTCAGAAGAGTTAGCTATCATTAATGGTGGTGTGCAGGGGATACATCTCCTTAATGTACTAGAAGAAAATGATCATATACTCATTTTCGATAGCATAGGACTTGATGACAACCCAGCCTCTATTTATGCCATACCTGCACAAGAAATTTCAGGTTATGGGCTTAATAATGGTGGAGCCCATGAGATAGGTATACTCCAATGTATGGATATGCTGGAGCTTCAAGGGAAAGCTATCCCCACGGCAATGGTTTTGGGCATCGTACCCGATGAAGTAACCTTTGACTTTGGACTATCAAAAGCCCTTACTAATGCTTTTGATGGCTATATCTCAGTTGCTTTACAATACTTAAGCAAACATGGTATTAGGCATACTAAAAAAGAATCAAATACCAGCCTACAAGAGATTATAGCTAGAGCCAAAGACCCTAGTGGTGTTATGATTTAACTACACTGGTTTCCCAACCATCATAACTTGCTCCATATTCTTCTAGCATATCGATAAGACTTAAAGTTAAAGCATCTATATCATGATAAAAAGGTTTATCTAAACGATAGAATTTAAAACCTTTGACACCTTCTTCATTTTTTACCTCTGATTGGATTTTAAAATTTTGTTTATTGAGTGTAGCTATCAATGCCTCTTTTTGCTCTTCTCCCTCTGGAAAGTAGAGTGTATGTTGTATGGCACGTGCTAAGTAGAGATTATCATCCTGTTCTTTTAAGTTATCACATACTTTATGATTTTGGATAAGTTGCCACTCTTTGGCTGTAGGATATAATAATTTTTTATAATAATTCCATTCACCGTCTTGGCTATGACCATTACTCACTTCATAACTTGCATGTTGATTAAGGGCAAACTCGATAAAGTCAGGCCAATTATAGGTGTATTGTACATAATATAAAAAAGTGACATATCCATCAGATATTACACGACCAACATACTTTCCAATACGAAACTTTATCATAGAAGCTTCTAATTTATCTTCCAAAAATAGTATTTCAGGTTCTTCATTTTCCCCTAATAATCCATTTTCTTTAGGTTCTTTCAGTTTTGCTTTGACATAAGCCACTATAGGATAAGTGTATCCTAAATCCTCAACCTCCATAGAGATACCCGCATTAAATTGTATAGAGGCTGGTTTACCCTCCAAGTTTTTCATATAAATTTCCCAATATTCTTGCATTTTATTCCTTTATTGCATTTCTAGACTCATGAGGTACATATCTTCCCCATCAAGTACTTTAACCCTTAGGCTCTCACACTTTAGACAAAAATAGCGTACTTCATCTACTTCAAACACATTGCCACACTCTTTACATTCTAGTTTGAGCTTTTGAATATTTTGTACAAACTCTGCATTCGCACAGATTGTACCTTCTTTAAAGGTATCAAAAGCCGTTTGTAAGAGCTGTGGTTCTATGCCTGACATCACACCTATTTTTGTGATGACTTTATTGACTACTGTAGCATTATTTTCTGCGGCTACTTCTTCACACTGGTTTAACAATGCTTGAACTACGCTATATTCATGCACTATGATTCTCCTTTTATTAATTTTAATCTTTTTGGGGTTTCTTTGGGACATATTTTATAGACAAATTCTTGCCGTAAAGCATGAAAAGCACTCTGATTATCCCAAAACTCGGGGTGCATCACCGAAAGCTCTTCTTCTTTTAAGCCCTCTATCATCGCTCTATTTTCTTCTAAATAATCTTCTTTATCCCAAACAAAAGTCATCGTTATATTTAGCCTTGGCAAAAGTATGTAAATCTTCATAATAACTTTCATGAGGAAACACCTCATCTAGTAATCCTAAAGATTTTGCTTTACTTACACTAAGAGGTAAACATGAGTCCAAAAGTTCTGAGGCAATATCATTTCCTACACGTTTAGGTAAAGTATAGGTATGATACTCACTCCCACTAAGTCCTAATATTTTATAATGAGGATTCAATACTACACCTTCTTTACCTACTACATAGTCACAAGCTATCCCCATAAAGACACCACCTGCTCCTGCATTACGTCCAAAAGAGGCAATGGTTACTATTTCATCTGCATAAATTATGGCTCCTACCAAATCATTCATAGCATTGATATTTGCCCAACCATCTTCCCCCTGCTTAGCAGAATCTTCTAAAATATTGAGATGTATCCCATTGGAAAAGAAATCCATTCCTCCCACAAGTACTAGCACTTCACATTGCGTTTTGAGGTATTCTACTGCATATTTTAGACGTATGCACTGAGCCGTATTCATCGCACCGTTATGAAAATTAAAACAGAGGTAAGCCACATTGTCACGTTTTTCAACACTTACTTCATAAAAAGTCTCAAAAGATTTATCGAAAATCAAAGGCAAACGCTCTTCTCTTACCCCTTGTAGTTTTTCTTTAAGCACATAGGTAGCAGGAAGTTTAAATCCTCCAACAGTTTTAAGATGACTGATCCACACAGCCCCGTCTATCGTACCTAAACAAATAGCCCCATCCCTTTTACCTAGTATCTCTTTAGGTAAACCTTTAAACTTTTCTTCTTTATGTGCACCATACAAAGTACACGCTACTCCAAGAATTTCATCAAGTACGCCAGGCATAGAATCTGAAAGGTCTATTTTATCTATGATGGTTTGCGTTGAGTCTATCTCCCAATTTATACTCCGTAGTTGACGAAGTAAAGGGTGCATGAATTGGGTTCATTACCTGTGATAGACAAGTATTATTAACTATATTGTCAAACAATAATTCCAAAGCTTCTAACGAGGCATTGACTATCTCTTGCCTATAAAGCGAAGCCTTGTAGGTCTCTCTGACCTTAAAGTGCACTTCTGCATAAATATCACCACCATCATACGCAGAATTAGCACGAAGCACCACAAGCCCCCACTCTTTCGTATGGCTTTTGAGTGCATACTCCAAAGCATTAGGGCCTCTGTCACCTCGTGGCCCAGGGTGAAAAATATAGGTTGGATAGTTTTCATAAATGCTAGCGGGAAGATACGCTTTTAAAAATGGACAGAGTATCAGCTTAGGCTCAAAAGCTTCTATCTCTTCTAGCATCTGACTTTCACTTATAGCAAAGCAGACAACAACGGTATGCCCTTTGTCTTGTAGTCTTGTGTAGATGGCTTGGGTTTGGCTGTTAAAGGCGGTGACCAGGAGGAGGAGTTTCATCTATACCTACCTCATCGTACGACAAAGTTCAATATCCAAAGAAACAAATTTCTTATCATTCGTCACTATCAACTCCGCTTCTATCTTTTTTGCACAGACATACTGAACAGCGTCTTCGTAGTCCGTACATTTTTCCTTTATGCATAGTTCTAAGGCAGCATGAACATCATCTAGCTCTATGCTTATTAGTTCACAAATATTAATAGTCTCCTGTATCGCATAAAGTGACTCTTCAAAAGTGACTTTCTTTTGGTTTCTAAGAATATAAAATGCTGTAGTTAATGTATCTGAATTAACATATAGTGTATTATCACCCTTTAGTAGTTCTTTAACTTTCGCCAATGATTTTGCAGAAGAGGTTCTATCTCCATCAAACAAATCTAATACAATATTTGTATCAAGTAGTACATTAATAGCCATATTTTTTCGCCAAATATTCACCACGTTCTTTTTTGATATTAATATCACCAATTTTACCATTGAGTGAACCTGCCAACATATCTAAAGCCTCTAGCCGTTTTTCTCGTTTCTTGTTTTGCATATATATTTCTAATGCTTCATGAGTAATTTGCGTTTGCGTTTTACCCTCTTCTTTTGCCATTTTTTCAAGCTCTTCTGCCATTTTTTGATCTATTAAGAAATTCTTACGTATAGTCATAATCTAGCCTTTCATACATATAGTCTATACGTATAGTATCATACTTATATAAATTTAGCAAATCCGAGGCAACAACTCACCCGTAGGTAAATCCAAAATCGTTTAGTTCCCCATGATGAATTAAGGATAACCTTACTTTTATGTAAGAGAGTTACTGTGCCTAAAACTGTAGCGGTTGTATGAGTCTTTTGTAGCACTTCTAGTGCCTTAGCCTCATCTTCTTTGGCCACACAAAGTACAAATGTACCTTCATTTGCCAGATCAACAGCTTCAAACCCTAACATTTCACAGATACCTCTTACTTCTTCTTGCACAGGTATCTTTTTCTTCTTCTATCTCTACGCATACATCCGAAGATTGAGCCCATTCATTGAGAACGGCAGAAACCCCTCCACGTGTAGCATCACGCAAAGCTACTATGTTTATATTAGCATCCATCAAAGCTTTGATTTCTGGGTAGAGTGAAGCACAATCGGTTTGGAGAGAACTTTCAAGCTCTATACCCTCACGTGCAGCAAAGATAGTTGCACCATGACAACCCACATCACGACTCACCAAGATACTCATACCCTCTTTAAGACCAGAAGCCAGTAATACCTTTATGTTCTATCACCCCTATGCCTGTAGTATTAATAAAGAGTTTATCCACTGCACCTCTAGGCACTACTTTTGTATCGCCACTCACCACAATCGCGCCATTAATTTCAAGCTCTACTTTCATAGACTTGACTATTTTTTCTAATTCACGTGTAGAAAACCCTTCTTCTATGATGACCGAACAAGTCATATACTTAGGCTTCGCACCCATCATAGCTAGGTCATTACACGTACCACACACTGCTAGTTTTCCTATGTCTCCACCAGGGAAAAACAGAGGGCTTACCGTAAAGCTATCTGTAGTAAAGGCTAACTTTCCATCTTCTATGACCGCAGCATCTTCACTTTTAGCCAAGATGTCATTCGCAAAGTGCTTATAGAAGATTTTTTGAATCAATTCATTGTTTTCTTCTCCACCGTTACCATGAGCGATGGTTATGTTTTTTGTCATATTAAATTTCCATACTTATAATACGCAGCACAAGCTCCCTCGCTACTGACCATACATGACCCTATAGGTGTGGTAGGCTTACAGGCTGTACCAAATATAGTACACTCTTGAGGTTTTGCCATACCACGTAAAATGTCACCACAAATACAAAGCTTATGGTCTTCTATTTCAGCGATAGGTAATACATCTTTATATTTTACTTCTGCATCATACTCAGCGTATTCTTCTCGTAGTTTTAATCCACTATCAGGAACATTACCAAGCCCACGCCATCTAAAAAGACTCATCTTTTCAAAATAGGTATCTATGAGTGCTTGTGCCTTGAGGTTTCCATCATGGTTTACCACACGTTTGTATTGGACTTCCATTTCACATCGTTCTTCTACAAACTGCTTAACTATCATAGAAATGCCTTGCATTGCATCAACAGGTTCAAACCCCGTCACTACCACAGGACGACCATAGTCTTTAGGAAATTTATCATAAATCTTAGAACCACTTATCACGCTTACATGGCTAGGCCCAAGAAATGCATCTGATGCGGTTGTTATAAGAATCCACATGAACATCACGGCTATCTATGAGTTCAACCATCACTTCTGGTACAGTGACATGATTGATATGAAAAAGTATATTGGGTACTTTTAGTTTAATGGTCTCTTCTACAAGTACAGCGGTCATTGGCGTAGTTGTCTCGAACCCAATAGCAAAGAAAATCACTGTTTTACTCGGATTATCTTCTGCAATTTTCAAACATTCCATAGGAGAATAGACAAAACGTACATCTGCACCTTTGGCACGTGCATCTTGCAGGCTACCATTTGAGCCTGGTACTTTTATCATGTCTCCAAGAGTCACCAAAATAACATCTGCTTGCATAGACAATACATAAGCATGGTCAATTCTCTCTTTAGGCATGATACATACAGGACAACCTGGTCCATGAATGAAGTTTACATTATCAGGAAGCAGTTGAGGTAAACCAAACTTCATAATAGTATGTGTATGTCCACCACATACTTCCATGATATTTATAGGATTTTTCAACTTCTTAGCATCTTCAGCAATAATACGTGCATAGGCTTTAATGGTATCACCATCACGAAAATCATCGTATAGGTTTTTAAGTTCTAGCTCAGCCATCTGTTTTTATCTCCTGAGTATACTGCTCCCCTCTGGCTTCACATTCATCATCTTCTAAAATCGCCTTTTTCCTATCTTCTTCATCGAGAAGTTCTAGTATCTCTTTATAGGTATCTATAGAAGCCATAGCTTCATCTTCATCTATCTTATTCATCACAAACCCGATGTGAAGCAAGACATAATCTCCTAGTTGAATATCATCATCACCCATCATCATAAGGTTTGCATCACGTTGTACACCCATGGTATCAACCGTACACATCGTTTGGTCATCTGAAATTTTTACTACTTTACTTGGGATGGATAAACACATCTTAAACCCTCATCTTTCTTTTAAATTCAATCCATTCAGCCACAGCTTTAACTGTTTCTATATCGTTCACATTTACTTCCAATATATCTACATTAGGCTTGATGCGTCTTGCCTCTTCTTTTTCACGTGCCATGTCGTACTTAAAATGTGCTAACAAGTCTGTTTTTGTGATGAGTATCAAATCTGCTTGACGGAACATCACTGGATATTTGGCTATTTTATCTTCACCTTCAGGCACAGAGACTAGCACAATGTTCAAGTGTGTACCCACATCATAACTAGCAGGACAAACTAAGTTTCCTACATTTTCTACAAAACACACATCTAATGTATCTAATGGCATATCGTGTAAGCCCTTATGTACCATAAATGCATCCAAATGACAGGCTGTTCCCGTTTGTATTTGCATCGCAGGTATACCTTTTTTTCTAAGACGGTCAGCATCACGCTCTGTCTCTAGGTCACCTTCCACTACCCCAAACTTGAAATCTGCTACGTCTGCTAGGTATTCCAAAAGTGTTGTCTTCCCAGAACCAGGACTTGACATAAGATTAATGCCTAAGATACCATTCTCTTCTAGGTGCTTTCTGTTATGGTTTGCTTCTTGGTCATTTTTATCCAAAATCTTTTTGATGACTGAAATAGTTTTGGCATCATTAAGTTGTGGATTATGGTGCAAATGTTCATGTGCAGTTTGATGTGCATTTGATTCATTATGCGCATGACTATGTCCCTCTTCACCATGTGTATGAAATGTTTTTCCATCATCATGGCTATGTTCACCTACGTGTTCTATTGTATCACCTTGGCTACCTAACTCTTTACCTCTTATAATACACCCACAGTCTGTACACATATTCTTTCTCCTCTATCATTAAAATATTACTTTTCACTATTATAGTGAATGTTTATTCACTATAATAGTCTCTTATTATTAAGTATCCTTTAAAAGATTCATTTATACTGTAATTTTAAGAACTAAAGTTTATAATAGACAATAAAAGGAAGTAAATTATCATGCAAAAAGAAATACCCAAAAAAAACCAAGATGTAGCAAACCAAGATGTAAATACAGAAGATGTAAAGTTTGGATATAGTGCAACTATCGTATTTCTTATTTTTATAGGATTTATTATTTATATCTCCGTGACAAAATAAAACATACAAGGAAACACATTGAAACATCCAGTAAGAACTTACCTAAATAAAGCGCAAACTTACCAGTTTTGTAATTGTGGGCAAAGTGCTGATGGCGTACTTTGTGATGGAAGTCATAAAGGCACAGATTTTACGCCAAAAGAATTTATAGCTACTCGTGATGCTGAGTCATACTTATGTCTATGTAAGAAGAGTACATGTACCCCATATTGTGATGGTGCACATGCAAAACGTGAGCAACTTAATCTAGATTTTTTATTAGATTAAGGTTTTTGCGTCTTTACGGTATAAATCCCTTGCAATCTACCTTCTACTAATGCATATATTTTCAAGCCCTTTTGTACTAATTCTACCTTTTTATAAGTAAAGGTTTTTAAAGGTACTGAACGTATAGGTAATACCCCATCTTTTCTGCTCACCTCTATAGCTCCTGCTAAAGTCTTGTAGGTATAAAAGATTTCATTCTCAAAGAGGTACGTTTTGATATGTGTGCTTTTGCCTATAGAAATACCAATTTGTAAAATAGCTACGCCTCCCAAATAAGTAAAAAGTAAAGCCGCTACTATAGCACTTTTATAGATATTTGGCTTCTTTTGTATTTCTGAAAGTTTTTTAATAATAAGATAAAACAAATACCCTACCCAAATAAAAAGTCCAATACTAGTAAAGTTTACTATATTTTCAATAGTCCAAGAGGGAACCCAAGGGATAATATGTAGCGTTAAACTAGCCAATAACAGTACTGTACTTTGAAGTATTTTTATGAGTATATACATTTATTTAGTCTTTCCAAAAGTCTTTCACATCTTCTTTTTTAAAGCTATATCCTAAAATGTCACAAAGTATTTCAGGGGTATAGACATTATGCTTACCTATCATCTCAGAAAAATGTGTCTCGTCAAAATTATATTGTTTTGCATTTTGAGTAAATATCTCTTTTTTTGTTGATTGTACGGGTGCAACAACATTAAATGTACGATGTTCCATTTTCTGCTCAATCACACTCTCTATAATACCCACTACGTCATCTCGATGTACATAATTGGTAGGTGTATCTTCTATGGTTTTACCTTGCGTGTATTTTCCTGCAATTCTATCATATCCCATCAATCCTCCCAGTCTCAAAATAACAGATTTCTCATCTTTACTTACTACTAGTTCTTCTACCTCCACGATAGATTTTTTATCATCATAAAAAGAAATGGAGCTCAAAAGTATCACTTGGGTAATAAGTACTTCATTTAACGACACGGAATACAAAGCATCTTCTATGCTCTCTAAAGAATCATCCGAAGGAGGAATAGCGATTATCAACACATCTGCTGCATAAAACCCTACCAAAGTATCCATACCATTGTCACGAGAAAGACAGTTCACTTCATCCCCTTTGGCTTCCATCTTCTCTTTTAAAACATTTCCAATCCAACCACAACCAATTATGGCTATCTTTTTTTTCTTTCTACTCATTTCTTTCCTTTTATATGATTTCTTGATACTATCTGTCCCAATGCAATCCCACCATCATTAGGGGGGTATCTTGTTTGAAAGTATTGCCTTAGGAAATCTTGTCAGTACCAGTTCTAAAAGCACTCTATTTTGAAACACTCCCCCACTCAACACTAAGGGTAAATGATACGGCTTATACACTAACGCTATCATCTCTACTAAAGTATGAAAAAACTTTGAGACTGCTATAGTACTATACTCTTCATTTAACATCTCTCTTAGTAGTGGAAGTATATCTATCTTTCCATTCTCGTAAGTAAAAGGGTAATGCCCTTCTACAGAACTATCATACAATTCTTCAAGTATCATACCACTCTCTCCCTCAAAACTCATTACTTGACATAGACCTAAAAGTGATGCAACTGCGTCAAAAAGCCGTCCAAGAGAAGAGCTAAGTGGTGCATTTAGTCCTTTTTCCCACATCACATAAGAGGTTTCTAGTTCTTTATCGCTAAATGCTCTTATGCTTGGATTATCAAGTGCTAAAGCATTTTTGCCATACAGGTCAAAAAGCAAAGAAAGTGCCACGCGTCTAGGTTCTTTGATGGCTTTTGCCCCTCCTAGAAGTTTGAAGTAATTTAAATGAGCTACTCTTTCATATCCATCATAGTCACAAAGCATAAACTCCCCACCCCACAAGTTTCCATCATCCCCATACCCTGTACCATCAAAAGCTACGCCAAATACTTTACCTCTAAGTTGTTTTTCTGCCATCACAGCCAAGATATGTGCATAATGGTGCTGTACTTCTTGTCTAGGTAGTTCTAAACTTTTTGCATATTTTGTACTCTCATAGTTTGGATGTTTGTCGTGTATCATTATTTCAGGTTTATGGTGGTAAATACGTTTTAAATTTTCTATATTTTGTTTATAATACGCTACAGATTCTATGCCATCAAGGTCCCCTATATGAGGAGAAAGAATGGCTTGATTATCAAAGCCTATGGCTATAGTACTTTTTTGATTTGCTCCTAAAGCCAAAGACTTTTTATCTAAGTGAAAAGGAAGCTCTACACTCATAGGAGCGTATCCTCTAGCACGTCTTAGTATTACTTCTTGGTCTTTTACTACCATTACCACAGAATCATCACAGCCATTGACTATATCACGGTTATGTTCTAATAAATAATCATACACCCCAGAGAGTTTTTCAATACTCTCTTTGTTTGTTGCGATAGGCTCATCTGTTACATTTGCAGAAGTAGCCACCAATGGTTGCTTCAACTTTTGAAATATGAGAAAGTGCAAAGGTGTATAAGGAAGAAAGAGCCCAATGCGTGAGATATGAGGTGCTATAAGTTGACTATTTTTATAGTCTTTAGCATCAAGCAAAACAATAGGTCTCTCTTTGGAAGTCAATAGCTCTTCTTCATGTCTATTAATCTCTGCTAATTCTTTTGCCATTGTCGTGTCTTTTACCATCACTGCAAAAGGCTTCGTAGGTCTATTTTTTCGTTCGCGTAAAGTTGTAACTGCATCTTCATTACTCGCATCACACATCAAGTGATAACCACCCACACCTTTAACTGCAATGATAGCTCCATCTTTTAATAATGCAACAACTTTATCTATGACTTTAGTGTTGTCAAAATCTATATTTTCATTTGTATCACAAAGCGTTAAAGAAGGACCACAGTCCCAACACCCTATGGGTTGGGCATGATACCGTCTGTCTAAAGGATTGGTATATTCCTCTTCACATCTCTTACACATCTCAAAGTTTTTCATAGAAGTTTTTTCTCTATCATAAGGTAAATCATAAATGAGGGAATAACGCACACCACAATGCGTACAGTTAATAAATGGATAAGAAAAGCGTCTATTGTTTGGGTCAAAAAGTTCTTTTTCACAGGCAGTACACATACTTACATCAGCAGGTATATTTACCCGTACATCTCCATCTTCTTGTGTCTGTAGAATACGGAAATCATCAAATGCTTGATACGTAATTTCTTCATATTCTACACTATTAACAATAGCTAAAATAGGACATTCATACTCAAGAGCAATAAGAAACTGTTTAAATGTAAGAATATCAGAATTGACGTATATCGTTACCCCTGAGCTATCATTGCTAACTGTACCCGTTAGTATATATCGTTGAGACAACGCGTAAACAAAAGGACGAAAACCCACACCTTGTACTGTACCTTTGATGACTATTTTATAAGTACAAAGCTCCATGTACCGCGTTCTCCTTACCTATAGGAAAGTTTTTACTCATCAAAGGTTTTTTTTGACCTAAGGTACGCTGTATCCTAGCATAGAGTGATTGATTACCAAAAGTCTCACCCGTAAGTACTACAATATTAGAACCTACTTTATCACAAAGTTGGGGTACAAGTTCTCCAATGTAGTCACCAAAAGATTCATAAATACTGTAACACATAAAATTATTTTCTACATCTCCTAGTTGATAAGACATGATAGAAGTTAAAAATGCATAATTATCAAAACGATTGTCTTTGACACGTGTATCTATCTGTAATCCACCTTTGCCTAAAAAACTCAATGCCTCGGCAGAAATACCTTCAAAGCTTTCATCCGCAAGTCCTAAAGTAATGGCCGTTACTTCAAATATATCCATATCTCCCGCTAAATTATCTAATCGTTCCCATACTTCAGGGTACGCTTTTTTGTAATTACCTACAAGTCTATCTGAACCTTCTCTAAGGGTAGAAATTTTTTCCCAAAGGTTATCTGACTCAAAGGCTATAGTAGGTACAGCATTGATGACTTTCTTACCGTTATAATAAAGGAAATTGAGTGTACCATCAAAATGTACCCCTATGGCTTTTTGACCTACCTTATAGTGTTCGGATAATACAGACATCATAGAAGCTTGATATTGTTCAAAACGATGCTGATTAGAATGTATATTCTCGAAACCTTCTTCTGCATCAAGTACATAAAGTTCTGTGGTCTCTACGGCATCAAATACTTCAAGAGAGTCGATGATACTTTTATTTTCTATAGGTACACAAGCTAAATCATGGGCAATACTAATTCTCTTTTTATTGTTTTGTACTTTGGCAGGAAAAACTATCCGTTCACCAGACACAAAAAGCTTGGTATCTTGATTGATAAAGAGTTTTATATCTTTTTGACTATTAATCGGCATATCAAAATCTACTAAGTAATCAGCTTCTTCCGTACTATCACATTCAATATATGCCATATAGTCTAGCCCATGCTTCACCCCTTCTCCAGCCAATAACATGCTCATACCATCATCAGGGTATTTTGCCAAAACAGAAGAACCATAAATATGTTTCATTTCTTCGCTCTTCGTAGCAACTCTAAGTAAAGGTCGTTCAATACTCAGTAGGGCATTAAATTCTTGCTCTACTATCATAAGATGTTCATTTAAATTTGCAGCATTAGTAATGAGGAGTGTTGAAAGTCCATTGTTTTTAATACCCTCATGGGTAGTTTTTGGGTTAAACAATTTTCTATATCCATGCATCGTTTTCATCAATACAGTTTTACCTGAGGCTATCGCTCCTGCACTTGACTTAAAGAGTTGACGATAATCTCCTTTATTTAAGGCCATATGTTCTGTATCTTTATCAAGCATACGCAATCCAATACCACAGTCAATACAAGAGATAAGAGGATAGTCTTTTCGTAAAGTATGACTATTTCTTTCTTCTTCACAGGCTTTACAAGGCACTAAAAACTTCATGGTAGTATTGGCACGAATATAGGGATACTTAGTTAAAAATGGATGCTGGGAACCACAGTTTGTACAGGACGTAAAAGGATAAAAATACCGACGAGAACTAACATCAAACATTTCCTTTTGGCAAGAAGGACAGGGGGCAATATTCAGAGGTAAATCCAATTTTTCTACAGGCATAAGTGCAGGTTTCTTATCAGCAAAATAATGCTTACCTTTATCCAAAAAAAGTGATGCAGGTATGACATTTTCCATACCCAGTAAAAACTTTTCTAAGTTTTCATCTTCTTCTTTAAAGGTCATAAGAATCTTATCTACAGTTTGAAGTACATCGACTTCCATTTCTTCTTGTTTCGCATACGCTCGTATAAGGTTGGCAATATAGTTTTTGTTTGAACTAAATGCTATTTCAAAGATAAAATACATTTTTTTCCTAATAATTTGGGTGTTTAAGATACAAACTGTGACATATCTACAAAGTCTGATATCTTAGGGTTTGCATAGGCATGAATGATGCTTTCAAATGTGACTTCATCTGAGATTTTTTTAACAAGTGTCACACCAGAGTTTGCCAACTCATCTAAAGTAGCATGCACCAGTGTAGGCATACATGCTAAAGCTTCAGGTGTCATAGCATTTTTAACTTCAATAATATCATGTGGTACCATAGTAATGAGCTGTACTTCTCCCATATCTTCATGAAAAGAACAGATTTCTATCATCATAGTGATTTCAACTTCATTTGCAGTCTTACGTGTGGCATCTTCATTTGCCATCACTTGTTCAGCATTTTCAGAATTTATCGTACCTACAGGTCCAGATTTTGAACCAGTTCCCACAACAATCACTTTATCATATTCTTGATAATAAGTCATCAAAGTAAATCCTAAAGTGCCTCCCTCAACAATTGTGAGGTTATCGGGTGTCTCATAATTTTCTTCAATGTACTTTACTAAGTATGCACCAAGTCCCTCATCGTGGAACATAATGTTCCCTATACCGATGAGTGCTATTTTTTGTTCTGCCAATATTTAGCCTTTTTGATGACAAGGCTTATGCTTTGTCATCTTCTTTAATTTTAACATATTTACTACCACCAACAATAATCGAAATATCGCCTTCTTTCCAGAAAACTGTTCTCCAAAATTGGTAATAGATGTGAAACACTACCCAAACAATGAGTAGCCACATCGTAATATGATGTGAAATACGCACATCCATAAGTGGTTGCAGTAGGTCCCCCACCAACAAAAAATGCTGCTACAGGTATAGTCCAATCAGTTACTAAGATGTAGCATCGATGGCCACCACAGTCACCAACACTACTTAGACCTGACCCTAGTCCATGCACATACATTTGCAAACCTGTAAGCAACATCCAAATCATCAAGAAGTGAAAGATGAAGAAGTATATGATGTTAAAACTGTCATTATGCTCTGAACTAAACTTTTTACGTCTATTGAGTGTAAGTAGGTTTAAAAGTACTTCCACAAATTCTGTCATATTCTCTTTATTTGGTAACGCTTTTCTCCATGGACGATCTACACGTGAGAAAGAAGGTCAAATAGAAAATAACAATAGATGTTACATCAAATACAATAGCTACCATAAAGTGTACCCATCTGTTCCATGCCATCACATACTTATCTACAGCAGGATCTGCCATAAATGTTTGGTAATATGGAGCAGCAATATACAACCCTGTGGTAATTGCTGCCATCATAGAAAGCACATTAATCCAATGAATGACTCGCAATGCTCCTGTTCTACGCTTAACCTGTCTATAGCCTAATCTTTCTTTCATAGCCTACTCCTTAGAATGCGCAGGTAGGGTCAACTTTATACACAGCCAACTCTTTACCATTTGTATCTACCACATGCACCGCACAAGCGATACAAGGATCAAAGCTATGTACCGTCCTAATGATTTCTAGTGGCTCTTCTGGATTAGCAACGACTGTACCAATAAGTGCTGCCTCATAGGCACCAATCTCACCATTTGGTCCTCTAGGTCCTGCATTCCATGTTGAAGGTACAACTGCTTGGAAGTTTTTTACCAAACCGTCTTTAATAACAATCCAATGCCCTAAAGATCCTCTAGGTGCTTCTGCTAATCCTCTCCCTCTACAGTCTTTACTTACTTCATCAAAATCAAAACTTGTAAATGTACTCAAATCTCCAGATGCTGCATTTTTAGCAAGTTCTGCTGCCCATACTTTCATACCATCTGCAATCATCTCAGTCTCTATAGCACGAGCTGCCGTTCTACCCACCGTAGAAAAGAGTACAGTAATAGGGAGACCTGAACGTTTAAGGAAGTTACCTACATATTTAGTGATATTTTTATCACCTTTAACGTAACCAACAACCATACGTGCAAGTGGTCCTACTTCTACTTTACGACCATCATACAATGGAGATTTAATCCATGAGTATTTTTCATCTGTTTTAAGATAGGCATAGCCATCGTCTTTTTTGTTAAGTCCAGTATATTTAGGAATCGTTGTTCCCTCATATGGATGTTCAGGAGCACCTGTACCTTCAAACCATGCATGTGTTACATCTTCTGTAATCATCTCTTCGTTAAGTTCATGTACTTTAGTAATGTCACCATCTAGCACTAGCCCTGCTGGTAAAAATAATGCAGAGTTATAAAAACCTGTATCATCTAATCTAAAGTCACCATAAGACATGTAGGACAGTAATCCTCCACCAGATCCACCAACACCTTTTCCAGCTGCACCTTTATGCTTAGTTGAATGAAATGACTGAGATGCATCTGTGGCTTCTTTCGCATACGCTGTTCCTGCCATATAAATATCTGGTAAATACGCTCTTTTTACAAAGTCTGCTGTTTCGCGTAATAGTTCTTGAAAAAGAGCAATACGTGCAGGGTTTTGAATATCCATGACACAAGTAACCCCTCCAACAACAATAGACTGAGGGTGAGGAGATTTTCCACCAAAGAGTGCATGCATTTTAGACATACGTCTTTGAACATCTAGTCCTTGAAGGTAATGTGCTACACCAATAAGGTTTTGCTCAGGTGTGAGTTTATATCCTGTATTTCCCCAATATCCATTTCCAAATATACCTAGACGACCTTGCTTAACAAATTTAATAATACGGTCTTGTATATTTTTAAATTCTGTAGCACCTGCCATATATGGTGTTGTACCAGCTATTTTTGCCCATTTTTCAGCTTCTTTTGCTGTAGCAACTGGATCAGCCTTAGTTGCATCTACAACATCTACAAAATCTAGTGCATGTAGGTGATAAAAGTGTACAAAGTGATCATGCATTTGTAATGAACCTTGAATAAGATTACGAACAATACGTGCATTTTTAGGAATGGTAATGTTAAATGCATCTTCTACAGCTTCTGTTGATCTTTGGTAGTGTGTACCTGTACAGACACCACAAATACGCATAGTCATCAAACCAACATCTCTAGGATCTCTGTTTTGTACAATAGTCTCTATCCCTCTAAACATCGTTGAAGAACTCCAAGCATCAATAATTTTGTTGTCACTGTTGATGACTGCTTCAATTCTAAGGTGACCTTCAATTCTTGTAATTGGGTCCACAATAATATGCTTATTTCCGTTTGCATCTGTTTTGTGATAATTACCATCTGCACCATGTGCGGCTTCTACAGTTTCTGCTCCACCACCTGTTGTTTGTGCGTCTGCTTTTTCATTTAATTCTGGCATTAGTATTCTCCTCCATCTTCTCTTTTACCTGCAGCGGCACTGGCAGCTGCATGGATACCGATACCGATACCTGCTACAGTCAGTAAACCTAGACCAAATTCATCAACGGTCTTTTCAACCCCACCTGTGGGTGCTTTGATATTGGCATTTGCCATGGGTCTTTCATAGGCATATTTGTCCCAAAAGTCTGGTTCAGAACATCCTATACATCCACGTCCAACACCAATAGGCCAGTTCACACCTTCGTTATAACGAATGATAGAACAGTTATTAAATGTCATTGGACCTTTACATCCTACCTTATAGAGACAGAAGTTATTTTTTGCACCTTCATCTCCAAACTCTTCTACATATTCACCTGCATCAAAGTGTGCACGTCTTTCACAGTTATCATGGATACGGTACCCAAATGCAAACTTAGGACGAAGCAATGAATCAAGCTCAGGAATCGTTCCTGTTAATACATAATGTAAGATAACGCCTACCATATTTGATGGGTTTGCAGGACAAGCTGGAATGTTAATAAGTGGCTTACCCTTTACAACATCCATCACACCTACTGAATCAGTTGGGTTCGGAGCAGCTGCTGGGATACCACCATAAGTAGCACATGAACCCAACAGCCACTACTGCGGCTGCATGTTCAGATAAACGCATTAATTGGTCTACAAATGTCTCACCAGAAGCACCATTAGTTCCATATCCACCATTCTCACCTAGTGGTACTGCACCTTCAACAAAGAGTAAGTACTTACCTTAAAGAGTTCTACTGCATCATTCATCTGCTTCTCAGCTTGATGTCCTGAAGCTGCTTGTAAAGTATGCTGAAATTCAATATTGATAATATCTAAGATAATTTCATCAATTTTTGGTCCGTCAGAACGTAGAAGTGCTTCGGTATTTCCTGCACAGTCGGACAGCTCTATCCAAATAACAGGTACTTTGTTCATCAAGACAGCAGCTTCAGCTACGAGTGGTGTAAAGGAAGCAGGAAGCATAAGCATCGCAGTAGTTGCAGATGCCCACTTTAAGAAATCCCTTCTTTCTAAACCTTCATCCTCAATACTTTCTCTAAAGTCTCTTCTATTATTTAGAGGTTCTAATTCTTTTAAATCCTCTATACGTTTTTGACATTGTAGGTACAAATCATCGTAATAAGTATCACCTTTATTGGTGTCTACTGCTGCACTTTCTGCCGTAAAGAGTTTTCTTACGGATTCTTCTTTGTCTATACTCATTTGGATACTCCTCTTTTATATAATTTCATTCAAACCTTAAGTTGAATACTTGTTCACTATAATAAGTAGATTTAACTTTAATGTTATTGAATACAAATTCATTTTTATAAAAAAATACTAAGAAGTTACTTTTTAGTATAATGAATCATAACTTATCATAATTCATTATGCTTTAAGCTTTTTTTATCTATTATACTGAATAGTCATTCATTTAGAGTACTTAGAAATAACTCTCTATATTGTTCAGCTAGAGAAGTATGTTTGTTTATCTTATCCATAAGATCGAAAATAGAATACCTCCTTTAGTTAGCTTCTTCTAGCTGTATAATGTAGATATATCCATAGTGTTTAGTCCACAGTCAGTTGTAGGGTATATATGGGTTGATATATAATCCGTAGGTGTATATTCAATACTATAATTTAATTTTTATATATACGAACCCCATACCTTTTCGCCCAATGCTGACTGTGCAGTAAATACTTTATATACCAAAGGATATACACATGCTTACCAAAGAAATATATGCAGATGAAAACCTAAGCTATTCTACTAGTACCAATGAGAAAGGTATTATTAACTCCGTCAGTCAAGATTTTGAATCACTCTCAGGCTATGCTAAAGAAGAACTGATGGGGCAAAACCATAATATAGTAAGGCATCCTGATATGCCAAAAATTATTTTTAAAATCATGTGGAAGACACTCTCCAAAGATGAAGAGTTTGTAGGGTTTGTATTTAATCACGCCAAAAATGGTGGATATTATTGGTTGGCTCATAAAACCTATGTCTTCTCCAAGCATCAAAATGGGTCTCGTAAGTATTTTTCTTATAAGTTTACCATGTCCGATAGAGCACGACATTACATGGCTAAACTTTATGCAAAACTCCTAGAAGAAGAAAAAAAGGGTGGTATAGAAGCATCAGAGAAATATCTTGAAGAATATTTATCTTTCAGGGCTGTGAGCTTTGATGAATATATGAAAACCTTTTTAGATGCTAGTGGACTTTTACGAACTGGATTTTTTATGGCAAGAAAACTATTTTCTGCAAAGTAACTCTTTACAGCACTTTACTTTTTGATTTAATCAGTTCAATAAATAACACAGGCAGTATAAAAAGATCTGCTAGTAAAGATAGGATTATCAATATAACTGCATAGACTCCAATAGTTGATATAGTAGGAATATTTGCAAAGATAAGCAACAAGAAGGTCAAAAGAAGAATGGTACTTCCCATCCCAATAGGTGTGCCTACTTCAATAAAAGAGTGTTCGATAATCTCTTCATTGGAGAGCTTATCTTTTGAATTCCTATGAAAATAACATAAAAAATGAATACTCGCATCGCTAGATAATGCTATCATAATAAGCATAGAGACCAAAATCTCAATGGAAAGAGAAATATCAAGTAAGAGTAAAATAGCAATAAACCATACTAAAGGTATGGCATTAACAGTGAGGGCGATAAAGGCAAACATTTTGTTTTTTGTGATATGAAAAATAATAAAAGTCAGAAGAAACAATATGAAGAATACTACATAAATCATGTGGCTAATACTGTCATACTTTGCAGCACTCAGAAGAGATTTAGCATCGTCTATGAGTGTGGTTTTATCTTGATTCCACTCTCTAATCCATTGAAGAATGACATTTTTATCTATACCGTCTTCTTCAATATAGATAGTAACGAGTTGATTGGAGTTGAGCATTAAATCATCTTGTATATTATACAAAATAAAATCAAAAGCAATAAAGCTTAAATTTATTTTTGATACTTCAAATTCCATAGAAGGATTATAGGCTTTGGTAAAGCCTCTTGCATATTTATAACTTGATACAATATCTACGATATCATCTTCAAATTGTGAGGTGATGTCATCATGAAAATTTTCTAATTTGAGTAATGAAGCGTGTGTTAAACCATCTGATGGCAACATAATATGTATGACTTCATCGTTGGAGTCTTCAATAATACTAGAGGGTTGCATCAGTACAAAAGAAACCGTAGCTATAGAAATAAGCCCTGTTACAATAAGAAATACTTGTAATAAAGATTTTTTATACCTAGCCTCAAGACCTGCGACAAAGCGAGAACTATTTTTCGTCATAATATAAGGTTTTTTAATCTTAAAAAAAGACAACATGGCAATGAGAAGCGTAAATGTTAAAATAAAAGCAATAAGAGACGAGAGTACAATATTATATCCTATAGATTGTAAGATGATACTTTGCTCCACGGTCAAAGCACCGATACCTACTACAGTAACAACAGAGGTCCAAAAAATGGGTTTAATCGTTTTCATCATGATATAATAAAGGGAACGATGGCTAGAATGAGAGGCTTGTGCTGTATGCCAACCATTATAAATGTAAATAAAATCCATAATAGAGACAGCAATGGAAACCAATAAAATAGAAACATGTAAAGGTACATCAGGTTGTATAAATTTATATACAGAAATAGTAAAAAGTGTAGTAAAAACAATAAAAACAACCCCTAGTAATGAGGGGATAAGAGTCCTAAAAGTAATACAAAATAAAATAAATAGCGTAGATAAAAGAATGGAAAAAAGTGTCATATCTTTAAATATATTTTGATCTTGGGTTACTTTGATACTGTCATACTTGAAAGGTATATAGATACTTGAAAAGTCAACAGGAGATGATGAGAATACATAAATATAGAGTGTCTCTTTATCTGTAGAATAAAATTGTGTGAAATCTTTGAAGCCACTTGTTAACGTATTTGAAATCTCTGCGAGTGTACTATCTTGCAGTGTGTGAGCTTCAACCAAAGAAGACCCTACCTTATCATCTGAAAAAGAAATGACAGTATGTGTTAATGGAGAGTTTATTTTTATCACATCTTTTATGGTATTGAGATTGCTATGCAAGAGTTTCATCTTGTCTATATTTTTACTGGAAAATGCTTTTTCGCCTAGGTGAAGTTGAAGTTTTTCAATATACACGGCTTGATGATTATTCTCTAAAAGCTTAGTATGTTCTGTACTTCCTTGTAGCCATAATGCCTCATCATTATGGGTAAGCATCGTGGTCATAGTCAATGCCAAATACAAAAAGAGTATCGTAAAAAACCCAATGATGACTATTCTAAATTTAATGATAAATATAAAATATTGATATAGTTTGTTTTTGAAGTGACTCATTTTACTTTCCCCCCTATCATTATATAGGGTCGTTTATTGACACCTATTGTTTTAGCTACCTTGGCTATATCTTCAAATAGCTCTCGGCTATTGACACTATGCCTAGAGACTAAGGCAGACATATCTTTGTCTATCATAATATTATGTATCATTCGTTCGGGTGATGTGGCATCCATAATCGTCAAAATATGTTGTTTTGACTTTTTAGCTTTTATTTCATGCATATATAGATAAATAGTATAATGAGAAAAAATTTCATGATTACGCTTATAGATTAAAGAGAGATAACGCTGAGACATTTTACACAGAGGGTCAATAAAAGCATGGACTTCTATCTCTCCACTGCCTAGTACTATCGCATCTTTTTTAATACTTTCAAGTAACTGCATTGCCACTTTAGAGCTAACGAGTTGCTTCTCTTTTGGAGTCGCAGATACAACAGTGAATAAGATTAAATAAATTAGTATTATATATTTCATAAGTAAATTATAGTAAATTATTATAATAGTTTACTTAATTAGTGAATACTAATTCATTAGTTTAGACTTTTATTGTGTTGTACATACAGAACAAACATCAAAAGCACGGAAAATAAACGTGGCTTCATCTATACTTGAAGTGTCTATCATCGCTTCTATAGCAATACCCGATTCTTCTTTTGTACCATGGCTTAGATTCCACTGTGTGGGCGTGATAATCTCATAGTTGCTAATCAGACCTTCCTTTACCGTTGTGGTATGTATAAGGGAACCTCTTGCAGCTTCTACCACTCCTGTACCCTCAAATGTATCTACCTGTATCCCTTTTACCAAAGAACAAGAAAGCTCATCAAGTTGTAAATTTTGAAGCAGTGTTTTACTATAATCCAAAAGTTGTGCTACCTCATGTACACGAGCAAAAATACGTGTAAGGACTGAATCTTTATAGCGTTTATGTAGGCTTTTGACGATAGGTGTTTTCGCTACCATCCCACGAGCTAAAGGCCCTACTTCATAAAGCCTTTCTTTATAGGTCACAGCTTTTGCAACTGTGCCTTTTTGAATAGACTCTTTGACATATCGTACATCTACCTTAGCAAAGTTTGTAACTATTGATTTCCCTGCTTTTGAGAGTGGAGAGTCTCCAAAAACAATAAACCTATCATGACTCTGCCCAATTTCTGCCATATCATTACTACCGAGTAAATACAACAACCTACCAAAGTCACCTTCTATTTGGTCTAAGTTTGAAACGGAATCTATCGCAAGGTACCTATCAAGACTTATTCCCGTCATCACCTGTTCAAAAAATGTAATACTCTCATCTAGTAAAGAAGTAGCTTGCATAACATCTAAATGTGTAGGGTCACAAGTCACTCCTCCAGGTACGGCATAAGAAGAGTGTGGCCATTGCCCAGCAAAAATAGCCAACGCCTTAGTAATCACAGAAGATAAATACGTAGCCTTAATAGCATAGTTCTCTTCGGATTTTTGATTTACATACAGTTCTAGTTGGGGGAGTATCGTAAAATAAAGCCATTTAACATGGTTTTGTATGAGTTCACATGCTAAGGTAAACTCTCTAATGTCACTAGCCTTAGAGCTTAACTCTACTGGAACTCCAGCCTTTCTATAGCCATCTTCTATAGCACGTACAGCAGTGAGTAAATGGGCATGGTTACAAATACCACAGACTCGTGGGGTAATAACCAAAGCATCCCGTGCATCCTTTCCTTTAAGTATTTCTTCTATACCACGGTAAAAACCAAAATTTATTTTTACATCTTCTATTTTACCTTTATTAAATACAAAGTCAAGTTCGGCTTCACCTTCTATCTTTTCTATGAGTTGTCGTATCTGTATCTTTTTCATTTATCATACTCCATGAGACGTTCAGAAAATCGTTTAATTTTAAAACTTTTTACTACACCAGTGAGCGTCAAATACGCACGTCTTGGCACACCCATAGGCATTTTGGCAGGTATGCCCATATTGGTCTTGGTTTTATGAAGGGAGATTCTAGGAAATGCAGGTTCGGTACATCCAAAACAAGGTGTACCTACACGTGTTTTAGAACTTGTATCATTCCAAAGTATCTTATTACAAGACCCTCTTGTATAGGGTCCTTGGCATCCTTGTTCATAAAAAAGACAACCTTCTTTAAATCCATAGTTTTCAGTATCTATTTTCCATTCAAAGTACTCGTTACGCGTACATCCTGTATGTACCGTGTACCCATAAAGCTCTACAGGACGATGTAGATTATCTATCTCTATCTTTTTACCATGAGAGAGCATGAGTAACACATAAGACATCCACTTAGGATGCATAGGACATCCCGGCAAGGAGATAAGTTTAGGTGCATACCTCACATAACGTGATGTTTTTTCTTCAATATCAAAACACAAACCAGAAATATTTTCAGGGTCATTTTGTTTAAATATCCCACCAAATGTGGCACAAGTACCTGCGGTGATAATATATTTGGCTTTATTTGCATAAGTATGTATAAGAGAAGAAACTTCCACCCCAGCTTTCAAAAATCCCTCTTCTTTAAAAGAACCCTCCAAAATAAGTACATCACAATCCACTGCACCTGCGAGTACATCTTGCATAGTAGCAGAACCCTCTAATACAGGATGATGAATCATCTCAAAATGTGAAAGTATAGAAAAAAGGTCTGGATGGTTTAAAAAAGAATGTGTATTGCCATTACAAGTAATAGATTGAAGCCAAAGGAGTTTAGGCTTTGGACTGCTAGACATCTTATGCCTTTAACGCATGATAAATATTACGTGAAATATCATCTATATAGTGTTCTATGCCCTTAGGCAATACATTTTCCCCTTTGAGAAATACCATACCACCCAAGTACCCCATAAAGAGTCCAAAAGCCGAAAAGAAATCTTGATTGCGTAGTTCACCTGAACTCACAGAATCATCAAAGAAAATCATGATTTCTGTAATAAACCCAGAGACACAAACCATACCTTCACAGCCATCAGAAAAAACTTCACGGTTAGAAAGATAGACACGCAAAAAATACTCTATCATCTCTGGTTTTTCTTCTGCCATAGTAAAATAAATACTCACTATTTGGTATATTTTTTCTTCAGCCGTTGCCTCAGTCATATTGACTTCACGTATCTTTTCGCCCAAAGCTTCTGAAGTGTATTTAATGATCTCTTGTGCCAATATATCTTTAGATGAAAAATAATTATATAAATTTCCCACAGACATCTGAAGTTTACTAGCAATATCCGGTATCGTTGTCTTATGAAAACCATTTTTGGAAAATAGTTGTAATGCTGTTTGTATAATGGATTCTCGTTTTAATGCTTTTTTCTCTGCTATCTTCAAATATATGTCCTTTAGTCGCTCATCTAATTATTTATTATTTATTATTTTATCTTATTTTACTATAAAAATCTATTTTCTATCAACAGGTTTCTGTTTTTTTATTTTCTTCTAGCCATTGTTCTAAGGTCATTAAGTCTTGGAACTCTATAGATTCACATTTTAATATTTCGCTCATGCTCCGTACTCCCATGGAGAGTAAGTATTGTAAGTTGTTGTCAAAAGAGGCATGAGGGATGATAGAAATATGACGCTTAGGGATTTCAAACATAAATCCACCATTGGGGATAGGTGACATGGAGAGAGAGACGGTATAGTGGTCTTTGATGATACTTTCTTTTTGGGAATACATGAGTCCGATATTGTATCCTTCTTGGGTGAAACCTTTGATGGCTACAACCAAGACTTGATTCTCACCCTCTTTGGAAGAGTTAAAGATACCTACAATTCTCTTGATAGTGCCATAGCCTGGGATTTTACAAAAGATGTATTCAAAGAGATTGGCAAGTCTGGTTTTGACAATCCATCCAAGCAGATAGAGAATCAGCAAAAAAATACAAACGACGACGACACCCCATAAAAAAAGATGACTCTCAGGCAAGAACCCTGTTAGCCGAAAGACCCAATCTACCATGGTAGTAATCTTGCTATAGAGCCATGACAATATAATCAATATAGCCACAATAGGCAAAAGCCAAAACAGCCCTTGAAGAGAAATTCGTATGAAATGTTGAAGGGGAGAATGCTGCATGTTGGAGTCCTTTTTAGCTTGTATCTACCCAAAAAATAGTTTTTAAGAAAAAAATACAAAGCTTTGGATAAGATTATACTAAAATTACCAAAGGTATTGTGTATGAAAAAAACGATTCTAATTATTCTATCTATTCTTGTTGTGCTGGGTGCTATATTTACCTATATTCTTTATACAGAGGGTGCATTTGAGGCACGAAAAGTGCATAATACACTCGATGTCAAACCCTTTGAAATGAAATGTGAAGCAGGAAAGTGTGCTTCTGGTAAATGTGGTAAAGAGTAGGCTTATACTTTAAATAGTCTTAGGCTTTGTACTCTTTGTCTATGAGTCTTAGATATTTGAGAGGTGTGACTTTTTTCATGTTTTCTGCTAACCATTGGATTTGAAACCATGCCGCACCTGAATCACGCAAATCAAAATAATTTTTGAGTGAACGGATATTAAAAGTAATAACCATATCTACTTTCCAATTGTCTGAGACAATATGCTTGAACCCATCCCCTACATTGCGTTTTTTCTTTCCTTTTTGTAGGGCTTGATAGAGGGCTGAGGCATTGCCTTTGTGTAGGTCTATGAAGCCTAGAGACGATTTAGCCACAGCGTCTTGTAAGTAATTTTCATTGCGTTGATACTGGAACATACACTTATCATAGATAGCACGAATTTCGATACGCAGATACTCAGGGTCAATCACCACAAAAAGGTTGAGTGTCAGTACTGTCTCTAAGAAAAAGTCAAAACCCTCGCTACTCTCCAAAGATGCCGTAAACGCATTAATCACCGAAGACATAGTATAACGTGTACTTCTCACCGAAATGGCTTGAATCCTATGCCGTGCGTGTTCTTGGAGTACCCCTCTGCTTGTACCTTGCACGAGATAGGAGAGTGTGGCGTGTTCGATGATAGAATGGTGGTGATGTACCCATGCCAAAGAGGAGAGTAAATCAGAATCTTCTATGTTGTTGATGGCTTGGGTATCCATATCACGCATCGCATTTTGGATACAGGCATTTTCAGAATTTTCAAAAGAATCATAACAGGTACGTGCTGCGACTTCTGCTACACCAAGACCTGACTCTTGTAGCAGTGTTACCTTGGGTTTTTCATAATGTATATGGTGTTTTTCTATAGTTTCCATCAGCATACTCCCTTAATTTTGAATAGTAGTATAACTAAAATCTCTTATATAGTAAGTTTTAGTTATAATTCGCAAAAATTTATAAGGTTCACACCCTTCATCCTAGGACATTTTATGCAAAAAATTAAAAATATTGCCGTTATTGCTCACGTTGACCACGGTAAAACAACGCTTGTCGATCAACTTCTTCAACAAAGTGGAACATACGCAGCCCATCAAGAGGTACAAGAAAGAGCGATGGACTCTAATGATATTGAAAAAGAAAGAGGAATCACTATTCTTTCTAAAAATACAGCGATTAATTATGCTGACCACAAAATCAATATTATTGACACTCCTGGTCACGCCGATTTTGGTGGAGAAGTAGAACGTGTGCTTAAAATGGTGGATGGTGTACTTTTGCTTGTCGATGCACAAGAAGGGGTTATGCCTCAAACTAAGTTTGTACTCAAAAAAGCGATTGCCTTTGGACTTATCCCTGTGGTGGTTATCAACAAAATTGATAAAGACGGTTCAGACCCCGACAGAGTATTGGACGAAGTGTTTGACCTACTTGTTGCACTTGATGCCAATGAAGAGCAACTTGAATTCCCTGTACTTTATGCAGCAGCTAGAGATGGCTATGCCAAATGGGAAATGGAAGACGAAAACAAAGATATGACACCACTTTTTGAGGCAATTATCGAAAAAGTACCCTATCCAAAAGGTTCACCTGATGCCGATACACAAGCACAAGTGTTTACGCTTGACTCTGATAACTTCGTAGGACGTATTGGTATTACGCGTATCTTTAATGGTAAAGTCAAAAAAGGTGACGAGTATCTTCTTGTCAAAGCAGATGGAAGCAAATCTAAATCTCGTATTTCTAAACTTATCGGATTTAAAGGTCTTGAAAGAATTGATATTGCAGAAGCAGAAGCTGGTGACATCGTTGCAATCGCAGGATTTAATGACATTGATGTAGGTGATTCTGTATGTGATCCACAAAACCCTGTAGCACTTGACCCCATGCATGTTGAAGAGCCTACCTTGTCTATTATCTTGTCTGTAAACAATGGTCCTCTAGCAGGTCAAGAAGGTAAGCACGTTACTTCAAACAAAATTTTTGAGAGATTAGAAAAAGAGATGGAAACGAATATTGCAATGCGTATGGAGCCTATGGGTGACGCGTCATTCAAAGTCTCTGGTCGTGGTGAGCTTCAAATTGGTATTTTGGCAGAAAACATGAGACGTGAAGGTTTTGAGTTTATGTTGGCACGTCCAGAAGTCGTTACCAAAGAAGAAAATGGTGTCAAAATGGAGCCATTTGAGCATTTGGTTGTAGATGTTCCAACAGAATTCCAAGGTGTAGCTATCGAAAAACTAGGGAAAAGAAAAGCCAATATGACTTCTCTTGTACCTATGCCTGATGGTACAGTAAGATTAGAATTTGAAATCCCTGCTCGTGGACTCATTGGCTTTAGAAATGAATTCTTGACTGATACCAAGGGTGAAGGTATCATGAACCATTCTTACCTAGAGTACAGACCATATTCAGGTACAGTACAAAGCAGAACCCCAGGTGCCTTGGTTTCTATGGATGATGGTGAAGCTGTAGCCTTTTCTATCTTTAACCTCCAAGCCCGTGGTGTGATGTTTATTAGCCCACAAGAAAAAGTTTATTCGGGTATGGTCATTGGTGAATCTGCAAGACCTGGTGATTTGGATGTCAACCCACTCAAAGGTAAAGCCCTTACCAACATGAGAACCTCAGGTACAGACGAAGCAGTGAAGCTTGTCACGCCTAGACAAATCACACTAGAATCAGCGATGGAATGGATAGAAGATGATGAACTCATCGAAATCACACCACTGTCTGTAAGAATTCGTAAAAAATCACTTGATGCAAACGTAAGAAAACGTCAAGCAAGAGACAAGAAAAACTCTAAGTAATTCTTTTCCCCTTTTGGGGGTCTTTATTATCCTACACATCACTCTCTTC